>JBLIMP010000147.1:0-11096 GCA_047638855.1 Cellvibrionaceae bacterium | reverse complement strand
AGATTTCTGCAGATACATAAAGTTTATCTGCATTTATCCGTGAACCTCCGTGGTAAAAGTCAGCTTTTTTACCTTATCCAGAATTGAGGTTAAAAAATAAGTTAAGGAGAAATACCATGTTTGACGATAAAGATACCGATAGAAAATTATGCATTATCTGCTCAAAAGGATCACTTGATATGGCCTACCCTGGATTGGTGCTGGCCAATGCAGCCTTAACAGAAGGGGTTGAAGTGATGCTCTTCTTCACATTTTGGGGGTTAGATATTATTAACGTCCGCAAGATGAATCATCTGAAATTTATGCCGGTTGGAAATACGAGTTTACCAATTCCAACCGCAATTGGCGGTTTGCCCGGCGTTACCGGCCTGGCCACTGCCATGATGAACCGCGAAATGGAAAAGCTGGAAATTCCGAAAGTTGATGAATTTTTGGAAATGATTACAGACGCAGGTGGAGCGTTATACGCCTGTAAGATGACGGTTGATATGTTTGAAGACATGCACCTGATGACGGCCGATGATCTGTACCCAGAAATCGAAGGGATTGTCAGTGCATCTGACTTCATCGTGATGACTGAAGGTGCGCAAATGCTCTTCATCTAGAACCCGATTAGAACCCGATTAGAACCCGCTACTTGGGAGCCTGTGCCAATTATTTGTGGCTAGGAGATGCTCAGAAAATGTCAAAGTATATAAAACTAGCTTGGCGAAACATGTGGCGCAACTGGCGACGTTCACTCATTGCCTCTGTCGCCATTGTACTGAGCATGATCCTACTCATTTTTTTTCAAGCCTTTATGGACGGCATGGATCAAACTGTCTACGGTAACATGGTGCGCCTCTACGGCGGCAATGTTCTGATTCATGCCCCTGGCTATCGTGAGAAATCAACCCGATTGCCGCTGCTCCCCATCGCTGATACTGAATCTGTTTTAGCCAAGGTTCGTTCCCAACCGAATGTGATTGCGGCGTATAGACGAATCAACACTGGGGGGCTCATCAGCAATCGAAGTGCGTCACAGGCGGTTAATATCACAGCCATCGAGCCAGAAGCCGAGGCAGCGATTAGCCTCGCGGCCGAAAATTTGGTTGCCGGCCGTTTCTTAAACTCAAACGATGGTGACAACATCGTCATTGGGCAAGAGTTGGCCAATCACTTAAATGTCACAATTGATGATCGTGTCTCACTGCTAGGGCGCCGCAAAGATGGGTCGATGCGGCAACGCTCCATGACGATTGTCGGCATCTTCAATTTAGGGTTAGGTGAGGCTGAAAAGAGCCTGCTTTTTATTAACTTGGCAACTGCTCAAACACTTTACAATTTACGAGGCGAAGTCACAGAGATCGCCGTTGTTCTCGAAAAAATCGGTGAAGAAGATCAATTGATCAACGCCATCGCACCCATTTTCCCCAATCACGAAGTTGATTCGATTTACACGCTACGGCCGGAATTTGCAGACGCCCTTGCAATGGACCGAATATTTGGATTTTTATTCGGCGGAATTTTGCTGCTCATGAGCGGTATCGGCATTCTTAATTTGATGTTGATGGCTGCCTTTGAACGAACCCGAGAAATGGGGGTTTTAGCCGCAATGGGGATGAAGGGATGGCAGGTATCGGGCTTGTTTGTTTTAGAGGGTGCATTTATCGGTTTGCTGGGTGGGGTTATCGGCTGCATTGTGAGTTGGCTGCTGGTCACATGGCTAGGTCGGGTCGGCCTCGATTTCTCATCAATGTATGAAGATATTGCGGAAGCCGGTGAAATTTATGCTTTGATGGGAACCCAGCTGTATCCGGCCATTTCCGTATCAACAATCATTATCTATGGATTTTCGGCCGTTGTTGTGGCGGCACTG
Organism: Cellvibrionaceae bacterium; assembly: GCA_047638855.1. GTDB lineage: Bacteria > Chloroflexota > Anaerolineae > Promineifilales > Promineifilaceae > WTJY01. The sequence goes on along the minus strand of JBLIMP010000147.1, from coordinate 9,238 downwards.
GCTTCATTGATCCCTGCTGTCCAAGCATCACGGCGTGAGCCAGCAGAGTCTTTGCATTACGTCTAAGGGAGAACCAAATGACGCTTAAAAAGTTTTTTGCTATCGCATATCGCAATTTAACACGTAACGGCCGACGAACCGCCTTAACCGCACTTGCTGTTGCTTTAGGCTTGGTTGTGGTCATGGCGATGAGCAGTTTAATCGAAGGGATGGTGACTTCGATGCTCGCAGATGGCATTCACATGAGTACGGGCCATCTGCAAATCCGCAAAGCCAGTTACGAAGCGGACAAGGTAGGGCTGCAATCGAAAGATCTACTGCGAGACGCAGAATCTTTAGCAGAGAAGGTAGAAGCTGTGCCTGAGGTGCAGTCGGCCGCACCTGTCTTATGGCTGAGCGGTTTACTCAGTACCCATCAAGAATCAGTTGGTATCCAAATTGTGGGAATCGATACAGAGGACGCTTTTCATGATCCGATTCGTAACGGCATCGTCACTGGTGAATACCTGCAAAACAATGACCGGAAGCTCGTTTTGATTGGCTATGGGTTGGCCCAGCAAATGGATATTGTCGTGGGGCAGCGGGTTAATATCGCAACCAGCAGTGCTGATGGGGTGGGGCAAGAAGGGACATTCACTGTAGCCGGATTGGTTAATACGGGATTCCCTAGTATCGATCAGCATAGAATCATCATGCCATTGGCTCAGGCCCAAACATTTAGTGGTGTAGGTGACCGGTTTAGCAGCCTAGTCCTCATGTTGAATGATGTAGATGACACGGCATATGTCAACCAAACCTTTGCTTCGCCAGATTTGCAGATACTCACTTGGGAAGAAATGAACAGTCTCATTTTGGAGAGTGTGGAAAGTGGGCTTATTTTTTACTATGTTTTATATGGGATTGTCTTTATTGCAGTCGCGGTACTCATCGCCAATACGCTCTTGATGTCTGTCTTTTCACGTTCGCGTGAAATCGGCATTCTCGCCTCATTGGGGATGAACCGTAGGCAGATCATGCTGTTATTTCTCAGCGAAGGGGTTTTGCTGGCGATGCTGGGTATCGCGGTTGGATTGCTGCTAGGTTATGGGGTCGTGGCTTATATGACGTATGTCGGGTTCTCGATACCGGCCGAAACCGTCTCTATGGTTGATGGTTTTGCTTTTGGCACCACAATTAAAGGGGGGTTTGCTCCCAGAGAATTCGCACTTTTATCATTTATCTTGCTGATTATTGTTGCGGTGGTTTCTCTCTATCCAGCTTGGTTCGCAGCGAAGATGGAGCCAGTAGACGCATTACACGGATTATAAAAGGACACTAATTTCCAGTTACAAGAGGAACGATTCTTGCAATTGTTTTAAAGAATAAGAAGAAAGATTATGGCAATAATTGAAGTGAAAAATGCAACGAGAATATATAGGATTGGCGAGGTCGAAACACGTGCTTTAGATGGTGTTTCGCTAACCATTGAGCCGGGAGAGTTTGCAACATTGGTTGGTCCTTCAGGATCGGGCAAGACAACTCTGTTACAGCTGATGGGCTGTTTAGACATTCCAAGTAGTGGATCGGTTATGATCAATAATCAGGAAGTTGGCAACTTGTCAGCCAACCAGCGTGCAAATATTCGAAAAGAGATGATCGGTTTTATTTTTCAGTTTTTTGCCCTTGTTCCGGTTCTTTCTGCCTATGAAAATGTGGAGCTCCCATTGTTGCTGAACAACATCAATGAGAAAGAGCGCAAAGAGCGGGTTTATGAATTGCTTGAAGCGGTTGATTTGCTAGACCGGGCCAATCATCGGCCGGACCAGTTGAGCGGTGGTCAACAGCAGCGGGTGGCAATAGCCCGTGCCTTGGCATCTAATCCACTTGTTATTTTAGCTGATGAGCCAACGGCAAATCTGGATACGGCCAATGGAGCACAAGCGATGGACATCATGCAAAAATTGAATGAGGAGACAGGGACGGCGTTTGTATTTGCAACGCATGATTCTCAGGTAATGTCTTATGCTAAACGGATTATCAAAATGCAGGACGGCCGGATAATTGACGATGGGTACTGTGACAAGAATAGAGAGGCTGGCCCCCTCGTTAGCACCTTAGCCTAACGCAACATCAAGCATCATCATCACTGTAAAGCCTGCCATGGTTGACATTGTCACGACGTCGATGTTTTCATATTTTCGCTGTGACTCTGGTATCAGCTCCTCAACGACGACAAAAATCATAGTTCCGGCCGCAAAGCACAATGCATAGGGCAAAATACCCTGCATTCTCATGACAAACAGGGCGCCCAAAACGCCTGCGATAGGTTCGACGACACCGGATAGTTGACCTATGAAAAAGCTTTTTCGCTTGGACATCCCTTCCCGTCTTAACGGTATCGCGACGGCCGTTCCTTCCGGAAAATTTTGAATCCCGATCCCTATCGCCAATGCGATCGCCCCGCCCAGTGTGGCAGAAGGCAAACCGGCGGCCACTGCGCCAAAAGCCACCCCAACAGCTAACCCCTCGGGAATATTATGTAGGGTGATAGCCATGACAAGCAGCGTGCTTCGTTCCCAAGATGTCTTTACCCCTTCGGCTTTATCTAGATCAGAGCCAGGATGGAGATGGGGCAAAACTTTATCGGCTGCGAGCAAAAATAAACCGCCCCCCATAAATCCGATTGCAGCACTCAGCCAAGGGGTTTGGCCTAACTGTTCGGCCAGCTCGATACCAGGTGCCAGCAGTGACCAAAAGCTAGCCGCAATCATGACCCCGGCCGCGAAGCCTAACATCGAATCCATAAATTTCGGGTTTATTGTTCTTGAGAAAAATACAAGTCCAGCTCCGGCCGCAGTGACCGCCCAAGTAAAAAGTGTGGCAAAAAAGGCTTGGGTCGCAGGATTGAATTGTTGAATAAACTCAATCATATTTTATTTCCTTTAATGTGTTTCGGCCGATGCTAACTCCATCTCGTGGATTTGCTGCAACATATCGATATTAGATAAAACTTTTGCTTCAGCCGTTCCATACTTCTGAGCTTGCGCCAGTTCGAAGGCGTCTAATAACTGCCATTGTTTTTTAGACACCACTCGAGAAGGCGGAGCCAAAAGTATTCGAGAGATTGTTTCAGCATTGGCCGTGCTACTCCCCGTTTTTGATTCAAGAAACCTCAGCATGGCCAAAGCCCCATTTTTGCCATCTTTGCGGGCTGTACCCACCAAACCTGAACTGGCGTTGCGTGCCCAGCCAGCCAAAAATACCCCATCGATAACTTGATCCGTTGCAGGGTCAAAAGCTTCATACGAGATGTCATTAATCGGAAAGTTAGGGGATGGGTTTTTCGCAAATTCATAGTCTGCAAGCGGCAGACCAAATTGATCATCTACCCTATCACCAATCGCAAAGATGGCTGTGTCAATTTCGAGAACTTGAGTTGTTCCTAGGCCGCTCGCACTCAGGCTGCCATCAGGATTCCGTTTTAAGGTGTTGTTTTCTAACTCAACCCCAATTAAATCAGACTGCCCATCTCCCAAAAAGCATTTGACTGAGGCTAAGAATTTAAAGCGAAACTGGGTGTTTGAGTCAGTTGGGAATTCCCCCTTCTCCGATGGACGTATGATTGCAAAGGCTTTATTTGCATCAATCTCAAACGTTTCAATCAGCGGCCGTGTCCGCTCTATTTCGGCCATTAGCGCCACCCTGTCTATGTTTTTAAGTAGCGGTTTTATTTCCTTTCGAGAAAATTTCACACTACCGGGGTCACGCCGAACGAGGATAACCACCTCTTTTACCTTCAGGTAATTGATCAGCCAGTTAGCGATATCGATCATGACATTGCCTGCCCCTATAATCGCGACCCGTTTGCCTATCGGATAGTCTTCTTTGCCATATGGGGGTAACTTGTTGTAGTGATAAACGATATCTTTGGCATGATAAACCCCTTTCAGTGCTTCTCCCGGAAGGCCCAGCCACTTTGTCCCCTGTGCCCCAACCGCAACCAAAACCCCATCAAAACCAAGGGCTTGCAATTGGGGCAATGTCATATTCCCATTTTCGCCAATCGTTAGATTGCCAAAATATTCAATCAGCCGGTTTTTTAGCATCTTTCTGAACTGATTTCGCAACCCATCTTTCATTTTGAATTTATCAAAGAATATGCCGTATTCGGCCAATCCACCCGGTTTAATATCCCGATTGATGAGCATGACTCGAACATTGTGCTTGGCTAATTCCTCGGCCGCAAATATGCCGGCCGGACCTGCACCAATAACCGCAACAATGGGTTGTGTGTTCATATTATTTATGTGTAGGTAGAAAAGAGCCCACTAATTTAATGTAGTTGGCTCGTTCAAATGCGGCCGGACTTGGGCAGTTGACTTGGCTCAAACTCCCTTTTAATTGCTTCAGCGAGTCATACTCTTTTTCCACAAGCCAAGCTTCCACATCTTTCAATAACGGCCGAATATATTCAGGGCCATGCTGCAAAAGGGCTGACGCAAGCATGACGACCGAAGCCCCCGCTGCAACCCCTTTAAGCACATCCTCGGCCGTGTGTACCCCCGTTGTTAGCGCATAATCTAGGCCTGTCACACGGCCGTAAAGCAGGGCGATCCAACGTAGTGGTAGTCTCAGCTCGTCTGACGTGCTGTAAACAAGGTGGGTGCTTACGTCTAAATTTTCAAGATCAAGATCAGGTTGATAGAAGCGATTGAATAGCACCAATCCATCTGCCCCAGCTTCTTGAAACTGCGTTGCCATATTAGGCAATGAGCTAAAAAACGGATTGAGCTTCATTGCCACCGGAATACTGATCGTTGCTTTGACATGGCGCAGCACCTGCAAATACATCTGCTCAATCTCCACCCCATTTAAAAATGGATCGGTCGGAATGTAGTATAAATTTATCTCAAGCGCATCGGCTCCCGCATCTTCAAGATATTTGGCATATTGAATCCAGCCACCGCTTGACACCCCATTCAGGCTAGCGATGATTGGAATATCCAAGGCCGCTTTAGCTTCACTAATTTTGTTTAAATAATCGGCTGGCCCCATCGAACCAAAGCGGTCTAGTCGAGGAAAGTAACTCAGAGCTTCTGCGTGACTTTCCGTGTTTTCTGTTAAATATGAATCGAGTGCATGCCCCTCAGCATTGATCTCTTCTTCAAACAAAGAGTAAAAAACAACGGCCGCAGCCCCACTGTCTTCAAGTTTGCGCAAATCATCGAGATTACGTGACAGCGGCGAAGCAGAGGCGACGATTGGATTCTTAAGTGGTAGTCCTAAATAGGTTGTTTGTAACATCGGGTTTCCTTTTATTTAGCCAAAGCACCCTTCGGCAGGCTCAGGGTGCTTTAGTTAACTTTTTACCTGTTTTCACTAGTTGCTAAGTCAGTTAATTGTTGCCAACGATTAGCAACATCTGATTTTGCTAGGTCCAACAACCGTTTGGCTGATTCTGGGTCGCGTTGGGCCAGCATCCGATAACGCCCCTCAAAATAGATGTAATCCTCTAACTTGATGCTCGGGGCCTTTGAATCTAAATGAATCGGCGATTTCTCATTGTCTTGTTCAGCCGGATTAAAGCGGTATAGCGGCCAGTGGCCTGAATTCACGGCCGCCTTTTGTTGTTGGTTTCCAAAACGCAGATCGTACCCATGGGCAATGCAATGACTGTACGCGATGATTAACGAGGGTCCATCGTACGCTTCGGCCTCTAAAAAGGCGTTGACCGTTTGGCGATCATTGGCCCCGAGGGCAACCTTGGCGACATAAATGTTGCCGTAACTCACAGCGATCATACCCAAGTCTTTTTTCGGCATCGGCTTACCGGCCGCCGCAAATTTCGCCACCGCCCCTCTTGGGGTCGCTTTCGACATTTGGCCCCCTGTGTTTGAGTAAACCTCCGTATCAAGGACCAAGACATTTACATTCCGGCCGGAAGCCAGCACATGATCAAGCCCACCAAAACCGATGTCATAGGCCCAGCCATCGCCGCCTACAATCCAGACGCTCTTTTTAACCAGCACGTCTGCCATCTGGTTTAAATTGCGCAATTTTGATTCAGTTGATTGCTCAATCGACCTATGTTCCATAGTTGAACACGATACAAGCTTATCGAGAAGGCTTTTTAATTTTGCAACCCGCTCGCGTTGGGCCTGAATGCCACTTTCGGCCGATTGATCAGCCGTCAGCAACTCATCCACCAACTGTTCACCCAGCAATTCACGATTTTCTAGCAACAGGTGCATGGCCGTTTCAACCCGCTGATCAAGCGCCACACGCATCCCCATCCCAAATTCAGCATTGTCTTCAAATAGCGAATTTGACCAGGCAGGACCACGGCCGTCTCCGTTTTTAGCCCACGGAGTTGTGGGCAAATTTCCACCATAAATCGATGAACAGCCGGTCGCATTGGCGATCAAAGCTCTGTCCCCAAACAGGCGACTTAGCAAGCTCAGATAAGGGGTTTCACCACAGCCAGCACACGCACCCGAAAATTCAAACAGCGGTTCTAACAGTTGATTGTATTTAACCTGATTAAGCGGCAACGTCGTCCGGTCAATTTCCGGCAGAGTCTGAAAGTAGTCCCAGTTTGTTTTTTCTTCCGCCAAGATCGGCTTTTGAGCCGCCATATTGATCGCTTTGAGTTTGGGTGTCGCCTTGTTTTTCACCGGACAAATATCAACGCACAGCGTACAGCCGGTGCAATCTTCAGGGGAAACTTGCAGAATAAACTCTTTTTCTTTGAACTCTTTGTACCGGGCGGGGGAATGTTTAAGCGACTCGGGTGCTTGGGCGATTTCTGCCTGATCTACCAACTTCATGCGAATAACAGAATGGGGGCACACAAAGGCACATTTGCCACACTGAATACAGATGTCGGGGTCCCAAACCGGAATCTCGTCGCTAATATTTCGTTTTTCATACTGCGTCGTACCGGTTGGATAAGTCCCATCGGCTGGAAGCATCGAGACGGGTAACGAGTCACCCAATCCTTCAATAATGCGGGCGGTAACCGACTGCACAAATTCTGGCGCAAAGCCGGGTACAACCGGCGGCCGTTCAAAATTGCTGGACGGAACTGCCGGAATAGTCACTTTTTGCAAATGACTCAAGGCCGCATCAACGGCCGCAAAGTTTTGGTCGATGACCGCTTGCCCCCGCTTGATATAGCTCTTTTCAATCGAGGATTTAATCGCCTCAATCGCTTCATCTTTAGGCAAAACGCGAAACAGCGCAAAGAAACAGGTCTGCATGATCGTGTTAATCCGCCGCCCCATCCCACTGTCTTGAGCCACAGTAACCGCATCGATCACATAAAACTCAAGGTTTTTATCGATGATCGTTGCCTGCATCGATCGTGGTAAATATTCCCAAACTTCATCGGGTCCGTATGGGCTGTTGAGCAAAAAGGTCGCCCCTTCGGCCGCCAAGCGCAACACATCATATCGTTCTAAAAAGCCAAACTGATGGCAACCGATAAAATCAGCTTGGTCAACCAAATAGGTGCTGTGAATCGGCCGGGGGCCAAAACGCAAATGGGAAACGGTGACCGCCCCCGCTTTTTTCGAGTCATAGACAAAGTAGGCCTGGGCGAAGTTGGGGGTGTTCTCGCCGATTATTTTGATCGAGTTTTTGTTGGCCCCAACCGTCCCATCTGACCCCAGCCCATAAAAAACCGCCTGCACTTCATCTGGTTTGGTGATTCTAAAGGATGGGTCTACGCTCAAGCTGGTGTGGGTGACATCGTCATTGATCCCAATTGTAAAATGATTTTTCGGCCGGTCAGTCTTTAGCTCATCAAAGATCCGTTTGACCATGGCAGGGGTAAATTCTTTGGACGAAAGTCCATATCGGCCGCCGATGATGCGTGGCATCCCTTTAAACGGTGCCTCGCCAGAGTTAAACCCTTCCATCAGCGTGGTCACAACATCCTGATACAGCGGTTCGCCCGAAGCGCCAGGCTCTTTGGTGCGGTCCAGTACCGCTATCGCTTTGACAGAAGCAGGCAATGCGGCCAAGAAAGCGGAGCCGTCAAGCGGCCGATACAAACGCACCTTGAGCACCCCTACTTTCTTGTTTTGCGTATTCAAATATTCAACCGTTTCTTGGGCCGTCTCTGCCCCTGATCCCATCAGAACAATGACCCGCTCAGCATCGGCCGGGCCGATATATTCATAGATTTTGTACTGGCGGCCGGTCAGTTGTGCAAAGCGATCCATCACCACTTGGACCTTATTGGGGCAAGCTTGATAGTAAGGATTAACACTTTCACGAGCTTGAAAAAAGACGTCAGGGTTTTGAGCCGTGCCACGTACAACGGGTTTGTCGGGGGTTAAGCCCCGTGCTCGATGGGCAAAGACGGCATCGTCGCTAATCATCTGTCGGATGACCGTTTCATCTAATAACTCTATTTTGTTGATCTCGTGGGAGGTTCTAAAGCCATCAAAAATGTGCAAAAATGGGATGCGTGTCTCCAATGCTGCAGCGGTGCTAATCAGCGCAAAATCGTGGGCTTCTTGCACTGAATTGGCAAACAGCATGGCAAAGCCGGTACTGCGGGCCGCCATCACGTCGCTATGATCGCCAAATATCGAAAGTGCTTGGGCGGCTACGGAACGGGCAGCGATATGAAAGACGGTTGATGTCAGTTCGCCCGCAATTTTGTACATGTTGGGGATCATCAGTAGTAGCCCTTGGGATGCGGTGAAGGTGGTGGTGAGTGCCCCGGCTTGTAATGCGCCATGTACGGCTCCGGCCGCGCCTCCTTCAGACTGCATTTCAACCACTTGGGGAATCGCCCCCCATAGGTTCGGCACAATGTCGGCCGCATATTGATCGGCCCATTCACCAATCGGCGACGATGGGGTGATCGGATAAATGGCGATCACATCGTTCACCTGATACGCCACTTTTGCCACCGCTTCATTTCCATCGAGTGTTTTTGTTTTTTGCCCCATATCTACCTTCTTTTTGTCTGAGATTTTGTTTGATTTGAAATTTTGAATGTAACTATTCAGCCCCTTTTCGTAGTAATGGCTTCAGCCGTTGTTTTCCGGTTAAAGCGACAAACTCGATTTTCTTCGGCTGCTGAATAAATACGAAATGAATTAAATTAGTTCTGGTCTGATGATAGGCAATGCAAGCCGGTTCCCTAAGTGATAAATGTAATTGTTTCAAAAGCACATTGTCATAGAAGGGCAAAACATATGGACGAATTGACACTTGCTCTAATTAGTTGTAAGATCGAACTAAA
>JBLIMP010000146.1:0-11248 GCA_047638855.1 Cellvibrionaceae bacterium | reverse complement strand
CATAGATGGATGTTGAGATACTGAATATTCCTAAAAGCATCTCCCAATAGGATAGGCGGTCCGCCGTCAAATTGTATTTTTGCGACATCCACAAACTTTTCTTTTGTGCTTTTGATAGCGTCCCAAACTTCGCGGTGCGTTCGAATTCAGCATGTTTTTTCGTAAAAATCTCTATGGCGGCCCTGAGTGTATTTAGCATGAGCCCTGCCCCCGCTGTTGTTAGGAACAGAATAAAAAAGATGCGGGTGTTTAATTTGTTGTTTGCTTGGATTTGGCCTGCGATAAAGAAAGCGGTTGGAACGAGTGATGTGAGTGCAAAAACGGCCGCGGCCCCCCCTAGCCCAATTAACCATGGATTGCTGGGTGCCAGGAGTAATATGATTGGATAGAGAATAACCAACCCTAGAATTAAGAAATGGATCGAGTAACCGGTTAAATGAAACGTAGCGGCTAGCTTGCGAGTCACTGGTATATTCAATCGCCATATGGTGGGTAATAACTTGATTGCGCATTCTAAACTGCCGCGTGCCCATCTATGCTGTTGGCGCCGAAACCCTTGGGCACTTACCGGCAATTCGGCCGGTATTTCAACATCTTTCACGTACACGGCTTCCCAACCGGCCATGAGGGTACGGTAAGAAAGATCAAGGTCTTCTGTCAAGGTGTCGGCCGACCAGCCCCCTACGCTTTCTAGTGCCGCGCGTCGCCATATGCCTGCGGTTCCATTGAAATTCCAAAATAGACCTGAACGACTTCGAGCAACTTGTTCGAGCGTGAAGTGCGCATCGATAAAAATCGACTGGATTCGTGTCAAGATTGAATGAGTTCGGTTAAGATGCCCCCAACGTGCTTGGATAAAGCCGACGTTCGGCCGAAACCATGGCATCATCAACTTAAGATAGTCTGGTGCTGGGACAAAATCCGCATCAAAAATCGCTAGATATTCGCCAGTAGCGAGTGGCATCGCTTCTTTTAAGGCCCCTGCTTTGTACCCATCTCGATTGGTTCGAATGAGATGATCAATATTGATTCCTGTATGCTTAAGCTGATCTACCAAACCACTTATAATGCTAACTGTTTGGTCGGTTGAGTCATCCAGGATTTGGATTTGCAGTTTGTCGGCCGGATAGTCAAATTCACTCACACATTTTATAATTCGCTCCGCTACATACATCTCGTTGTAGATCGGAATCTGCACCGTGACGGGAGGCCATTCAGTTAGTTGCGTCGGTTTTGGCGTGTGTTCTTCACCCCGCTTGCGTAAACCTAACCACAACATAGCGAAGCAGTGGACACCGTAGACAAATAGTCCGGCCGATACCATAAAATAAAGTATTGCGATTAAGTAAACGGCGATTGTTTTTAACATATTAATTTACCAATGAGACCGGTGGGTGATTCAAGGAAATGATTGCTATCGGGTGCCAGTAAAGTATTAAGGACTGACGATTATATAAAACAAGGAATTAAATCGTCAGTTTAAGAGGAACGGGGGAAACAACTTCGCTGTATTATGGGGTCCCCCTTGAGGGGATTTATTTTTCGTTCCTGAGCATTTGAGGCTTGAACCTAGACTCAATCTTATCCGGCATCCAATCTTACTTCTTGACTTGTTGGGGTCTTGTAATCTTTCCCGGCCGACCATTGTTTTATAGTGGTGTTACAAAACTAGATAATAGATATTTAAAATCACTGGAATGGAAACCATTTTCATCTTATTTAGAGAAGAGTATGCCAGAAGTTTTGAATGTAGATTCAAAGAAGTACAATTAGTTTTATTCAACATTCATTAATCAGCTTGAATCGTTAGTCTTTACATTACAGTAAAAAAGTCGCATTAAGATTAAAAATGCGACACCAAGCTGTATCTCTGAAAAGATTAATTAGATTTTGATCTTTACACTCACTTGTAGATGGCTAGAGTAATAGACAAACAATCAAAAGAAGACATCGAACTTATGGCGTGTATTGTCGCACAAGATGAGGCCTGTCTGCGTCTTTTAGTTGAGCGTTATAAATCGCGCTTGATGGGTGTGGCCTATAATGTTTTGTATTCACGCGAACTAGCTGAAGAAGTGGTAATGGATGTTTTTGTTCGAGTTTGGGAAAAGGGACATACATTTAAGTCTGATCGCGGAAATGTGCGTGGTTGGATGATTCAAATGACTCGCAACCGTTCAATCGACTATTTACGAAAATCCGGCCGAAGATTAGACGACCAATCGGTGGGCTGGACAGACATCCATGACAATGTAATTAGCGGCGGTGGCCCAGACCCGGAGAAAATGATGCAACAATCGTTTGTTGCGAGTCAAGTACAGGGTGCACTAAAAGAGTTGTCTGAAGATCATCAGTATGTGCTTGGACTCGCTTATTATAAAGGGATGAGTAATAGCGAAATCGCTGAGGCGACCGGTATTCCTTTAGGCACGGTAAAAACGCGCATTCGACGAGGAATGCTTAAATTAAAAGAAAGTTTAGGAACTTTAGTCACCTAAATGAATCTGAATGAACCACTTATACGTAAGTAGGGTTAAGTGTAAATTAGATTACAAATTATCTAGTAAGATGGGTCAGAAAATGATCGATTTTATTGGCATAAGCAAGTTGTTTTAAATAATGGACGATGAACAAGACATCCAAGATTTGATCGCAAGTTACGCGCTGGGATCTTTGGATAACGAAGAAGTGGCTAAAGTTGAGTCTCTTCTTTCTAAATCGAATAGTGCTCGTCAGGAACTGGCTCAATTTCAACAAGTTGTTGATTTAATCGGGGCGGCCGCCCCCGCCATCGAGCCATCAACGTCTTTTGAAGATCGTTTGTTTTCGCGTATCGTAAAAACTGCGGCCGAAGCCCCGGCCGTGGTAAAACCACGACGCATCCAGCCAGTTGTACCTACCCTTTTCGAGAGATTGTCTGAGCTATTTGCCCGCCCAACTTTACAAATGGCTGGCGGGTTAGCTATGGTCCTACTTCTATTTAGTTCTGGGTTTTTAATGGTGCAAAATCGACAGATTCAGAGCGAATTGGATTTTGCAATCAGCAATAATGGTTTGCCCACATTTGAGCTGGCCAGCATTAACGGAATTGAATCTAACACTGGCCTTGTTGTCATGAGCTTAGATGGGGTGAACGGAACCGTTATCATAGATGGAATGACACCACCGGCCGATGATAGTCAATATCAACTTTGGTTGATTCAAGACAATGACGTTGAGGCAGGGCCAACTTTCGAGCTTAACGAAAAAGGGTATGGCGCACGCTGGGTATTGTCTGCAAAGCCCTTGAATAGTTACAACTACTTCATGGTAACCTTGGAGCCTGCGGGCGGTAGTTTGCAGCCTACAAGTGATCCTGTGCTTGAGTGGAAAGCGGCCGAAGCGACTAACCGATAAAACTGCCCAGCAATTGAATGAACCATTCTTCATGGTAATACTTCTCCCTTGCGCATTGACTCCCTTTCATGGTCTGCTAGTCTACAAAAATGACTAAACGCACTGGATTTTTGATGGCTTTCGGTAGCTATTTTTTGTATTCGATGAACTCTCCTATCGCACGGAGGGCCTTTTTAGATGGCATGCAGGTAGATACCTTGCTTGCCTATCGTTTTACGATTGGGGCTTTGCTTTTTGTTTTGACAATTACCTTGACTAATTTGGGTAAAGCAACCAATGATGAAAAACCGATGGACCGTTTTGGGATTGTGGCCGGCCTAGGATCTGGTTTACTCAACGGGATCGCCATTTACTTATTTTTCCATAGCTTGAATCTGTTGCCAGCATCGTTTGCAGCCGTTTTGGGGATTGGATTCTTTGTGATCATGGTGATTGTTTTGCTGACTATCTTTGGTGAAGAATTTACGCTTTTGCGCGGTTTGCGCCTGATTGTTGGCCTGGCAGGAGTCTGGTTTATGGTGGGGCCGTCTGGAGAACTAGGCTCGATTGGGGTCATTTGGTTGGCGATTGGTAGTAGCTGCTTTGCATTACACATGATCACCATGCAGTGGTATTTGTCTGAGTACAATACATGGACTGTTGCGACTATTGTCGTTTGTTCCACGGCCGTCCTTTTGCTTGGACTGTGGCTGTTTACAGGGCTGACTTCAGGAAGCATCGATTTTGCTATCCCAAGTTTTTATAGCTGGGTAGCGGTCATTTTCTTAGCCGTCTGTTCAAGTTGGATCGGTCGCTTCTTCTCTTATCGGGCGGTTGCAATCTTAGGCTCAGGCGAACTTGCGTTGCTAACACCAACCGAAACATTGCTCGCTATTATTTGGTCTGTTCTCTTTTTGGGTGAGTGGTTGCAGCCACTTCAATGGTTAGGCGCATTTTTGGTTATTGCAGGGGTTGGCTTGGTCGGTTTGAAGTCGCTCTACGACAATAAAGTTGGCCCGGTTAGGGTGGTTGCTGCCGACTGAATCAAGAAATCGGGCTAGCTATTTCACTGGCTTTGTATAAAGCATAGAATCCCATTCGCAATGCCTTGGGCGGCTGTGTCAGATCGGGTCGTAAGCAGGTCCCTGTCATTAAACAAAAACCCCATTTCTAGCAACAAAGCTGGTGAGCTTGCTGATACATTTCTAAATGCATGATAGTAAATCATGTCATCTGTAATCGTTGCTTCATGGCGGACGAGCCCCGTGACATTTGCATAATTGTCTTCAATGCAAATTTTTAACAACTCTGACTGCGGACTCGTATTAACGGTTGTTTTGTAGCCAGAAAACGAAGCATCGAGTGGCTTGCACGAATCAGAATGGAGTGAAACAAGAGCAGTGCTCGAGAAATTGTTAATCCGCTCATCAAACTCGCTAAAAAGAGTAATCGGAATTCCGCTTGCTTCCAAAAGCGTTTGCACTTTAAGAGCAATCGCCTCATTTACTTGGACCTCTTGCAATTCGTCCTCACACACTGCGCCAGAATCAGACCCTTTGTGTCCTATGACTAACGCCAATCGCAGAGGGCCAGGACTTTGGGTAAACTGCTGTGAAATGTTGCCGAAATTAGCTGTATTTGTGCTATCGCTCTGACCTTCCTCACTTAAGTTGGTGTTTTCAGTTTCATCCCCAGTCTGAATCGAGAACGGCCGTCCTACCTCTGGATTAAAGTTGATGTATAGATAATACATCCCACTGGCAGCAACCAGCAGGAATAAAATGACCGCCAAATTGCGTCGCAAGAACCAGCCTAATTCATTGTTTTTAGAAAGTTTTTGCATGTGTTTTGGTCTTTAATCAAATGATTAAGAAGATGTTTTCTCATTAGATTACTGAGGTGATCGGCCGTACATATCGGTTAAATCTTTGAACCTGTTGGAGATGGATTCAGTCAACATCTCTTCAGTAAAACGCCAAGACCAGTAGCCACCGGTCTTGCCAGGAAAGTTCATACGGGCTGAATTGTCGAGCTGCATTAAATCTTGCATTGGAATGACAGACATCGTCGCGACAGATTGATGAGCCATGCGAATAAGGTCCCAGACAATATCGTGCCCATCTCGGCCCAGGTAGCGACGGACATGATCTTGTTCGTCATCTGTGGCGTTTTGGTACCATCCTAGCGTTGTTTCGTTGTCATGCGAGCCTGTGTAAACAACACAATCGGCCGTATAACTATGTGGCAGGAAGGCGCTGTTTTTTTCACCCCCGAAAGCAAACTGCAAAATCTTCATACCAGGGAAACCAGCCCCATCTCGCAACGCGGTTACTTCCGGCGTAATGACGCCTAAATCTTCAGCAATGATAGGCAGCTTACCCAGCTTACGTTCTAAAGCCTTGAATAAATCGATCCCTGGCCCCTTTCTCCAGGTTCCAACCATTGCGGTTGGCTCAGCGGCCGGAATTTCCCAATTCGCCTCAAACCCTCGAAAATGGTCGATCCGCATAATGTCGGTTAGTTCAAACGAAGCCTTGATCCGCTTTGTCCACCATTCATACCCATCTTGCTTCATAATATCCCAACGATAAAGTGGGTTTCCCCAGCGTTGGCCTGTTTCGCTAAAATAATCCGGTGGCACACCAGCAACCACTGTGGGATTTCCATTTTCATCCAAATAAAACAGCTCGGGATTGGTCCATACGTCTGCACTGTCGAACGCGACAAAAATCGGCATATCGCCAACGATTTTGATTCCCTTCTGATTGGCGACCTGTTTTAGATCAAGCCATTGGGTGAAAAACAGAAACTGCCGGAATTTTTCTAAGCTAATTTGGTTTGAAAGTTTTGTACGCCAAACTTCTAACGCTTTGGGTTTACGGTCACGTATATCAGCCGGCCATGTGTTCCACATGCCGCCTTGATCGGCAATGTGATGCTGTTTCAGCGCCATGAACAGTGCATAGTCATCAAGCCACCAACTGCGTTCTTTGCAAAATACTTCGAACTTTTCCCGTTGTTCTATGCCACCATCGGTGACAAACCAACTATGTGCTGTTTCGAATAACTGATTTTTCCAATAGATCGCCCAACCATAATCAATTTTGTCGATGGGGAAATCAGGAATATGTGGCATGCGGTCGGCCGGAATATATCCATCCCGCACCATAATATCTGGGCTAACTAGAAATGGATTACCTGCAAAGGCTGAAAAACACTGATAAGGCGAGTCTCCATAACCAGTCGGGCCAGGGGGGAGAATCTGCCATAAGGATTGCCCTGCCTCTTCAAGAAAATCGATGAAGCGATAAGCATGTTCACCTAAATCCCCAATACCGTATGGGCCGGGTAATGAAGTTGGATGAAGTAGGACACCTGATGAGCGTATAAACATAAAAAGAAGTCTCGTAAAAAATATTTGAAGGTGATGAATTTTAATCCTTGGAGGGATTGGTGCAACAGAGTAAAACGTACCTAGAAAACTAAGGGTATTTTGGTTGTTTTGTTAAAATTTTGGCTTAGATGAGGGAAAAAATGGAGATCAAGCTAAATTAAGTTAAGGTAAAAAACCATTCACCTTTCTTTCTTTCCCATAACATGTAGCATAAAATCAGAAGTCCTCTTAAAATCACCTGTCTCTCTGGAATAATCACCATTTTTAATGGAAATTCCATAGGGGATGAGTATTTTCTCATACTGACATTGGGTTAATCAAAATCCAATGTCTCTTGGATAGATTTGTGGAAGCAAGAACTATTGAATTTATTTCAACGATTTAATACATTCGATTTTTACTATGAATAAATAACCAGATGGCTTTGAACGCATCATAAAACAAGTTGCGTTCAAAAAACCGTTTGCTGAGTTAATTATTTAGTGGTTTAAAGCATGATACAGCGTGTTGACCACTAAATAAATATTAAAAGGATTTACACATGGATGAACAGCAACCACAACGTTCCTCAATTCCACCATGGGTGTGGGTTGTCGGTCTAGTTGTCATTTTCATCGGGCTTCAGTTATGGGCTTCAAACAGTTGGCAAGCCGCTGATGACTCGATCTCATTGAGCCAGCTTGTTGGATTTATCGAGGAAGATCAGGTTCAAAAGATCGAAATTAACGGTAACTCTTTGACCATTGAACTGGCAAACGGCACGACTCACCAATCTTATAAAGAAGGGACCTTGACTGAAGAGCTTGCTAATTTAGGACTTTCTAGCGATCAAATTCGAAGAGCAAATGCAACAGTTGTTAATACTGAATTGCGCGATGGTTTGCTTTACGTGTTATTTTCGATTGGGCCGATCTTACTTTTAATTTGGATATTTACACGCGGTTTCCGCCAAATGCAGTCTGGGGGTAACAATATTTTTGGTTTCGGCCGAAGTAAAGCGAAAGATGTCAACGAAGGAGACCGCCCAACAGTTACATTTGACGATGTTGCTGGTGTAGATGAGGCGCGCGGGGAAGTTGAAGAGGTCGTGCAGTTCTTGCGAGAACCTGAGCGATTTGTTCAAGTAGGCGCCAGAATTCCAAAAGGTGTTTTGATGGTTGGCCCTCCCGGTACCGGTAAAACCCTTTTAGCTCGAGCTATCGCTGGTGAAGCTGGCGTACCTTTCTTCCATATCTCTGGTTCTGAATTTGTGGAAATGTTTGTGGGTGTGGGTGCAAGCCGTGTGCGTGACTTGTTTTCGAAAGCAAAAGAAAGTGCCCCATCTATCGTATTTGTTGACGAGATCGATGCGGTTGGTCGGCAACGTGGTGCTGGTATGGGTGGTGGTCACGATGAACGTGAGCAAACGCTCAACCAGATTCTGACTGAAATGGACGGCTTTTCAAACGAGACAAATGTTATTGTTATAGCAGCCACCAATCGGGCAGATGTACTTGACCCGGCGCTGCTGCGTCCCGGCCGATTTGACCGTAAAGTCATTGTTGACTTACCAGACGTTCGCGGCCGTGAAGCGATTCTTAAAGTACATTCGCGCGGCAAGCCACTTTCACGCGATATTGAGCTAAATGATATCGCACGACTGACGGCAGGTTTCTCAGGTGCTGATTTAGAGAACTTGATGAATGAAGCCGCTATCTTTACGGCACGCCGAAGTGCAAATATGATCACATTGACCGATGTACAAGATGCGTTTGACCGTATCGCCATTGGTCCAGAACGGCGCAGTCGAGTGATTAGCGAAGAAGAAAAAGAAATTTTGGCCTACCACGAGGCAGGGCATGCGGTTGTCTCTTACTTCTTGACTCATACTGACCCTGTGCAAAAAATCACGATTATCCCACGTGGCCGAGCTGGTGGATTTGTCATGACGCTACCAGGTGACAGAATGATGAACAACCGACGCCATTTAGAAGATAAAATCGCCATGGCTTTAGGGGGTCGTGGTGCCGAAGAGATTTTCTTTGATCAAGTTACCACAGGGGCATCATCTGACTTGCAAACGGTAACGAGTATCGCCCGTGCCATGATAATGGAGTATGCCATGGGTAGCGACGAATTGGGTATGCGCACCTATGGTGACCAAGGTGGCAATGTCTTCTTGGGTCGTTCAATGGGGGCTGACCGAAATTATGGTGAAACTGCGGCCGATACAATCGATCAGCAGGTTCGCGCTATTGTTGATAACAACTATCAGCGTGCACTCAACATCATTAACACGCATCGAGACAAGATGGTTGCTTTGGCGGATGCTTTGCTAGAGCATGAGACTTTAGACCGTCATGAGTTTGAAAAACTGATGAATGCTGATCAAGAGCCATCAAAAGAAGAAGATGTAGTTGCTGGTGATTAAGTAACCAGCTTTTTACCAGTGAACATGAAAAAGGTGCTCCTGAAAGGGAGTGCCTTTTTTTTTGGAATTTAAAAATTATGATCATGAAAAAGATAGGCTTTTTACATACTTCCCCCGTGCATATTGCAACTTTTGACCGCTTGCTAGAGGCGTCACTCACTGATCACGAACTCGTCCATTTGGTTGATGAACCACTTTTGGCTCAAGCGATGGTGACCGGTATCGATGCTGATGTTCAAGATCAGGTTGATGCACATATTCAAAAGCTGGCTGATGCTGGCTGTACTCAAATAGTGTGTACTTGTTCAACAATTGGTGGGCTTGTTGAAGAGATGAGCCTAGAAAATGTTTCTATTTCACGCATTGACCGGCCGATGGCGGCCGCTGCGGTGGAAAACGGACATGTGGTTCTAGTGGTTGTCGCGATTGGTAGCACCTTGATACCCACACGCGAACTATTGCTGGATGAGTCACGCCGACAAGAGCGGCCGATTCTAATACAAGAACTTGTTCTGGATCATGCTTGGCCTATATTCCTTGCTGGAGATTTGGACCGTTATTATCAAGCACTAGCAGATGGCATTCGTGCTCAAGTCATTGGGAATGAGTGGTGCCAAACAAAATTACCCCCAGAAGTTGTTGTGATTGCTCAAGCCTCAATGGCAAATGCGGCCGACCTACTGCAAGATATTGGAATCCCTGTTCTAACTAGCCCACAACTGTGTGCTAATTCTCTTTTGAACTTCTAGCTCATCCTGGCCTAATCACGCTTGGCCACTGTTTCATAAGTCAATTTGTCTGGACTAGGGTGGTCAAAGATAATCCCGCTAATGAAATGCTCAAGACGTTCTTTTTTTTGTTTGACATTGTTCTGTACTTTAGTTGCGTGCACTATTGAGACGCCTATTCAACCCGTCCAGCCTACCGAAGTTGTGATACCAACTGTTGCTCGTTTGGCCGCTATCCATCCGTTGCTTCAAGATGTCTCAACATTTACACCCATACCTACAGCAACCCAGACGCTTGAACCCACGCAGACCTCAACGCCATCGCCTACACCTAGCTTTACACCCACATCTACGCCCACATTCACCCCAATCGCAACGGCCACACCTTCACCTGAGCCGGTAAATTTAGCTTGCCCGGAAACATTACCGGCCGTGCCCGACTATAAAAGGTACTGGCTGGGTGATGAACAGTGGCCAGCACCTATCCCTGACCCACAGGCGCATTTTTGGATGAGCAAACCTTTACCAGGTGGCGGGCGGTATTTGATTAATGAAACCTTTCCATATGGATGGGATCAGTCAGGCCGTTTGTTGTTACACAATGGGGTTGACTCAGGGGGTGGAGGGCTAGGGACCGCATTGCCGGCCGTGGCTGACGGAACCGTTGTGACCGCAAGATCTGATGCAAATGAATGGTGGGGATTTCGCTGCGATTGGTATGGCCACTTGGTTGTGTTAGAGCTAGACCGAAAATTTGAGGGAAAATCTGTTTTTGCACTATATGGTCATGTGCTAAATATATCTGTTGAAGAAGGGCAACATGTGAAACAAGGTGAAACGGTGGCCGAAGTTGGTTTCGGAGGTGCGGCCGCAGTTCCACATCTGCACTTTGAAGTACGGGTGGGGAAAAATGACTTTCAAAGTACGCGAAACCCGATGCTGTGGGTGAATCCACCTAAAAGTCGAGGTTTAATTGTCGGCCGGTTGGTTAGCCCTGATGGTCGCCCTTGGCAAGGGGTTTGGATTAATGCCAAAAGTCTAACTGAAGAAGGAGTTGAGCAAGTTACATGGAGTTATTTGGATGAGTCAACCCATCTGATAAACCCAGATGAGCATTATGCTGAAAACTTTGTTTTTAATGATGTGCTCCCTGGAAAATACCGGCTTTATATTGAAATTGACCAGGTGCGTTATTCGGCCGATGTTGACGTTGTGGGTGGTGAAATTGCAACCGTTGAGATTGTGACCATGCCTTCTAATCCGGAGCCAGAGCCAACGCCTGAGGGCTAATGCCTGTTCTAGTCATGATCAGTGCCGCTGAGCAGAAATAAATAAACGACT
>JBLIMP010000145.1:0-11339 GCA_047638855.1 Cellvibrionaceae bacterium | reverse complement strand
TTTGGATATTTCGATTTGAAAACAACGTGTATTGACCAGTTTCTGAGTTTTTAAGATATAGAGAAGCACTATCGTAGTCTACGACTTTTGAAAGTAGATCAAATAAACGATCATAGAATTCACTAATAGACAAATCGATTGTCAGATATAACCCCATATCTCTAAGTGTTCTGGCCAATTGGTATTGTTTTCGTTCCGCTTCCGAAAATTTTATGCGATCTAATGCGATCGCTGTCTGATTTGCTACATTTTGAATAACTGAGATTTTGTTTTCTGGGAGAACATAATTCTGAGTTATCCAAGTTAATACAATATAACCATCTATCGAACCATTTGATTCCATACCAAAAGTGTAAATAGATGAGATATCCGTGTTATCAAATACAGGGGTAGCATTTCCTGCTTCGATCAAATTGATAACTGTGCGATTTGGATACTGTTTAAGGAATTTCGGCTCCTCGATCCCCAGCCCGCGTTCATCCTTCCATGAAATAGTATATTGGCTACCAACCCCCATAATGCTTTTGGCATTTGATCTATTATCGATTGCTATACAAACAAGTTCATTATTGTTTGTAGTTTTAGCAAGCATCGTAACCGTTACAATGCTTGGTACTAGATTGAAAATAGCTTTACTAGTTGCATTTAATACCTTTGCTTTATCATTCCCGAAACGACTAAATTGTGATGCAAGAATGTTTAAGGTCTCTGTTTCGGATCTCCGAACAATCTCTCGATTATATAAACCCTGAATTTCTAAAGTCATGGCTATTTGAACGGCTAGCTGCTCAAACAACATTAAATCTTCCTGATGGAACCCATTTGGCATCTCTTTTTGTATCGAGATTACCCCTTTGATCTGGTTGTTGTATTCAAGCGGAACAAAAAGCATGCTCTGAGGGTTATCTTTTGAGTCGATATAGTGAATCGGGAGCAAACTCGCATCTTCGCTAATATTGTTAATAAATCGCGACTTTTTACTACGAATAACATCAGCTGAAATACTCGTAGTACTATCGATCGGAATTAAAACTTTTTTTGTATCAGCAGTATTCTCTTTATCATCTTTAACACTGTATTTAATTTCAATTAACTTTTCTGTTGAGTCAAGCAAAGCAACGAAAAAGTAATCAGCTTGAAACCATGTTTTCATCTGGAGATAAATTTTTTGCAAAACATGATCTTGATTTAATTCAAGATCTGGTTTGTAAAGCTCTTGAATTATCTTCATTTGAAGATGTAGAGATTCCCCCAAAATACTGCAAATTTTGCGCAGTATTAACCTGTCAGAAGCTTCTAAGTGTTTTTGGAATAGTTTTTCATTGTTTGCTATTAATACCCCTCCCCAATTCATTTTGTTTTCATCTGTAAAAGGGAAAAACTCAGTGTGCAGACCATTAATAACTTTAGCATGAAACCCCTCATTTGCTTGCTCACCAAGCCATTGGCTTTCAAATTCTTTTTGCTGTTGAATATCTGTTTTGCCTGTAAATGGGTCTATTTCTTCAGTAATCGCTATTTTTCGTAAAGTTTCGTTTCTTTCTTTTAACCATATCTGACTATAGGGATAGTTTAGTTCTTGAAGAAAATCAGATAGATGGCTTATGCCCACTGATGCCGCTTGATCAGGATTTTTTTGCTGTAATGCAATATTGGTGAGTATCTCTATCAGGTGTTTGGTTGTGCGATGTTCTTCGACCATGTTGAGAATATAGGATAAAAGATGTTTAAGAAATCATAACATAGAATATGAGTTTAAGAGCTAAAATGCGATGAGGTAAATAAAAAGTAACTATACAGGTATCCGAAAACAGCATATACAGGTCTTGAAATGATTAACGGCGCATATGTGGCAGTCTTGTTTGAGCAAAATTTACTAGTTTTTGACGAGCTGCCAAAATTACCAAAAACAGTACCGCCATATCTGGGGGAAAATAGATTTTCACCAGATAGACACCTGTATAGTTACAATAAAAATATGTTTTCAGTTTTGCCTGCAGATATTAGACTTTCTGCAACAGGATAGAATCGGCTTTAGGTGCATTCTTCTATGGGTTACTTCAATGCAATAAGCGCAATAAGCCTTCTCTCATGTGTCGAACTGGCCTAATTGAAAGGGTGGCTTTGAATGTCAGTGACTTGGAATGTTTGCGGGTTCCGGTCACTTTAGAGAGTCAAAACTAGGATTTTATATTTTATTCTGAGTGATGTTCTGCTAAAGATGTAAGTCAAGATGGATTGATAATGGATCACGTCAGGGTATACCTATTATTACATACTGAGATTGTTGAATCCTCAAACATATCTTTTACTGGAATGAAGAGCCCTATTGCTTTTGTGCTATACGCTGTAAAACAAGTTTCACCCATCATGTAACTAAGTAATCTGTTGCCGAGCATATTCAGTCGTAGATTAAAGGTGGTTGGGCAGACCATTTGGCGTAAAACCATAAAATCCCAAAGAGCCTAAATTTCTATGTTTTCAGAATTAGCTGTATCGACAAATCACATTAGAAATTAAACAATAGAGTCAGTCTACTAGCCCTTGTTTAGACTATTACTATTGTGATTTGCATACTATTTTAATGTGTGGAGAAAATGACAATGAACTCAGTCGAGAATCAGGCAATACAATCAGCCCTATCAATAACCGAAGTTTCCAAACCATTGAACACGGCTTGCCGCCAATTTAATGACTTAATCATTTACAATCGACTGAAGCTTTTGCCTAAGGTGGATATCCATCGTCATTTTGAAGGCTCTTTACGAATAAGCACGCTTTCAGAAATTGCTAATAAATTCAGTATGGATATCCCATCCGATCCAATATTACTGGCTCCTATGGTGCAGATGATTGGAGAAAAACCAGACCCTCATCGATTTCTAGCGAAATTTGGGATTCTACGAACGTTCTACCAATCTCCGGCAATTATTAAAAGACTGGCATATGAAGTTGTTGCTGATGCTGCAATGGATAATGTGAAGTATTTGGAATTACGTTTTAGCCCACAAGCCTTGGCTGCTCAGCGTGGTTATCCATTAGATAAGGTCACTGATTGGGTTATTGAATCTGTACAAGAAGCGGCCAAAAAATTTGATATTACTGTGAACTTGATTGTGACACTGGTGCGCCATCATCCTTTGCATGAAGCGCAGCGTGTTGCTGAAATTGCAATGAGTCGTAAAGAGTCTGGCATTGTAGGGCTTGATTTGGCAGGCGATGAAATTAATTTCCCGGCGGATCTGTTTACAAATATCTTTCGCGAAGCTAAGCAAGAGGGTCTAAAAATCACAATTCATGCAGGTGAGTGGATGGGGGCCGAAACAGTGAAGCAAGCGATTGTAGATCTTCAAGCTGACCGTATTGGCCACGGTGTGAGAGCCGCCGAGGATCAGTCTGTTTTAAGTTTAATTCGCGAAAGACAGATTCCGCTTGAAATGAGTCTAGCTAGTAATGAACAAACTGCATCTGTTTCGTCTATTAAGCAACATCCTTTAAAAGACTTGCTGACGTACGGTATAAAAGTAACTATTAATGCGGATGATCCTTCAATTTGTGCAGTTACAATGACAGATGAATTAGCTTTAGCGGCCGAGCATTTGAAAATGAACTTTATGTCACTTTACGACTTGACATGTAATGGCCTAGACGCAGCCTTTATTTGTGATCAAGAGCGAAAGGAATTAAAGAGCTACATTCAGAGAACTTGGTCGAAAATTGACAAAATCGGCATGATGTCCACAGCTCAAGCATAAAACATGGAGTTTGGGGTTTTTATCTTTCTATCGAATCTCCCACTCTGCAATGGCATCTCGGAATAAGCTCGCAGCGACTTCGTCTGAGATGTCATTGACGCTTTCGTAAGATCGGCCGTCTACGATAAATAGTAAGTCCCCTTGCAGCGTTGAACGTAATTCAAGCTGGCGGCCGATAAAAGAGCGGTCCAATTCAATTCTTTCTTGTAACACCTGATTGATCTGGCCTGCAATATCTAACGTCGGCAAAGCAGATTGAGGCTCTTCAGGCTTACGATTCGTTAAGTTGCGAAACCGATTTAACATCGATTCACGGTCGACATCACCTTGTCTTTTTTGATCGATATTAAGGGGTGGGGGTAAGGGTTTTTCTGCATTTGTCTGTGTGAGTTCAAGATTTATATTCTTCGATTCTATTGGGGGCGGCGCCCCCATCTCATCTTTCGCTTCAGTTTCTTTGAAAAATGATTCTGGTGCCTGCGCTTTACTTGCTTTTAAGAAGCCGTCCGCAATCAGTTTCTCGTAGCCGCCAGCCATTTGCACCATATCTGCAACTGACTGCCGTACGACACGCTGAACGCGTTCATCCGAAATGTCATCGACAGATGAATATACTTGTCCTCGAACTTGAATAAGTCTTTTTTTATCCGGATTTACCCACAAGAATTTTAGAATCTCGATTGTTTTTGACATGATAATTGGTGATCGTTTTAAACTGACGATTTGAAACCCGAATCTTGAGTAATCGGCCGTTTGAAAGCAAAATCGTTATTTTTGACAATTTGAACAAAAGTGAGTGCTACGTTGCGCGAGAATAATCCTCTCGATCGGTTGACCGCAATCGTAACAAGGACTGCCTGTTCGGCCGTATACATTGACCGCATTTTGCATATCACCTTTTGATCCATCTGGTTTGACGTAAGTGCTGATGCTTGCCCCTTCTCGATCAATTCCATCTTGCAAAGTGCGCCGAATCCCTTTCCAGAGGTAGGAAACCTCAGCTTGTGTTAAGCTGTCAGCCGTTCTATCCGGCCGAACCTTTGCATCGAAAAGAGACTCATCCGCGTAAATATTGCCGATGCCTGCAACTATTGTTTGATCTAGTAAAAGCGGTTTAATAATGCGCGTTCGCCCTGCAATACGCTGCTGTAACACATCGGCCGTAAAATCATCTTCAAGCGGTTCGGGCCCTAATTTAGCCAGAATGCTTAAAGGGTTTTTAACAAGGTAAATCCGGCCGAATTTTCGCATATCCCTAAAACGCAAATCAAACCCATCCTTGAGTTTAAACAGATTGCGTACATGTTTATGAATCGGTTGATCAGAGGGGACAACTGCAAGATGACCTGTCATTTTTAGGTGAACGATCAGAGTTTCTTCGCCGCCATCTAAGGTTATAACAATGTACTTTGCCCGACGGCCTATCTTAGTGACGGTTCGACCACTGATCCGGGCTTTTAACTGCGCTACATCATCAGGAACGACGATTTGATTAGGCCAATAACTCTCGAACCCGATAAATGTTCGGCCGACAAGCGGGTTTCGTAAGGCTCTGACAACTGTTTCTACTTCAGGTAATTCAGGCATAAAAAATATTTTAATCGAGGATTACAAATCGACCACTATCATAAAAAAGTTCATTATCGACAAAGATTTGGCCACCGTCACGCATGTCGCATATCATATCCCAATGGACGGCCGACTTGTTTTTTCCGCCTGTTTCAGGATAGCTAGCTCCAACCGCCATATGCATCGTGCCGCCGATTTTCTCATCATATAAAATTGAGCGAGTAAATTGCTGAATGCCATTATTTGTGCCCACAGCAAACTCTCCCAAATATCTGGCCCCCGAATCAGTGTCAAGTACTGCGAGTAAGTACTCTTCATTTTTCTTGGCAGTTGCATCTACAACTTTTCCATCTTTAAACTTCAATTCAATTCCATCAACCTCGCGGCCGTTATGAATCGCGGGAAACGTATACCGAATCCAACCATTCACTGAATCTTCTACTGGGCCGGTAAAGATTTCACCGCTTGGCATGTTCTTTTTACCGTCAGAATTGACAAAACTGCGCCCTTCAATCGATAGAGATAAATCGACATTCTCCCCTTTGACTTGAATATCTTTTTTGCCAACTAAATAATCGACTAGCTTTTGCTGCATTGTTGAAAGGGCCATCCATTCGGCAACAGGATCGTCTTTATCAGCGTGACAAGCCCCATATACAAAATTTTCATATTCTTCAAGCGACATATCAGCATCTTGCGCATAAGCATTGGTTGGAAACATCGTACCAACCCAACGCAATTTTCCGGCCGCACTGCGATCCATATACGTTTGCGAAACAATGCTTTTTACTCCAGCTCGTTTGGTTTGAACCGAAGACGACAATGTGCTTTTGTGACGTGTATTTGAATCGGCCGAAATCGAGATGAAAGCATCAGCTTCAAGGTAAGGATAAGTCCCTGTTGGTTCAAGGAACTTGATCTGATCATCATTCCCTTCACGCAATAGATATTCTTCAAACTCAGGTTCGCGCCAAATTGGGATCGGATGACCTCCAGCATGAATCACTGCTTTATGAACTTCTAAAATAAGCGGTAGTCCGGCAGAACTCCCTCGAACCGCAACTTTATCTCCCGCTTTTACCCCAATTGAATAGTTGACGAGTAAATTGGCTAGTTTTGTTATGCGTTGATCCGCCATATTTTCTCCATATTAATTTTCGAACTATAATACCATTCTGTCTAACTGTTTTGCTAAAATATTTAGTCCTAGGTCATTCCAATATAATGGCTCACGGGACGATCGTGTCAATTAAGTTGACGTAATGAGACGCTCCAGAAAACTTCTTGATTTTAAGCAGGGCTGTTAGCATTATTAAATTTTGTTTTATTATATCTTACAACATGGTTGCTGATGATCGCGTGCTGGTGGCTTACGTGCCACAACCTACAGATTTCTCTCTGCTCCAAGCTGAGTCTTGGTACCGGATTCCTTATAAGTATGCGCCAAAAGGTCTTTATTCAGAATATATCGCCTTTTACTTCGGCCGTAGATTTGGCGACCAAAAATGGGCCATTCACTATTTTGCTGAAAATCGGGGGCACGAATTGGTACGCCGTATCGATCTAATTCCTGATGAACCCAATCATAAAAGGGCACAGGATATATATTATCGTGTCCAGCTCGGACCACTTCAAAAACTTCACCGCCCTATCATTAGTTTGCAGTGGCGCAGAATTCTCTTTGTTCATACAACCGGGGATCGCTTTACGGCCGCGGCCGAAATCAACGATCTTTTGTTAGATGGAGACACGCTAGTTGATCGGCAGTTTACAGCCCTAAATGAAACACAACAATCAGGAAATTACCGAATAGCCGAATCTGCAAACGATTACCAGTGGTAAACAAAAAAAGCCGACCTAGAAAAACTAGGTCGGCTTTTAATTTGTTTACTAAAATCGATTATCCACTGGGTGGCGGGGTGGGGGTATTCACCGGCTGCCACAAGTCTGAGTCTAAAACAGGTTGTCGAGGTACGCGATTCTTCCAATTTTCAAATACCTCAATATTCTCATTTTCACGAGCGTCGGTTAACCACTCTTGTAATGCTGCACTTTCCAACTGCTCAATCGCAAATCCGCTCAACTCCAACTCTTCAGCCCCTGTTACTTGCGCAATAATATAAATCGGCAAACTTGTTTGAGCATCAATGTCTTCAATGATTTCACTTGTGCTATCTAAGCTCAGGTCAGCAATAGTTTCTGATAAAGCCTGATAACTACGTGCATATTCAGCTACTGTTTCTTCGACACGTTCGAGAGCCTGCGGTGGGCGTGTGTTTTCTGGATCGGCGGGCAAGCTCCGTACTTCATTCCAAACCTGTAAATAGCCAGATGAAGCGATTTGAGCTAAGGCTGCATCAGCTTCGTCTTGAGTCGCATATACAAGTAAAAAGGATGAAAAATGAAGAGCCGTCGCGCCGCCACCATTTTCTTCATAAAGCGATTTGCCTAAGGCTCGAAAAATCAAACCTTCCTCAGCCTGTTGCGCACGTAACAGTGGGTTCGCACCTAAATCGTCCAGTTGATTTAAGTCCTCTTGTAATTGCTCGTCGAAAGAATCTTTTGAAACGGGTGTATTAGTGGGGCGTGGCGTACTTGTTGGCGCCTCTACCTCTTCTTCTACAATCTCTTCTTCGACTGGTATCGCCTCGGCCTCGACTTCAGCTAGTGCTGGGTCGGGAATCGGTGTAATCGATGGAGTAGGTACTACCGTGTTTTCTGGGGTTGGAAATGGCGTTGGTAGCCCACCGTCATAGTAAGAATATTGCTGGCCTATTTCAGCATCGATTTCTGCTTGGCTAAATGTAACGCCTCGATTAGCCGCTTCTTGGCGCACCAATGCGATAGAAATCATATTCTCAATGACACTTTGTCCGATCTGCTCATGCCCTTGAACCAAAGCACCCATTTGTTGCCCAAAAAATTGCTGTAAAGTACGGATTGTATTCTCTCTAGCGTCAGCTTGATCTTCCGCTTCGGCATCATGGAATAATTCGTAATTATCATTTATTGATGAAATTAACTGAGCACGTTGAAAACGAACCTGCTCTTGCCAATCTTGCATTGCAATCGGCGTGCCGTTAACTGTCGCAACAGCCTGCCGAGGAGCGAAAACATACTCAACAATAAGTCCAACGATGATAATAAGGGCAAGCACCCCGAGAACTGCTGCTCCAACAATCCGCAATGTTCTTATCTGTTTCTCTTGTTGTTTAGCAAATCGCTCTTCACGTCGCGCTTGGCGAGAAGAAGGCTGGGGGTTCGAATTATCTGTATTAGCCATGGGTCAGAATACCTTTTAACATAAAACCAGGAGAAATGAAGCTCATTTCTCCTGGTTAATCTAGTAAGCAATTAATGATGGGTTTTAGTCAGAAACGAAAGGAACTAGGGCGATATGACGTGCCCGTTTGATTTCACGAGCCAACAATCTTTGATGTTTGGTACATAAGCTGTTTAGGCGCATTGGTTTAATGCGGCCGTGTGAAGTCATGTACTGGCGCAATGAATCTGGTTTTTTATAATTGAAATTGACTTTGTCTGGGCATCGTTTTACACGTGCTACCCGTGTAAAGCGGCGACGATTAGAATTGCCAGAGTAACTGCTGCCGCCACCGGAGCTGTCACCACCTCTGCTTCCACCGGAACTGTTGTTTGGTCGACTACTACGATTCATCTTCTTGCTCCTCTTTCGCCTCTTCTACGACTACGACTTCTTTTTCTTTTTCTTTTTCTTTTTGCTCTTCTTTTCTTACAAAGAGATATCGAAGGATATTCTCATCATAATTCATATCGCGTTCGATACTGCGAATCAGCGTTCCGTCAAGATTAGCTTCAAAATGCAGATAATATGCATCTTTATGGCGCTTGATTTCATATGCAAGCTGCCGTTTGCCCCAAGCATGATATACGGGTTTGGCAGCTTCGCCTTCACCGTGGGTCAATGTCCCGGTCATCTTCTCAATAAATTGCGTAACCTCTTGATCTTCCATATCTGGACTGATCAGAATGGTCACTTCGTACTCACGAATTTGTGACATTAAATACTCCTTTCCCTGGATTAACTCATTGATTCTTACTATCTTCATTTTACCTAGAATAGGTTTATACAAAGAATAGGTTGAGCCTTAGCACCCGACTGCGCCGTAGCCGACGATCAGGGGCGGAAGGAAATCAGATGGGATTGTAATTAGACATCTACTACAGTTGTAGATGCAACTTGCAATTGTAGCAAAAGCGAATTGAATATCAACTTTTCATTCAATTCAAAGCTGGTAACATCCTACTTATGCCATCAATAACTTGCAATGACTTTGAAATTTCATGGGTCACAAACCGAAACACTAAGAGCGACCTTACACTTATTTTGGTAGCTGGGGCAGGCGGCCGACACCTCGATTGGCCAAAAGAACTCCGTCATAATCGTTTAGTCAACACAATTGCGGTTGATTTGCCTGGCCACTTTAAGCTCAGTGGCGACCCCTGTATCACAATTGAACAGATGGCTGATG
The DNA here is from genome assembly GCA_047638855.1 of Cellvibrionaceae bacterium. GTDB lineage: Bacteria > Chloroflexota > Anaerolineae > Promineifilales > Promineifilaceae > WTJY01. Next base: position 1,504 of record JBLIMP010000145.1, on the reverse strand, counting down.
TCATCTGTTGTCTGGTTGAAGATCAAAAACTTAAAAAGGTCGTTGTTGCAGGTCATTCTATGGGTGGACTTGTTGCACAAGAGATTGGATTGAGACAGTTTGATTGGCTTGATAGCTTGATCTTAATGGGGACAGCCGCTGTAATGCCGGTGCATCCTGCTATTTTGGGAAACATTCATACTGATTTAGACAAAGCGGCTGACTTTGTTACCAAATATGCTTGGTCAGGCAAAGGCTATGGATTGGTCACCGGAGCTGTGCGCAAGGCAATTATGGAAAACCGGCCGGAGACCCTTTATGCTGACTTTGTGGCATGTAACGTGTTTGATGTACGGGATCGTTTGTCAGAGATTTTAGTTCCAACACTGGTAATCGGGGGCCAGCGTGATAAATTCACCCCACTGAAGCAAAGTGAGTTTATGACTGAGCACATCCCCAATGCAGAGCTTCACATCCTGAGCGCCGCCGGTCATTATATGGCTCAGGAACAGCCCTTACCTTTAACCCGTGTGATTACATCGTTTCTTAAACGTCGGCAGCTAGATCCGAAGTAAGAGATGCGAGAAAAGCCTTTAACTTCTTAATGGCTAAACCCCGATGACTAATCGGGTGTTTTTCTTTAGGTGAAAGCTCTGCCATTGTTTTTCCATCTTGCCCGTCTGGAATAAAGATCGGATCATAACCAAAGCCATGTGACCCAACAGGAGCAAAAGCGATTCGGCCGTGACAAACCCCTTCTGTTGTTGTTAAAACATTTCCTTTACCATCAGCTACAGCAATGACACATCGGAATTGAGCAGTTCTTTCAGCCATTGCGACATGTTCAATATTTTTTAACAAATACAAATACCGTTCCTCGTGAGTCATTCCTGGGGTCCCATACCGAGCTGTGTATAAGCCCGGGGCACCATCTAATGCATCAACCTCAAGCCCAGAATCATCTGCGAGCGTAATGTGACCTGTTAGTTTGCTCCATTGGGTTGCTTTTAAAATAGCATTTTCTGTAAATGTAGATCCGGTTTCTTCTACATCCATATCAAACCCTGTATCTTTTTGCCCGATCCAGTGGACATTAAGATCTGTTAGAAGCTCCGCGAATTCTTTTACTTTTCCAAGGTTACCTGTAGCAACGAGTAACTGTTTCATTATCCTTTTCCCCTTATGTACCATATCTGGCTATTAGTCACAGTTTTACTGTGGACACTAGAAACCTGCTTTGACATAATTATGCGGTTGTCTTTTGGAAACGTCCATGAAATATTATTTAGTCATCATCCCACTATTTTTTCTTAGCTTGACCGCTTGCATTAGCCAAGCCCCTGCTGTTATTGAAAATGACGGCTCTCTTGCAATCACTTCAACTGCTAAGGCGGTTGTTCCGGCACTTAAGATCAATCAAGATAATAATGGGCCAAATCAACCTGTTGTTATTGAAGGGAATGGGTTCCCAGCTAATCAAGTCATTGTGATTTACTATGCTGATAGTGAGACAAATTTCGGCCCG
>JBLIMP010000144.1:0-11372 GCA_047638855.1 Cellvibrionaceae bacterium | reverse complement strand
GGGGTCAGTTTTCACGTAAACCGTGGAGAAGTGCTTGGCATTGTGGGTGAATCAGGCTGTGGCAAAAGCGTCACTGCGTTGTCGATTATGGGCTTGGTGGGTGCACCCGGCCGGATTGTAGACGGCAATGTGATGCTTGATGATCAAGATTTAGCAAAGCTAACCCAAAAAGAGCTTTCGGCTATTCGAGGCAACCGAATTTCAATGATCTTTCAGCAGCCACAAAGCTCTTTAAACCCGGTGTTCCGAGTCGGTGATCAAATCTCTGAAGTGCTACATGTTCATCAACATATGGATCGTGATGCGGCAAAAGAGCGGACGATTGAGCTCCTGACATTAGTTGGCATCCCATCACCTGAAAGCCGTTACAATTCGTGGCCACATGAAATGTCTGGTGGCATGGCTCAACGAGTCATGATCGCAATGGCACTGGCCTGCACGCCCGAACTACTAGTTGCTGACGAGCCAACAACCGCCTTAGACGTGACCATTCAGGCTCAGATCCTTGACTTAATTCGTGATTTAAAAACAAAGATGGACACCGCCGTTATTTTCATCACCCATGATTTGGGCGTTGTAGCTGAACTTTGTGATCGGGTTGTTGTTATGTATGCTGGGCGTATTGTAGAAACGGCCGAAGTCAATGAGCTATTCGAGAATCCAAAGCACCCATATACGGCCGCTCTCATCGGGGCGACCCCGATTTTAGGCGATGTTGACCGCGAGCTGATTTCGATCCCTGGCTCCGTCCCCAATTTGATCAATTTACCTACCGGGTGCAAGTTTGCCCCGCGTTGTGTGGCACGCATTGAAAATAAGTTAGAAATTTGCAAAACAGAAGATCCTGAGCTGAAAATGCATTCAAAAGATCACGAAGTTCGCTGTTGGCTCTATGATCGGCCGACTGAAGTAGCAAAAGCCGTAGAGACAGTCAACGCAGGGGGTGCAGCGTAATGGCAGACACAAAAAAGAAAAAAGTACTGGTTGAAGTCAAAAACCTAAAGAAACATTTTCCTATTAAATCAGGACTACTTCAACGTACAACCGGCTGGGTTAAGGCTGTCGATGACATTAGCTTCCACATTTATGAAGGAGAGGCATTTGGGCTTGTAGGAGAGTCTGGCTGTGGCAAAACAACGGCCGGCCGAACGATTTTACGCCTCATCGAACCAACCAGTGGCTCTGTTATTTTCAACGACGTCAATGTTGCCACTATTGCAAAAAAAGATTTAAAGCAGATGCGGCAAGAAATGCAGATTATCTTTCAAGATCCGTACTCATCACTTGATCCACGGATGCCGGTTGGTGAAAGTATCGCAGAGGGGTTGCACATTCACACAAAAATGTCGGCCGAAGAGCGATACGAATTCGTCGTGAAAATGTTGACTCGTGTTGGCATGCGGGCCGACCATGCCAAACGCTATCCACATGAATTTTCAGGCGGTCAACGTCAACGAATCGGTATCGCCCGGGCGTTAGCCGTCAATCCGAAATTTATTGTATGCGATGAGCCGGTTTCCGCTTTGGATGTCTCGATCCAAGCTTCGGTACTAAATCTGCTCGAAGAACTACAGGCAGATTTTGGTCTGACTTATCTCTTCATTGCTCATAATCTAAGTGTCGTTGAGCATTTTAGCGACCGCGTTGGGGTGATGTATTTGGGTAAGATGGTCGAAATGGCAACCCGAGAAGACCTTTTCAAAAAGCCATTGCACCCCTATACCCAAGCATTGATGTCAGCGATCCCAATCCCTGACCCCAAACAGCGCAAGAAGCGAGTCATTTTAGAGGGGGATGTCCCAAGTCCCATTAACCCGCCCTCAGGCTGCCGTTTTCATACCCGCTGCCCGCTAGCATTTGCCCGCTGCAAAACAGAGGAACCGAAATTTATCGATTACGGGGATGATCATTTTGCAGCCTGTCACTTGCTAGATGAAGGCAAATCAAGCAAGCTAGCAGATTTAAATTAGCATTTTGAAAGGACCGGTCGTTGTCATCGGTCCTTTCTTTTTAGGATTCTACTCCCTCAAAACACACCTCTCCCATGCCCTATCGATTCGCAACAGAAAACGTTGACTATTCCGACTATTCAAGCGGCCGGGTATTGTATTCTGCACCCGGACATCCTGCTTTTCCGGTGCGCTTAATTAGTGAAGTTTTTCAACGTTGTCAGGCGATTCGGCAAAAAGCGGGGCAAAGTGGACCGGTAACGGTTTATGATCCCTGCTGTGGCAGTGGTTATCAGTTAAGCACATTGGCCTATTTGCATTGGGCAGAAATACAAACGATTATCGGGTCAGATATCGATTCAGATATTTTGATAACGGCCGAGCGGAACTTGGCACTGTTGACCCCGGCCGGGTTGGAAAAACGAGCTCAAGAACTCACAGCTATGCTTAAGCAATATGGCAAAGCATCTCATGCCACCGCTCTTGAAAGCTTGCACCGCTTCACACATCAGCAAGCTGAGTATGAACAAATACATCCGATAAAGACTCATCTTTTCCAAGCAGATGGTTTGAGCATGGGTGATATCGAAAAAAATCTCAAAGGGGTAAAAGTCGATATCGTTTTGGCCGATGTCCCTTACGGAAACCGGTCCAATTGGCAGGCTGGATCAACTGATCAAGAACCATTAACCCAAATGCTAGATGCTTTGCTTCCAGCTCTGACAGTCAACTCTGTGGTGGCAATCATGGCAAACAAGGCTCAGAAATGGTTACATCCTAGCTACCAGAGGCGGGGTCGTTTTCAAATCGGCAAACGGCAGATATTCTTGTTACAACCTGAGTCAACTTAAGTAGCCAATGGGCTGTCTCGTATTGACCCAATTGAATAGCATTAGATTAGAGGTATGATGAATTCAGATTTTCCAATTGCAGGTATGTCTCTTACTCAAATTTTAGTTGTAAGCGATTTGAGCAGAGCTAAAACATTTTACCAAGATGTCTTAGGGGCTTCATTGTATGGAGAATATGGTGGCACGTCGATTGTTTTTGATTTCAACGGCGCTTGGTTATTGATTGTCACAGGTGGAGGGCCAACTAAGGATAAACCGAATATTGAGTTTGCTCCTCCGGCCGATCCCAATCGCGTGAACCACTCTTTTACCATTCGGGTTCCCGATTGTCTTCACGCATATAACATTCTCAAAGAACGTGGGGCTGAGTTTCTAACGCCACCAGTCAATTGGGGCTATGAAATTCGAGCGTTTTTTCGTGACCCTGATGGGCATTTATTTGAAATCAGCCAAGTAGAAAATATTGAGCAAAATCCTGTAAAGTGACTACAGGAATAAACCGCACCATCTGCCAGAAAATTGGGCGGCCGATTTTGGCACCGCTAAACGATTCGATTTAGGAGGCTAGAAGTATTTCCAAGCCAGCCTCCCAACTATCTGGATTTATTTAGCCGCTTGTGAAATCGCAAAGTCGACCACACGCAGAGCCGCATTAACGTCATAACGTCCGGCCGGACCCGAGCTAAAGACCGAACCAAGAATAGATCCATCTTTTTTAAGAATAAACTCTGTTGCATGGATAATGCTACGGCGCACTTCGTAAAAAGCTCCGGTTGCCTCTGCAAAAGCGATATGGTCAAGCCCGTACCCTACTGGGAACGTCAAACCAAGGTTTTCAATCGATTCTTGTGCATCCTCTTTTGAGTCAACAGAAAAAGCGATCACTTGTATATTACGATTATCAAATTCTGAAATATTTGCCTGGAAGTCAGCCAACTGGCGACGGCAATGGCTTCACCACTTGCCGCGATAACCGAGCAGCACAGTGTAGTCAGCCGATAATCCGCTGGGCAACGACATAGTTGATCCATCAACAAGATCAATCGTCATTTCTGGGAACATCTCCCCTACATCTAATTTACGTGCATCTGTTTGTGCCATTTAATTCTCCTGAAAATTTTATGCTAGCAAATTTCAATCATAGCTCACTCAAATCAGTTAGCCGAAATGAATTGTAGCTTGAAGTCACTTGCATAGATTAATCAAATAAATCATCCCGCTCTTGATATTCACTTTGATCACGCTCTGCCATGAAATCTTCAGATGGCATCGGGCCTTCCTCAAAAAATGTTTTCTTAAACGCCACATCTAACTGATGCGCAATATAAATCAGTTCCCCAGCCTCAACTTGAGCATGGCGAGCCTCAAGCCATTGGCTAAATTCAGCCTGATCAACCGCATCATTACCAGATAGCGATTGTTCGAAAAAACTAAGGATATGATGCAAGAAATAACCTTCGTCGGCCGGGTATTTTTTATCAGACGGATATATAACCCAGTCAGAGCTACCAGCTTCCAAAATTTCCACCTCAAGTTCGGTCAACTTGTGTAGCAATCGTCGGCCGCTATGCGGATTGACCATCGAGCCATGATAGGCCGCAAGTATTGCACTATCGGCCGGGTGCGTAGGCTGAAAAATCGTGTCTCCATCAAAGTTAATCGTGAAATAGCCGACTCCACCCACAGGTAATAGCTCAAGCAACTGAGGCAGAAAACTATCTAAATCAACCAAATCTATAAACGCATGGGCCAAAATCGCATCAAAATACTGTTCCCCTTGCTTCTCTTCAACAAACTTTTCAGCCGTGTTCACTTCAGCAAACAGATGGATAAACGGTCGTTTTTCTAACCATTCGGCCGATTGCGTTTTCAAGAACTCAATGTTTTCCGGCTGGTCATCGATAGCGGTGTAGATCAGCGTACTGATCTTGCCAGAGTCAACAATTCGCTTCGCCATCGCCCCAGTGCCAGCCCCCAGTTCAACCATCTCTAGCGGAAATTGGCGTGAGCTACCCGGTAGAGATTCCCAAAATGCCTGCCACACACGTTGATTTAAGGCCCGATCATCAACGGTTTGTTTTGATTCAAGATAACGAATAAAAGAATAATTCATGTACTAACAGAGGGTAATAATAAAATAGTGAGTGTGTAAGGCCAACCCCGAAAAATAATTATCTAGCAAACTAACTCAAGGTAATTGGCTGTGTCAATCAAGTTGACGAGGTGAGTCGATTTTGTTGATGCAATTGCATGTTTTATTCTGGACACTCTCCCGAAATCGCCTAAAGCTAGACGTTTGCTAGCCTACTATTTCTAAAAGGAATCCTTCAATTTTAACGCAGGTTACTTCCCAACTAGGAAAATCATCAAAGGTTCGTTTTGCATTGTCACTCATTTCGCCCAAAAGCACACGATCTTTAATAAGCAGTCGCAACGCCTGTGCCAAAATGTTGGGTTCGTTTACAGGCAGCAAAAACCCGTTTTCACGATGATTGATCAGCTCTGATGCGCCTCCGGCCGAAGTTGCCACAGCCGGTAGGCCAAACCCCATCCCTTCTAAATAAGTGATCCCGAACCCTTCATAGGTCGAAGGCAAAACTAAAACATGATTTAAACTATAGCGGATGGCAAGTTGTCGTTTCGTTAGTACCCCAAAGAAGCGAATAGCTGTTTTTAAGCGTGGCACATCATCGATAAACCGATGTAGCTTTTGCACATATTCTGGCTCGAGTTCTGGGCTACCCACTATGTCTAGCTCCCATTTTCCGGCCGGAAGCTGCTTAAGTGCCATCAATAACACGTCTAGCCCTTTGCGTTCAATGATATTGCCAACAAACAGCAGTTTGAGCTTGCCAGACCGGCTATCGCGGCCCGTTGTAAACGCTTCAAGATCCTCATAAAAATGATCCCCGGCCGGATAAGCAACCGTATTCAAGTGCTTCCGGCCGATCAACTTATCGACCGATTTCCGTGTCGTCTTGCTGTTGAAAATAAAGCCGTCTACCGTTTTTAGATACTCTTTTTCAACTCGGCGAAAAATCAACCGTCGAATCAAGCCCCATTCCTCATTGCACCGTAAATGATGCACAATCGAAATCAGTGGCGTTTGTGTGAGCTTTTTAAGCTGACGGTTTAACCATGCTAATGAAGGATGGGTCGTCTCGTCTTGCAAGATCAAATCAAAGCCTCCGGTTACGAGACGTTCAAGCAAAGGGGTTGAAAAATTATCTTGCAAACAGGCTCGATAGTTGCGCACTGGCAAAGAAATAATCTCAACCGTGTGCCCACGCTCAATTAAATGTTCAACCAGCTTTCGATCATATAAGTGGCTCCCAGATATGGTGTCAAGGGTGTCGTATATGATTAAGGCGAAATTCATCTTTGGTAAATCGGTGTGGGATCAATGTTCGAGAGGTTATATCAAAATTGTGACTAAACGTCCGAAACTCCCTGTCTGCAAGGGTCGAAAGGGACGGATTAAATTTGGCTAAATTGTTCCGTCCCTTTCGACCTTTATCTCGAAATCAGCGATTCTTTAAATGCGTATCTAAATAAACCAATGTCTGATTCCAAGCGTCGCCAGGGCTTCCCGGTTGATCAAAGTTCTCTTCATTCAAAAAGCCATGTCCAAGCCCTTCGTAAATCGTCACTTCATTTGAAATATCAAGGCTGTTTAAAGCTGCTTCAAACTCTAGCACATCCTCAGCAAAAATCTGCTGATCTTCCTCACCAAAAATACCCAACACCCCTTTGCCCTCAGTAAATGGCTTAAGCAATTCTGGGTCAGTCACGACTGTCCCATAATAGAGTACTGTCACGGCCAAACGCTCCGACTGACGCAACCCTAGCTGAAGCGACTCGCCACCCCCAAAGCAAAATCCCATCGAAGCGGTACGGTCAGCATCAACGTTCGGCCGGTTTTGAAGCCACTCAAGAGCAGTGTCCAAATCCCCTCTAACTTCTTCATCCGGAATCGTTAGCCTTAGATACAACGCCCGAGGAACACTACTCGTCAGTTGTCCCCGATATGCATCGGCCGCAAGCACAACATATCCCTCTTCAGCCAGTGCATCGGCTAAAACAATGATACCCGGATTGAGTCCCCACCATTCATGAATGAGCAAAACCGTCGGAAAAGGGCCATCTCCTTCTGAATCAGCTGGCTCTGCCAAATATCCGTGCAAGACTGTTCCATCCGCATCCTCAAAACTCACATTAGTATAGTTTGTTGATTCATCTCCAAATAGCGCATCAAACCCGATAAAGCCGATCAGTCCAACTATCAAGATTAAAATCAACCCGACAATCGTGCCTAAAATTCGTTTAACCCATTTCCACATCATATTTTTCTCCATAACCTATTCTTCTCAGATTGCTGACAGTTTAAGAAAAACGTCTCTATTTCTTATTGGATTCATAAAAGCATTTCGATCTTTTAATATATCTTCCCAAATATTGCGGCTTGGCTATTCATTATCAAACGCTTGTTTGAATATCATTGCAATCACGCAATTACAAATTAAGCACAAACAGGTATTTTTAATGCTTAATTTGTAATTTTTCCTGTGCATATTGCTTTTTTTGCATCGAGACTGCATCGTTTTGGGTGAAGTTTGTAAACACAAGACATAAAGTGTTTATTTCTTACCTCAAAGAAGTTAAAATTTCAGCCGGTTAGGTGTACTGTATCTAACTAAAATCTATTTTCTAATACCAAAAACGGTTCGTTACCAAACTCGCCGTTTTCGTCTCTTTGTAACGGAGGTCGTTTTAATGAAAGTAATCGCTTGTGTAAAGCAAACCCCTAGTACAACCGCCACATTCAGTGTTGCGGATAATGTCGTTAGCTGGGAAGACACAGGGAGCGGCAAACCAAATGTCGTTAATCCTTGGGATGAATATTGTGTAGAAGAAGGGATTCGCCTAAAAGAAAATCATGGTGCAACGGCCGTCGTCGCACTCACGGCCGGACCGGCAGGTGCTGTTGATGTTTTGCGCACCAGTCTAGCAATGGGGTGTACAGAGGCATTTCAAGTAGCTGACGACGCTATTGCTGGCTTAGATGCCAATGACAATGCCAGCGTTCTAGCGGCCGCCATCCAAAAAGTTGGCGACGCTCAGATCGTACTTTGTGGCAAGCAAGCGATCGACGGTGATAGCGGTGTAACCCCTATTATGGTTGCTCGCAAACTAGGTTGGACCCCTCTTACCTATGTTTCTGCAATTAAGTCTGTTGCAGATGGCAAAATCACCGTTGAGCGTATGCTAGAAAGTGGTGTTCAGGAAGTAACCGCCAGTTTGCCTGTTGTGATCAGCGTTGTGCGTGAAATCAATGAGCCACGCTACCCGTCATTTATGGGTATTCGCAAAGCCAACAAAGCACAAATCCCGACTGTGAGCATGGCCGAGTTAGATGTAGAAGTTAAAGGCAGCACCAACGTCTCTTGGGGAACCATCTATGCCCCAGAACAGCGCGCAGGTGCAGTTGAAATTATGTCTGGCGATTTAAGCGAACAGGTCAAAACTTTGGTTGACCGTCTGTTCGAGGAGAAAGTGATATGAGCGTATTTGTTTATATCGAAAATCAAAATGGCGAAATGGCCAGCATTAGTTCAGAAGCATTGGGTGCGGCCCGCAAAGTTGCGGCCGACCTCGGTTCATCTGTTACCGCAGTTGTTATCGGTAGTGGTGTAGACGCTGTTTCAGCGGCCGCTTTTGATCTGGGCGCAGACAGTGTCGTTGCGATTGATGATGCTTCATTAGAGCATTACACGGCTGATGGATACGGCCCGAACGTGACCCAAATGGTACAAGACGGCGGCGCAAGCGTATTTGTCGCGGGTGCTTCAACTGAAGGGCGTGACATAACCGCATGGCTTTCGGCCGATACCGGTGCCGGTGTCATGGCTGACGCAATCGCTTTAAAAGTAGACGGCGGCCGTGTTATTGCAACCCGTACCGTTTATGCTGGCAAATTACTCGCTGACGTATCTGTTCCTGAAGGGCTACAGATCGTAAGCACCCGCAACCGCGCTTTACCACCGGCCGAATCAACCGGCGGATCAGGCTCAGCCACAATGGCAGCAGCCGTTGACTCTGCTGGCGACTCAAGTGTGATTGGCTACAGCGAAAAAGTAAGCGGCGTTAGCCTAACCGATGCCTCGATCATCGTTTCTGGCGGCCGTGGTGTAGGTGGTCCTGAAGGATTTGCCCCAGTACAGTCACTGGCTGACACACTTGGCGCAGCGATGGGATCATCGCGTGCGGCCGTTGACGCTGGCTGGATCGACTATTCGCACCAAGTTGGGCAAACGGGAAAAACTGTTAGCCCTGATCTTTACGTTGCTTGCGGTATCTCTGGCGCCATTCAGCATCAAGCTGGAATGCGTACTTCTAAAGTCATCGTCGCAATCAACAAAGATTCTGATGCACCCATCTTTGGATTAGCCTCTTATGGCATTGTCGGTGACCTGTTCACCGTTTTGCCAGCGCTCGAAGCTGAGTTTAAATCACGGCTGAGTTAGTTTTAAGACATCAGCTTTTAGCTCTTAGCTGTTCTGAAAAAAGCCCTGCTGACCATATGGTCAGCAGGGCTTTTTTATTTAAATCAAGTCAGTTTGTGTGAACTTAGAGTACCCACCATTCGATTTAGCTTGTAAAATCGCTCAAGTGCAAAAATCAAATGGGCTCTTTGGAATCTTGAGAGAGAACCGGTATATGTAGGCCGTAGGCATTCATGTAGTGTCAACCCCCTGAATTCCCAAAGAGCCAGCAAATTAAAAGGAACCGATTTATGGCCAACCATTATTTAGACGACAGCGTCATCCACGACGTTTGGGACAACAGTCTCGCACCCCGCATTGAAATTGAACCCGGCGACACAGTTGTATTTGAGTGCCGTGAAGCCAGCAATCATCAAGTTCTTTTCGACTCTACTCAAGAAGATTTCGCCAATCGCAAAAGAGGGGGAGGCCACCCGCTAACCGGTCCAGTCTTTGTCAAAGGGGCAACCCCAGATGACACACTTGTGGTCGAGATTTTGGAGCTAAAACACAAAGGATGGGGTTGGAACGGCCATGTTCCCGGCTTTGGGCTGTTGGGCGAAGACAAAGACTTTAGTTTTCCCTACATGCAGCTTTGGCGGCTAGAAGGTGATTTTTGTTATTTCAAAGACAACGATAAGGTCAAAGTTCCGTTTGAACCGTTTTGTGGCGTGATGGGTGTTGCCCCCAAAGAAGCGGGTGCGATTGGTACGGGACCTCCAGGATTCCATGCGGGCAATGTGGATATCCGTGGCTTGGTGGCTGGTGCAACCGCCTATTTTCCGATTCATGTGCCAGGGGCGTTGTTCTCGACGGCCGATTGTCACGCTGCCCAAGGTGACGGTGAGGTCAGTGGAATGGGGATCGAATCATCGATGACGGTGACCTTAAAGTTTGACCTCAAAAAGAATCAGACCGTTAAAGAGCTGCAATTTACGACCCCAAGCCCGCTCACAAAAGCGGATACGGCCGGATATTTTGCGACCACGGCGCATGGACCAGACCTGTTTGTCAATTCGCAAAACGCCGTGCGTTACATGATCGACTGGCTCGTCGCCAACCATAATCTGACCCAAAGCGAAGCATACTGCTTGTGCAGTGCCGCGGCCGATCTTAAGATCAGCGAAATTGTTGATGCACCTAATTGGGTTGTGTCGTGCTATTTACCATTGAGTACCTTGAATTAAGATAGAGACAGAGGGCAAGAGACAGAGAGGTTCGTGTTGCAAATATTTTCATGAGGTGCTTTTACCTTCATTAGCAAAACCCCTCTCTAGCAAAACCCCTCTCTCGTCCCTCTTCTCTATCTCTTAAACTATGAAACCAAAACGCATTATCCTCGTTCGTCATGGCGAATCTGAAGGCAATATAGACAAATCAGTTTATGAGCATATGCCAGACTACACCCTTAACTTAACTAAAAAAGGGCACCAACAGGCGGCCGATGCCGGGCAAGAAATCGCTAAAATTATCGGCTCTGAAAAAATCCAAGCATATGTCTCGCCCTACTACCGCACCCGACAAACGTTTGATGGTATCGCCAAAGCGATTACACCTAATCTAAACGAAGTGATTGAGGACCCTAGAATTCGAGAGCAAGAATATGGGCATTTGCGCCCATTGGAAGAAGGGCAAGAAATCAAGCAAGAACGCAGAGATTATGGCAAGTTTTACTTTCGCATTCCAGACGGAGAATCTGGGGCAGATGTGTTTGATCGAATCAGCACTTTTCTAGAAACGCTACATCGGGCATTTAACCGGCCGGATTTCCCTCCGAATGTGCTTATTGTCACCCACGGGATGTCGCTACGTATCTTCCTGATGCGCTGGTATCGAATGAAGGTTGAAACTTTTGAAGATCTACGTAACCCGCGCAATTGCCAGATTGTATTAATGGAGCAAACTGAAACGGGCCAATATGATTTGGTTCGAGGATTAAAAGAAAGAGATGAATCGAAAAGCTAAACTTGAAGCATTTGTCACACAGAAAATGGAAGAATTAAGTATTCCTGGCGTCAGCGTCGGCATCT
>JBLIMP010000143.1:0-11380 GCA_047638855.1 Cellvibrionaceae bacterium | reverse complement strand
AACCTTGAACCACCGTACATCATGAAGAAAATTATCACAAAAATAACCTATGCGGCTGAAAATCGTTTTGATGCCTTAACTCAAGACTTGTCTGATCGGCTTATGGCCGACGGCCGCGTACACATCCATCCTTACCGTGGGTTCGGCAACCAAGATAAGATTTTTCTGCGCGGCCGAGTCCTACGCGACAAACAGATTCCAAAAGCACAAGACGAGGACAATTTCGTCAAAAACTTACTACACGTTTGGCAACATATCACGAGTGATGAGTTACCAAATGTCCGAGTACTGGCTGAAATTGGCGGATTAAAAAAGGTTTTTACAACAGATGAAGAAGGCTACTTTGTAGTTGAGATGGAAAACCCCGGACTACCGGCCGACCGCATATGGCATAAGATTAAATTAGAACTCATCGACCGGCCGGATGATCCCCCAGTTACTGCTTTCGGCGAGATAATTGTGCCATTGAAAGGTCCAGCTGGAGCACAATTTGGAATCATTAGCGATATTGATGACACTGTACTCCAGAGCAAAGCAACTAACTATTTAGCAGCCGCCAGCCTCATGTTTTTCAAAAATGCCAAAACCCGTCTTCCGTTTGATGGGGTTGCAGAGCTTTACCAAGCACTACACAATAAAGAGAAAAACCCGATATTCTTTGTGTCTAGTAGTCCGTGGAATTTACATGATTTACTCACTGATTTTTTTAAATATCAGGCGATTCCAAAAGCACCCCTTTTCTTAGTTGATTATGGTTTTTCAGCTGATCAATTCATTAAGCCAGGACATGGAGAGCACAAGCTTCATCAGATTGAGATGATTTTAGCCATGTATCCGCATCTCAATTTTATTTTGATGGGTGATAGCGGCCAGCACGATCCTGAAATCTATCGCCAAGTGATTGATCAGAATCCCGGCCGTATTTTAGCCGCCTATATTCGGGATGTAACAAATGAACCGAGAGATCACGAAGTGCTACAAATCGCGGCCGAAGTAACAGCCTCTGGAACTGACATGCTTTTAGCCAGTGATTCAGCCATCATTGAGTCGCATGCCAAAACCAGAGAGTGGGTGTAGGATTTTCACAGTCACTCTCACTATTCGAAATATTTTATTTGCATATGCACAACCGCCACCGTTAAAAAATTTTGCAGGAAAATAGTCATTTTTTCTTGACATAGTCCTAAACAAACCCTAGAATCCAGCCGCATGCTAGACTAAAAAATTCTAATAAAGGAGACGGTTCTATGAGCATTATCAAGGTATCGGCAAAGTCACGAACCGCATCTGTAGCAGGTGCTATTGCCGGAGTCATACGAGAACATGGCCGGGCCGAGGTGCAAGCCATTGGCGCAGGTGCCGTGAATCAAGCGATTAAAGCTGTAGCCATCGCTAATGGGTACTTAAAAGAAGAAGGAACAAGCATTGTTTGTGTTCCAGAATTCGTAGATATAGAGATAGATGGACAGGAACGTACAGCATTAAGGATGCAGGTTATTCCGAAAGACTAGGAAGTTGCGCAAGTAAAAAAGCTCAAGCTTGGAGCTTTTTTACTTGTATACAATTAAGCCGATCCAGGGGCAGGTTCCTACATCAAACTATCAAGTCCCTCCTACTAATTTCCAACAACCAACAAACCTATAATTGTTTATAAGCATATCAAAGAAGGTCCCCATTTCACGGATGATTTTAGTTTCCAATTGGCGTATAGGAATAGTTATCGAAATGTATCTGTACGTCACCCACCCCTATCGTTTCTACTGCAATGCCAATGTTGCCTTGGGTAAATGTATTATCAAATGCTTGGCCCACTTCTTGGTTGTTTACAAAAAAAGTGAGATTTCCGCTATTCGCATCAACTCTTAACCGATTGGTTTCACCAAGCCCTTGTTTAACGGTGGCCGATTCAAACCACCCGCCCTCAACAAGTATTTCCATATCACCTTGGCAATTGCTCTCACATCGGCCAATCCATACAAAGCCATCCGCGCTGATCTCAAATAGATAAAATGATCCAGTGTCGTCATCAACCATGAACACCATACCAAACCCATTGTCAACCGGCCCAGAAACGGCCGTGGCCTCTACTTCGTAAATCCCGTCTGCAAACCTCTCGCCTGCAGATGCCCAATAGATCCCTGTATCAGTAAAAACAGTAAAGTCATACACTCCCCCAGCGACTAAACCACGACTTTGGTCGTTTTCGCCGGTCGCCCAGCTTTGAACACTATCAAAGCTATCGGAATAAGGCCCAGCAGCAGAGTTACATCCGACAAAAAACAATAGTGCAAAAGTTGAGAGTAAATATCGAATACGCATATAAAAAAAATGGCCAGTAACTAGAATTGTGTACAGAACACTATTCTAACAGTTACTGGCCATATAAGTTTACTTACCTGTTTTACTTAGTCAGCTGCGGCTGTTGGCAGGTTCATCGCTTCCACAACGATTTGAGCAACGTCTTTCACTTGCATCGGTGATCCGGCCTCTACATTGGCATCATTCATCATCTGAGCACAGAATGGACAGCCAACAGCTATCGTCTCGGCACCAGTTGCCGCCAGCTCATTAAAGCGATTTGTGCTTACCGCTTCGTCTCCATGCTCTTCCTCTTTCCACATCTGAGCACCACCAGCACCACAGCAGAACGAGTTGTTCTTGCTACGCTCAGGATCCATCAGAAATGCACCTGCTTCAGCCAAAACATCACGCGGGGCATCATACTCTCCATTGTGACGGCCGAGGTAACATGGGTCATGGAATGTGACTTTTTCAAGCACATCATTTTGTAACGTGAGCTTCCCTTTACCGATTAGGCTGGAAATCATTTGGGTGTGATGATAGACCTTGTAATCACCACCAAGCTGTTTGTACTCTGTGCCGATAGCGGTCATGCAATGCGGACAACTGGTGACAACTGTCTTTTTGTCAACACCGTATCCATTAAGCACTTCAATATTGCCAGATGCCATCTCGAAGAAAAGGGCTTCGTGCCCTGATCGGCGTGCTGGGTCGCCGGTACAGCTTTCTTCGTCACCTAGAATAGCGAAGCTGGTGCCGGTTTCGTGCAGAATAGTCGCAACTGAGCGAACAGTTTTTTGCGCGGTTGGATCATATGCACCGGCACATCCAACCCATAGAAGCACTTCGAAGTCAGGGTTTTCATGCACGGTTGGTACATCAAAATTTAAGCCTTTCATCCAGCCGGTTCGTTCGTCGGTATTTCCCCAGGGGTTACCGGCCCGCTCCATTCCTTCATATGCTGTTTGCAGTTCAGGTGGGAACTCGTTCTGCATCAACATCATGTCACGACGAATGTCGAGGATATCGATCATTGGTTCGTTGCCAACTGGACAGACATCAATACAGGCGGCGCAGCTGGTGCATGCCCATACAGCACTTTGGCTAATAGCAAAATCAAGTAGTGGGATGCTTTCGCCCCCGGCCGCAAGTTCATCAAAGTTTTCCCAAACGTGATAGCGCTTGTTTACTTCGAGGGCAGACGGAGAAAGTTCTTTCCCAGTAACATAAGCTGGACAAACCTCTTGACAACGATTACACATGATACAGGCAAACGCATCAAGAATCTGGGTTTTCTCAAGCTGCACTAGGGTGCTCACACCAAACTGCTCGATCGACTCATCGTCAAAATCAAGTGCGTTTAACGCGCCCAATGCACCACGGTCCGGCCGGGTCATAAAGTTAAGCGGCCCCATAAACAAGTGAGCATGTTTGGTGTACGGCATATAGGGCAAAAACAAAATGATTGACCCAATCGCGATCCAAAAACTAATATGAACCCAAACTTCGAGTGCAGTGTGACTCATCCCTATGTTGATCCAAATGTTACTTACGGCATTTGCAAACGGCTGCCAACGGTCTGGAGCGTGTAATGCGATCTCAAATGTTTCGCCCAAAAAGCGAAAGCCCAAATGACAAAGCATAAAAATGCCCACAAAAAGCGAGTCATTGTAAACACCACCAGCTCGTGCTTTGGGATGAAGCATGACGTTTTCACGAATGTTCAAAACTTTTGTAGTTCGATCAAACACAAAACGGCGAAGGATGAAATAAGCCATTCCGACCCAGCCTAAAATCGTCAAAATATCAGCGACCAGGCGGATAATACCACCAAATGCACCCAATCCTTCACGGTAAAAGTCTGCAAAAGGCTGGCTAAAAGCTCTCAACACATCAATACCGTTTATTGCCAAATAGAAAAGAAAGGCATAGGCGATAAACATGTGAAATATTGAAGAAAGTTTACGATGGCGGAGAATGCGCCCTTGAGAAGCTAAGGCAAAAACACCATTCCAAAGTCGTGTGGGCAACTCGTTCCAAAGCAGTTCACCTTGGCCGCGGTTAATAACGGCAAACATTTTATTGAATGTGTTGTAGGCCATTCCCACACATATAAGCGAGAGTAGTACAAAAAGTACAATTTCTACAGTTGAAAGCATTTCAGTTCTTCCCCTTCATTAAGATGGTGTATTAAGATTCGGCGAATAATAACACACCGCCGAATTGAAATCGAATCAAAGTGACGGGATCAATACTGCCTTTGTGTAGGTGGTTATTTTTCAGAGTTGACCTTACTTGATTAAACTACGCAAAGTCGCCAAATTGACCGGGTCCATATCAACAGACTCGCCTGTTTCTTCATTGTCTTCGCTTTTCGGCGTTTCAAGATGCGCAGGATAATCAGCCCAGCGTGGGTCATTGACCAAATTGGCAAATGCTTGCTCTCCCAAGAAACCTTTGCCAATATGTTGGTGGCGGTCTTTGCGGCTACCCAGATCAAACTTGCTATCGTTAAAATGGAAGCATTTAATGTGTTCTAAACCAACAATGCGGTCGAAGTCAGCCATCACCTGCGCATAAGTTTCGGGGGTGCGAATATCGTATCCGGCCGTAAACACGTGACAGGTGTCAAAACAGACACCCACACGATCGCCACCATTAATTTCTTTGATCAAGTAGCCTAAATGCTCGAACTTATACCCCAAATTAGTACCTTGGCCCGCCATCGTTTCTAGACAAATAGTGACACCCGGTGATGTTTCGGCCGTTGCTTCCAGCGCCATCTTGACCCCTTTCACAATTCGATCTAACCCAGTCCACTCCCATTCGATGATCTGTTGCTCAGTCGGCTTCTTTTCTTTAACCATATGTGAGCCAGGATGTACAACCATGTTATTGACACCAATCTGGCCCGTACGTGTAATTTCATCGACCATAGCCTCATACGACTTTGCCCACTTGTCTTCTTCGGGAGAAGCCAGATTCATTAGGTAATTGGCGTGAACCACGGCCGGAAAGATGTCTGCATTTTCAGCGGCAGTTGCCTTGTATTTTTCCTGGTCTTCAATCGTTATCGGTTTCGCTTTCCATTGCCGGTTACTGCGGGTATAGAACATCATCGTGTCGGCCCCGATCTCTTTGGCATTTGCAAAAGCGTTAAACATCCCACCTGATACGCTAACTTGTGCACCTAGTCTCATAATTTTCTTTTTAAGATATTGGATAATAAATGCTAGATATTAGTTGGTCTTCACGTCCCAAACTAGCATCTACCCTCTAATATCTACTAGTCGATCCATTCGCTATTCATACTGCGCCCTTCACCAAAGTAACCCACCGGCCACGAACCATCCATTCGGTAGACCCCATCGCCAATAACACGCCACACACGTGTGCCGTACAAATCTACGATGTAATCTCCCTCAATCCGGCCGGTTAGCTCGTCATCCATCGTATACAAATCTAGCCCACGTAATATGGCGAACAATTCGCCTTTGTTGTCAATTAATCCACGTTCCATAAATTTAGTTGTCACTGATCACTAGCTACTTTTCACTGAGTTACGGTACAGTTGTTGTAACCTGCAAAGTCCCTTCTGCGTCAAAAATCTGAACAATTTCGCCCGATTGCCAAACTGGGGCTGATAAATTCCAGTAACGTCGAGTCGGTGTGTCTTCGCCCACTGTGCTGAACAGTGAGATACCAGCACCACCACCAAACAGAGTTGCCCCTTGTCCAAATTTATACACGGTGCCGCTACTATCACGCACTTCCCAACCGGTAATTTCAATGGATCGTGTGCCGTTATTAACGATCAAAATGTTCTCGACCGCCAAATCCCCTACCCCATTCACGCTGCTAACCGTTAATTCAGCTTCCCCAGTCCCTAAAGATTCAGTAGGTATTGGCGTTGGCGGGTCGCCTATCGGCGTCGCAGTGACAGCTTCGGCCGTCGGTTCAACAATAACAATTCCATCTTCAGGAATAAGTAAATCTTGTCCGGCTTGGATGAAATTTTCATTTAAAATCCCATTTGCATTCATAATGTCCTGCATCGAGACACCATAAATGTCAGAGATAGAGCCTAACGATTCGCCTGGCTGCACTTGATGATACGTAGGGGCGGGTGTGGGTGTCGCTGTTGGCGGGACGGGCGTTTCGGTGGGGGGCAACGTCGGGGCTAATTCAATTAAACCGGGTTCAGAACCAGTGATTGGAACCTGGACAGCGGCAAGGCTTCCATTATTCTGTTGCCCATTGCGCAAATCCCACCAGTAAAGCATTCCGGCCATCACCACAGCAGAAACCACGATGTTAATGAGTATAAATGGGAGCATTTTACGTAGGGACATAATTTAAAAAGTTATCACTATATTTATTGTAGCTATTCAGCACCTGCTTGTAGTAATGGCTTCCGCCATTGTTTTTCCAGTTAAAGCGACTCAAGTCGCACCCACAAACTCGATTTTTTAGACTGCTAAACAATTACTATTTATCTTAGATTGACATTTCCGCTTACAACCGGCCGGGCGTGCATCGCCTCAATTAATTCCGGCATACGATTCCGGCGGCGTATCCACAACAGCAAGTTTCGCACTTTTTGCTGTTTCGAGCCTAACCCCAAACGCTCCCAATCAATTTCAAGCGCATTTGACATCTCTTCAAGCATCTCCAAGTTGTAAAACATCAGCAGATAACGGCGTAAAATTGTTGGAGGCGATTCTACCGTAATTCGAGAGAGGCGGGGGAAATGATCGGGAGGAACCGGAGTCAAGATACGCTCAACGGCTAAAGCCAGATCGCCCATCTGATCACGTTCATGAGCCATATCCATGACATTAATAATCGTTTGATTCATATTTTTGGTCGGGGAAATCAGTTCATTTTCAATCATTTCAAGATCAAAGATAAGGTCTAGCACATCTTCCGGCCCTAGATTTTTCCTTATTTGATCAAAAAGAAGGTGACGATCATATTCAGATGAGTCGTTACGCATCCCGACAGCACGGCGTGACAATAGCTGTTCTGAGTTTGGGTCATCGGCTGATTGAATCGAAGCATATTCATTTGTCTCGGCTGGCGAGGAAAAGGCCGATGGTGAACTGCCATTGTTCAAATAGGGTTGAAGAATGCCCCATAACCAAAAAGCGGCCCCCCCAAACGCCAAGCCACCTAGAATTTGTGCCCATAGCCCCAGAGAAGCCAACGTTGTATCGCTACCAAAAATAGAAAGCACCACGTCTAGCAAAACGGCCGACGTTGCAGTCAATAATCCAACTGCCCAAATAATATTTGTCTGCCGAAAGAACATTACCAAGAAGATAATGATGATGATGATTTCGAGTCCAAGAAGTATTGTCATATATCTAAAAGCAGGCTTAAAAGTTAGGAAAATTTTAGCACTCCACCCGCTCAATGCAATACACCCTCATGAAAACCGGTGTGCTGCGCACCAGTGTTTGGTATTCGGTAGGTCAGTGCCAGTTTAGTTTACCTACTGACTGACTGACCCACCGAATACTAACTCATCGAATACCGATTACCGGTCTAATTCTGAAAACGCTACATCAAGCGCATTCACAATCACATCAATCTCAGCTTCATTAATAATCAACGGAGGGGACAAGATAATCTTATGTCCAGCCGCACGCACCATCGCCCCTTCTTTCTGGGCCACGGCCGCAATTTGTTGGCCAAACGCCATATCTTTTGGCGTTTTACTTGCTTTGTCTTCCACCATCTCAATGCCGAGCATCAGCCCCTTGCCCCGCACATCACCAATCGATTTAAAACGTTCGATAAACGGCGTAAGACGGTGCAAGAAATAATCGCCTCGAATACCTGAATTTTCTGGGATGTTTTCGTTCTCTACAATTTCTAAGTTAGGGATAGCGGCCGCACACGCCAACGGATGGCCAGAATAAGTGTAGCCATGCATCACAGCCCCAAAACTGTCTGTGTTGTTGAGCAGCCCCTGTTCAATTTTTTCATTAACCATTGTGGCACCCAGCGGCACATAACCACTATTGATCCCCTTGGCAAAGGTCATCATGTCCGGTTTAACACCCCAGGTGCGGCAACCAAACATCGTCCCAGTCCGGCCGAAACCGGTTACAACCTCATCTGAAACAAGCAAAACATCGTACTTGTCACAGATTTCACGCACCAACGGCCAATAGTTCGGCGGTGGCACAATCAAGCCACCCGCACCCTGCACCGGCTCAGCGATAAATGCGGCGACTGTGTCTGGCCCTTGAAAGATGATTTCATCCTCTAACACCTTGGCACAAACCGCACCCAACTCTTCATGATCGGTAATCCCGTATGGATTGCGATAAAGGTAGGGGTTTTGCACATGGAAACAGCCCGGTAACATCGGCTCAAAATTGCGCCGGTAAGCGGTGTTGCCGTTGATGCTGGCCCCGCCAAAATGGGTGCCGTGATAGCCGCCCCGCAACGAGATAAATTTAAAACGATCTTTTTGCCCAACTGATTTCCAATAGACCCTGGCCAAACGCAAGGCTGTTTCAATCGCGTCTGATCCGCCAGATGAAAAGAACGATCGGGTCATCCCTTCATGAGCCGCCATCTGAGACAGCTTGTGCGACAACTCGATGGCTGGCTCGTTGGTCATGTTTCCAAACAGTGACGAGTAGTGGATTTTGTCAAGTTGGTCAACAATGGCCTGCTTAATTTCCGGCCGGTTATAACCTACGTTCACGTTCCACAAGCCACCTACACCGTCTACCATCTGGTTTCCATCCACATCGGTGATCATCACCCCATCGCCACTGCTGATGATTTTCGGCATATTATCATCTTTCAATGATGCCTGATGCGCCATCGGGTGGATCATGTGTTTTGCATTGTGTTCTTTCACATATTCTGATGTTGCCATAATTTTATTCCTCTTTTTTTGACCTTAGCACGCTACGGCCCTACTTTACGATTCTATAGTTCTATGCACCTATCGCTATTTTGAGCGACCGATCCATATCAGCCAACAAATCTTCAATATTTTCAATCCCCACTGACAACCGAATGAGACTGTCCGAAATTCCAGCTTTGCGCCGTTCTTCTGGTGGTACAACCAAATGGGTCATTCCGGCCGGATATTGAATCAACGTGTCAACGTTGCCCAAACTAACGGCAAAAGTCGGAATTTGAACCGCCTCAAGCAGTTTGATACCCGCTTCATACCCCCCTTTCAGTTCAAACGAGAGCAACGCACCAAAGCCGTTTAACATTTGGCTTTTAGCCACCTCGTGGCCAGGGTCACTGGGTAGACCAGGGTAGTAAACTTGATCGATGGCTGGATGATTCGCCAAAAATTTCGCCATCTCCATCCCATTTGTGGCGTGCCGTTCCATCCGAATCTCAAAGGTTTTTAACCCTAAATTCGCCATCCATGCATCAATCGGGCTGGGAACTTGACCCATCAATTTAGATACCATTTTGACGTCTTTTTTCATGTAATCAAGATGCGTACTGACAATGGCCCCACCCGTCACATTGCCGTGCCCGGTCAAGAATTTTGTTGTTGAATGAATGACGATGTCACAACCACGGGTCAACGGCCGCTGGTGATAGGGCGAGGCAAACGTATTGTCTACACACACCCACGCATCATACGTATGAGCGACCTCTGACAAAGTTGAAAGGTCGACAATTCGCATGGTCGGGTTGGCCGGAGTTTCGGTATAAGCCAATACGGCATGTGGATTTTTGGCAAAAGCGGCTTCCCATACGTCGGCCGAGTTCCCATCTACCCAAACAACGTTGATGCCCAAACGAGGGGCAAAATCGTGAAAGAAACTAAATGAATTGCCGTAAAGATCACGTTGCGTGATCACTGTTTCGCCGGTCCGTACCCGGCCTAGCACTGCGGCCGAAATTGCGGCCATGCCAGAACTTACCGCCTTGCCAGCGACAATTTCTTTAGGGTCAAGATCGGGCCGTTGCCGGATCAGGTCTAATCCTTCTAAATAAGCGTACTTGTCCCCGATTTGGTCAACATTTGGGTTGCCCGAGCGGGAATAGACATAGCCATGCTGCTGGCCGGAAAAGATGGCTTGCATCGTTTCGACGTCAGGAAAACCAAACGTGGTTGTTTGAAAGATGGGGGAGACGTGTGCGCCATAGGCGTTGTCACCTTCTTGATAATGATTAACGACTGTAGAAAGTCCGGAACTAGGCGGGATTTGTTTTTTCATATGTTTTGCGATTCAACCAAGCTCTAAAGATTTAATAGATAAGAATTTTGGTCTAAAAATACAACTAGGGCAAGGCGAACGTGCCATTCTGAATTCTCAATTGTCCGTTGGCTATTGGCAATTTTAATGGTCAACGAATAATGAAGAATGGAGAATCGGCCGCGTTTCTGCCCACGGCCGTTCTTGCTCCAACTGCCCCGCCAGATTAAACAAACGGTCTTCCCGGCCGAACGGCGCAATACTGGAGTATCCACATCTTCATCAACCGCCTGCAACGCCGAATAATTCGCGTGAACATCACTAATAACCGCGTATCTTGTTGGCTTATCCATGATTTATAACCCTCTTTTCAACCGTTCGAATATATTGTCGTGCTTCCACAACATCACTATCAAAGGGGTCAATATCGAGACAATCTTTTAAGCGGCTTTTCGCTGTTTTTAATTGCCGTGTGGGAAAAGGAAGCTCACGGCCGAAAAGCTTCTCTTTACTTCTTTCATGCTCTCCGATCTGCCTTTCAAGATCAGAAACAGCCTTTTTCAAAAAGCGGAGCGGCTTTGTAAAGTTGCTTAAATCCTCTTCGATTTGAGTCATGATTTTGCTGGCTTGGGTTTGGTGACTATTGAATCCATCAAGAACTTCAGCCCGCCAGCCATCTTGGTTAATAGAAGCTTTCGCATCGGCCGCTTTTTGGCTCATTGGATCTTGCTCAGGTAAAGAGTCTAAACAGTCTTCAAATAGACCCGCCTTGTCTAACACACTTTCACACGTCTGCTTAATTTCTTTTAACGGTTTCTCTTGTCGCAACACATCAAGGGTTTTCTTTAGTATTTGAGCTGTTTTATCTGTATCTTTATATGCTTCGT
>JBLIMP010000142.1:0-11449 GCA_047638855.1 Cellvibrionaceae bacterium | reverse complement strand
CTGATCTTGGCTTGAAATGCGTCCTTTTGTAATCATCCAGCGGGCGACTTGCGGAAAAACTGTTTTTTCTATCTGACTGTAAAACCATATTTGAAGCAGGACAAATAAGAGAAGGAGAACTGTAGAGAGAATAGCAGCCGCCATGGATCTCAGGTCACTTTGAGCAAAGGAGAACCATGCTGAGCAAAGCATGATAGCTAGTAAGGTTAGAGTCGTTATTAATAAGAATGGGCGATGAATATAGAAATGCCGACGAAGTGAATTCATTTTTGGTTTAAATCAGCGAGAAGTGTTTTATACCAGTCGGCCGATAATTAGAGTTGCTAACAATATTGCCCAAAATATTACGATTGCTTTTATCTGACATATTAATTATATCGCAGGGGCAACATGGTTTGACTACATACAGTATTATACTCGACCTCGAGATTGGAGTTGCGGAAATAGATCTAGAGCCAATGAAGCTCAGGTTGGGACCTTCATAGACTGCTGTTTATGTGATTGCAGCATGAAAACAGTTTTTTGCAGCTAATAGATGAAGTAAGCCATCTTTAAAGGTAGGTTTAAGCCGCTACTAGGGAACTACTTGCAAAGATACTCCCCATTCAGTTATAAACACGGGTAAATGAACAAACTTGGCGAGAAATTATGGTAGATGATTCTAGAAAAATAGGTGGACGATACATTTTAGGCGACCAGTTGGGGCGCGGCGGAATGGCGACAGTTTACCGAGCGCATGATCCACAGTTCGGCCGGGATGTTGCTTTAAAAATGCTACACGCTTTACCGGGGGACGAGCAAGACGAGTTTTTGGTTAAGAAGTTTCGTCAAGAAGCCAAGATTATCGCATCGCTAGAACACTATGCCATTGTGCCCGTTTATGATTATGGCAACCATAAGGATTGGCCCTACTTGGTCATGCGATTGATGGATGGGGGCACGCTAAAGGATTCGATTCAGCAAGGGCCATTGCCACTGGCTGAGGTTCAAATCGTGCTACAGCGTATCTGCTCCGCTTTGGATCGAGCACACTCGAAGAATATTGTGCATCGTGATATTAAGCCGACCAATATTTTCATGGATGAAGAAGGTTTGGTGTATTTAGGAGATTTTGGGATTGCAAGGCTGACAAAGGGAGACCAAACAACTAGCTATCTAGGATCACCGCGGTATATGGCCCCTGAACAGGCTCAAGGGCAACCATTGGGACCTACAACTGATATTTATCAGATGGGCGTGGTGCTGTTTGAAATGCTGACGGGGCAGAAACCCTATTCGGGAGAAACAACGGAGCAGACGATTCTAATGCATTTGCAATCTCCGATTCCCCGACCGACTGATCTTAACTTGGATTTACCGATAGGGATGGATGCGGTTATGGATTTGGCGATGGCGAAGAATCCGGCCGATCGCTTTCAGTCGGCTAGTGATTTAGTTGAAGCATTCCGCCATGCTTTGCGCTCTCCTTTGGCTAGAGATGAGTATGAATACGAAGATTCGTTTGATGAAGTTGAAACAGTTTTTGCAACGCCACAGGTTGAGCCAGAAATGGTTGAGCGTGAGCAAACTTCTTATGGAAGCAGTCGAAAGCCGTTTTTCCTTGATAACAGCGATACAGATGAATCGTGGCCATCATTTGATCCATCATCCTCAGAGGAACAAACATTTTTGCAAAGGAATGGAATGGCGATCGGGATTGGTATTTTGGCGGTGATGCTTTTGTTTTGCGGTGGGGGGTACTTTGTCGCCCGAGCGGCCGGCCTGATTGGAACATCAGGTGGTACGGTGCCGATTGTGATTGTTGCACCACCCACACCGATTGACGACGCAGTTGTTGAAAGTGGGGAATCAGACCAAGCTGATATCGTTGACCTTAATGAAGAAACGAATGATGCAGAACCGGTTGCGACAGCGACACTTCCGCCGGTTGAAAGGCTTTTGGTAGACTCAGTCAAGATCAGCCAGTTGGGTGGCGGTAGTGGCAATTTGGTATTTGCCGCTAATCGTGAGTCTGGGTTTGAGATTTTTGTGTCAACGTCTGTTGGGATACGCCAAATTACGCAAAACTCGCAAGATGATTATGGGCCGGTGTTTTCCCCCGACGGCCGTCAAATTGCCTGGCACGCTGAACATCCAAACCAAAAAACGTGGGAGATTTTTATCGCCAATGCGGATGGGACAGGATTGCGGAATTTAACCGAAAACTTGGCCGATGATAGCTTCCCTAAATGGTCGCCAGACGGCAGTCAAGTACTTTTTCACTCTAACCGGAATAAGACACAGTTTGATGTGTATGTGATTAACGCAACCGGTGGCCAGGCCGTACAACTCACGAACTCTGAACAGAGCAGCTTTGGACCGGTGTTTTCCCCTGATGGGAGCCGAATCGCTTTTCATAGACGGCTGACACGGGCAACAAGCGAACTGTTTATCATGAATCCTGACGGAAGCGGCGAGGTGCAGTTAACGACACTCGGCCGTTTGTCTGAGTTTGTTTCATGGTCCCCAGGTGGTGGGGCATTGGTTTTTCATGCGTTTGCCAATGGTGCATGGCAAATATTTACGGCCGATCCTGCAACTGGAGAAGCGACTCAACTCACTTTTGGTGCGAGTAATTCCTTTTACCCTAAATGGTCGCCGAACGGAGAATGGGTTATTTTCCATACTGAAGTGAGTGAAGGTAATCGAGATATGTTTGTTGTGAGTCGAGATGGGACTGAGATGCTTCGCTTAACTGAGTCGGCCGGACAAGAACGGATGCCAGATTGGCAACCGTAGGCTTAAGTGGTTAGTTAGGTTGTGTGTTTGAGATAGGTTAGCCGTTGGTTTTTGAAGAAACTTTCTGGAATACTTGAATAGATTTTGTAAATGAATGTAGTTGGAATATGGCGTTTGCCCTTTGCAACCTGCCACTTGCAACTTCCAAAAGGAGATCTGATGTCAGATAAATACGATATTTCGCTTGAATATTGCTCATCTTGAAACTATTTACCACGTGCCGTCCGTGCGACGGAAGAAATTCTTAATGACTATCAACATGTAGTCAACGATATGAAACTTATCCCAGGGAAAGGGGGTAAATTTGAACTGGTTGTGAATGGTGAGTTGGCTTACTCGAAAAAGGCGACCGGCCGCCATGCGGAAGAAGGCGAAGTCCTCAAGATTTTTGCGGGGATTGTTGGGCCAGACGTGCCAAAGTACCACGATTAAGGCCAACATAAGATTCAGTAAATAAAAAAGGTGTTCCAGATTTCTGGAACACCTTTTTTTTGTTTTTAGAAATCAGTTAGGCGAACGTTTACATCCCGTGATGTTCCTGCAAGCTACGCACCCTTAACTCATGGCTGCGCAACATCTTGATTCCATTGATCGCAGCTGACGCGGCCGACAGCGTCGACAACAACGGCACATTATGCCGAATTGCAGCAGAGCGCATCGCATCCTGGTCCTCATATGTCCCTTGACCCAACGGCGTATTAATCACCATGCCAACCGTTCCATTGGCAATCATAGTCACCGCATTAATCTCATGCTCTCCTGCTTTGGGGGCTACAAGCACCGAAACACCCGCTTTTTCCATCGCGGCGGCCGTCCCTCTTGTGGCATAAATCGTAAAGCCAAAGTTCTTAAGCGTGCGCGCCATGCGGATAGCGGCCGACTTGTCAAAATCATTGACCGTAATCAGCACCCCGCCGTCAACCGGCAGATTGGTCCCGGCCGCCAATTGAGCCTTGACAAACGCATGGCCAAAACGGCGCGCATGGCCCATCACTTCACCTGTACTTTTCATTTCCGGCCCTAAACGGGTGTCAGCTCCTGGCAATTTGTTAAACGGCAGCACGACCTCTTTGATAAAGAAGCCATCGACCACAGGGGTCCGGGTAAAGTCGAGTTCTTCAAGCGTTTTGCCCGCTTGTACCTGAGCTGCGATGCGCGCAATCGGCCGGCCGGTCGCCTTACTGACGTATGGCACTGTCCGACTTGCTCTGGGGTTGACCTCGATCACATAAACCGCATCATCCCGAATGGCGAACTGAATATTCATGAGGCCCCGAACATTGAGGGCATTGCCCAGTCTTGTCGCGTAGTCACTCATGATATCGATATGATAGGGGCTGATTTTGTATGGCGGCAACACACAAGCACTGTCACCTGAATGGATACCCGCTTCTTCGATGTGTTGCATAACCCCAGCAATCACAACCCGTTCGCCGTCGCAAACCGCATCGACATCCACCTCATAAGCATCTTCGATGAACTGGTCAATGAGTACAAAATTTTCATGATGGCCGGTGTCAACCGCCACGGCGTCATCAAAATAACGCAACAGCGATTCTGAGTCATGCGCAATCGCCATCGCCCGGCCGCCCAGCACAAACGACGGCCGGACCAGAACCGGGAAGCCCACTTCATAAGCGATTTTTAACGCTTCATCCCGATTAGTCGTAATCCCCCAACGCGGGTGATCAATCTCTAATCTTTGCAGCAGTTCCCCAAACTCACCCCGATCTTCAGCCAAATCAATTGATGCGGGAGGTGTTCCCCAGATAGGGGCGCCTGCTTCAGCCAGTGCGGTTGTTAAATTGATGGGCGTCTGCCCCCCAAACTGCACAATGACACCCACGGGCTTTTCAAGGTCAATGATGTTCATCACGTCTTCGAAGGTTAGTGGTTCAAAGTACAGTCGGTCAGCCGTGTCATAGTCGGTGCTCACCGTTTCAGGATTACAGTTGACCATGATCGTTTCATAACCCAAATCTGACAATGCCCAACAGGCATGCACACAGCAATAGTCAAATTCAATCCCTTGGCCAATTCGATTGGGGCCACCGCCCAAAATGATCACCTTTTCTTTGTCAGTTGGATTGGCCTCATCGTGTCGTTCATAGGTTGAATAAAGGTACGGGGTGTGGGCCTCAAATTCGGCCGCACAAGTATCAACACGATAGTAAGCCGCTTTGACGTCAAGCGCTTTGCGGGCCGCTCGCACGCTTAATTCATTACTGCCAACCGCATTGGCGATCATCTTGTCGCTAATGCCCATCTTTTTGACATGCAGAAAATCATGTCGGTTGAGATCGGCTAAATTCCGGCCGACCAGTTCCCCCTCTGCGTCCAAAATCATCTGCATTTGGGTCGTGTACCACATGTCAAAACCGGTCGCCTCTGACACCGCTTCAACCGTCATCCCCTGGAGTAAAGCACCCGCAACGTAAGCCAGCCGCTCAGCCGTGGGAATGATCAGTTGATCTGGGGTGATCGGCCCCGCTTCAGGGTCAACTAACAAGCGGCTAAACCCCGCCCAACCAACTTCTAGCCCACGCATCGCTTTATTGAACGCTTCGGGGAATGTACGGCCGATCGCCATCACTTCCCCAATTGATTTCATTTGCGGCCCCAAAACAGGGTCCGACCCACTAAATTTTTCGAAATTCCAGCGTGGAATTTTCACGACCGTATAGTCGATGCTTGGCTCAAAACTGGCCGGGGTCACTCGAGTGATGTCGTTTGAAACCTCATCAAGCGTATAGCCAACCGCCAGCAAAGCCGCAATTTTAGCAATCGGAAAGCCGGTCGCCTTGCTGGCCAGGGCTGATGAACGAGAAACCCGAGGGTTCATTTCGATGGTAAGCACTTCGCCAGTTGCATGGTTGACCGCAAACTGGACGTTTGAGCCGCCCGTTTCAACGCCAACCACTTCCATGACCTTTTTCGCCATGTCACGTAAATATTGATATTCACGGTCTGTCAGTGTTTGGGCGGGGGCAACAGTCGCACTGTCGCCGGTATGAACCCCCATTGCGTCAATATTTTCGATAGAACAGACAACCACAAAGTTATTGGCACTGTCGCGCATTACTTCGAGCTCATACTCTTTCCAGCCAATCAGCGACCGCTCGACCAGGATTTCACCTACTGGGCTGGCGCGTAGTCCGTTTTCTACCACTTTGACAAAGTCGTCTTTGCTCCAGGCAACGCCACCGCCACTGCCACCCAGGGTGTAGCTGGCTCGAATCAGAGCTGGGAAGCCGGTGTCTTCGGCCGCTGCCCATGCCTCTTCCATCGATTTTACAAAGTGACCACCCGGAACCGGGATGCCTGCTTTACGCATTTCTTCTTGGAATAAAATACGGTTTTCAGCCACTTCGATTGAGCGTACTTGGGCACCGATCAGCTGGACATTGTGCTTTTCAAGCACCCCGGCCTTCGCCAAATCAAGGGCTAGATTCAAACCGGTCTGCCCGCCGACTGTGCCTAAAATCACGTCAGGTTTTTCTTTGATGATGATTTTTTCGACCATTTCAACGGTCAATGGCTCGATGTAGGTTGCATCAGCCATATTTGGATCGGTCATGATGGTGGCGGGATTGGAGTTGACAAGGACGGTTCGATAACCTTCGTCGCGTAGTGCTTTACACGCCTGCACGCCGGAATAGTCAAATTCGCACCCTTGGCCGATGATAATAGGGCCGGAGCCGATGATGAGTATTGTGTTTATGTCTGTTCTTTTTGGCATCTTTTTATTTACGATTTCTGAGTGACGATTTACGATTGACCGGTTCACCGACCTACCGATTCCCGACCCACTGAATACTGTTTTATTGTTCCGCTTCCATCATGGCGATGAACCGTGCAAAGAGTTCATCTGAATCATGGGGTCCAGGGGAGCTTTCAGGATGATATTGCACGGCAAACGCTTTGTAATTTGGCGCATCGATTCCTTCGCAGCAGTTGTCGTTTAGGTTGACGTGGGACATGGTGACCCCATCTGGCAGGCTGGTCGCATCGACGGCAAACCCGTGGTTGTGGCTGGAGATTTGCACGGCGCCGCTTTTGGTCACTTGTACCGGCTGGTTGCCACCCCGATGACCAAATTTGAGCTTGTAGGTTTTCGCGCCAAAGGCCAAGCTCATAATTTGCTGGCCCAAGCAGATGCCGAACATCGGCCGTTTGCCTAAAAGATTGCGTACGTTCTCGACTGCATAGTCACATGCGGACGGGTCACCAGGGCCGTTCGAGAGGAATATCCCATCTGGCCCGAGAGCCAGCACATCATCGGCCGACATTGTGGCGGGTACAACCTGTACATCGCAGCCATACTCGGTTAGCAAACGCAAGATATTTTTCTTGATACCATAGTCGTAAGCAACCACTTTGAAGCGTTTTTCCGGCTGATGCAGAGCGGCATGCTGAGGCGAACCTGGGGCGGTCCACCAATTCTCACCTTCACCCCAACCATAGGTTTCTTGCGTGCTGACTTCAATGGCAAGATCAAGGCCGTTCATGTCACGGGCTGCGTGAGCCATGTTGATTAAACGTTCAGGGTCTAAGTTGGTTGATGAGATAGCACAGTTTTGTGCGCCATGGGTGCGGATATGGCGGGTTAAGGCGCGTGTATCTACTTCAGTAATGCCGATAATATTGCGTTCTGCTAAATAGTCAGGCAGGCTCTGGCGAGCACGCCAATTGCTGACTACGGGACTTAGGCTACGTATTACAGCTCCGGCCGCCCACACTTGGTGACTCTCATCGTCTTCGGGCGTTGTACCGTAATTACCAATGTGGGGCATCGTAAACGTGACAACTTGTCCGTGATAAGACGGATCTGTCAAAATTTCTTGATAGCCGGTTAAGCTCGTATTGAATACGATTTCGCCGGTTGTTTCGCCACTTGCACCAAAGCTACGCCCTTCCCAAAGCGTGCCGTCGGCTAAAGCGAGGAGTGCTGGACTACTTTTCTCTTGTTGTGCCATATCTTCTCTTCCATTTTCGATTGACGATTTTCAGGTTTTCAATTAGAGAAAGGCTGCTCATGGCAAGCAAAAAACGTCAATCATCAGGCATAGAAAAGGGCGACGGTATTCGTCGCCCTAGATAAAATTCTAAAGTGCTAACAATCAAATTGACTCTTAAAAAGTTAATAGCCAAAGGTGATTTCTAACCTCTAACTGTAGCAGTCTGGTATAGTCACGGCAAGGTCGCCTTGCACAAATATTTTAGGGTTTGTATTGGTTATTTTGATGAATAGAAAGGATTTGTTTTGCCGTACGGCCACCTCTTTAGATGCGACGCAGATCGCTCAGGTGCATGTTGACTCTTGGCGAGTGGCTTATAAAGATTTGCTTCCGGCCGATCTATTAGAGAATCTATCTGTTGCACAGCGATCGCGTATGTGGGACCGTTTGCTGGCGGCTAATTCTGAAAAGACTGTTATTTATGTGGCCGAGTCAGGAGGGCTGATTGTCGGTTTTGCACTGGCAGGGCCAGCGCGTGAAACGGACCAGCGTTTAAATCAGGGTGAGATTTATGCTATTTATGTGGATGGGTCTGCGTGGGGCAGTGGTATTGGATATAAGCTGATGGAAGCTTCGCATCATTTTCTTAAGCAGATGGTTTTTTCCTCTATGGTGTTGTGGGTATTGGATGGGAACGAGCAGGCGATACGATTTTATGAACGATATGGCTTTGTACGTGATGTGTCCCAGCAGGGGGTTAAGATAGACCAATTTGGGAATGTGCCGGTACGCGAACTTAGGTATGAGCTGACTTTGGACCAATCTGTCTAATTTATATACAAACAAAAACCGGCCGGATGTTGATCAACATCCGGCCGGTTAAACGAATCGCCAAAAAGAAAGTGCGGGAGTTTACGCACCCATTTCAACTAAGAGTTCATCAATAAAATCGATCAAATCTTGTCCTAAATCATATTCTTTCGCTTTTTGCATATCAGCAATCGCATTAGCATCGTTCTGACTGCCTAATAAGTAATAGCTGTATCCACGGCCGAACCATGAAAAGCCGGAATCAGGATCTAGCTCAAGGGCGCTTGTGTAAGCGACCAAAGCTTCTTCAAGCTTTTCTTGTACCCGTAACGAGAGTCCCAAGTTTTCAAAGAAGAGAGCGACTTCGCTATCAAGCTGTGTCGCAGTGCGATATTCATTTTCGGCCGCTGCATCTTCATCAATATCGTAGTAAATATCACCTAGATAGTTGTGCAACCAAGGGTCAGTTGGATCAATCTGTAATGCTTGTTGATAGCCAGCGATTGCCCCATCATGATCTCCTGCAGACCATTTAAGATCTGCCAATGCCTCTATAAAACTCACTTCAGTCGGGTCTAATGCAACCGCTTGCTCATAGCTAGCAAGTGCACTGGCATCGTCCCCAGAGCCTTCATAGATATCACCTAGATAGTAGTGAAGCCATGCGTTTGTTGGTTCTAATGAAATCGCCGTTTTATATGCCTCGGTTGCTTTGCCCTCATCATCCATGTAGTAGTAAATATCACCAAGATATTCATAATCACCGGCATTGGGTTCGCCTAATTCCATCGAAGCGAGTTGGTCTGCTAATGCTTCGTCGTAATTATCGAGCCAGTAGTTGGCAATAGAGCGTGAATAATAGAATCCGGGCAGAGCACCTACATCATTTGCTCCGATTTCGAGCGCTTTGTCTGCGTCGACTACGGCCGCTTCGTAATCACCTAAACTGCGATGGATACGGCTTCGCAAGCTGTAAGTCCGGGCAGCGTCTGGACTATCAACCCCTTCCAAATTAATCGACTCGTTTGCAGCGATTAGAGCTTCGTCATATTGCCCGTTATTAAGCAATGCAGACGCTTTCGCATGGAAGATGGCAGATCGAGTTGAAGCGGAGAGGTCACTGCCCAAGGTAATGGCCTTGTCTGCATCGGCGATAGCTGCTTCATAGTTCTCTTGCTCTACATAAACATAAGAGCGATATGAATAGACAATGGCCATGTTAGGATCAAGTTCGATAGCGACCTCAAAGTCAGCGATCGCTTTAGCGAATTCATCTATTTCAGAATAGACAAATCCGCGCTCTGCTAGGGTTCTTGCAACATCTTTGTCAGACTCTGCAAAAGTTAGGGCTTCAGTAAAGTTGTCGATAGAACGTTGATAGTCACCTATATTGTAAAGAGCTTGGCCCAATTCATAATAGGCATCAACTAGATTTGAACGTCGGTCGATGTCTGAGAGCGCGGCCGCGATTTCACCATCTAAACTTGATTTTAGATCTTCAATCGCTTGTTCAAAATTGCGTAACTCCAAGTGGGCCGTCCCACGAAGGGTGTATGCGTCTGAGCTTGAGGAATTAACTTTTAGCGCTTCATCCATGCTGGAAACCACGCTTTCCCACTGCTCAGCATCAGCGTATAACTGTCCCTGGTCTAGATATAAAGCTAAATTAGCTGAATCAAGGGGCAAGAGTTTCCCGATTTCATCGGCTGCAGCCACCGAATCACCGTCTTTCTTCATGATGTCGATTCGGCTACGATAAATCGCTATGAGATCTCCAGCGGGTGTTCCTTCGGCGGTTGTAACAGTCAAGGCGGTTGCGTAGTCAGCTAAGGCGGCCGATGAATTGTTTTGTTCGTTATAGACCCGTGCCCGGCCGGTCAAAGCACTCACGCGATCTTCTGGAGATAATTCTTCGGTCAGGGCCGTGTCATACTCAATGAGTGCTTGCTCATAGTTGCCTTCACCAACCGCTTCTGTTGCTCGTTCTAAAGCAGAAGCACCACAAGCAGTAAGCAGTAACAACAATAATAGTGAGGGGATAAAGTATATTCTTCTATTTGTCATGTCTCATCCTATTTTAAATGGTAGGCAATTTATAAGTTTAGAACCGATTTGTTATTGGCACTTTTAAATTAGAGTACGTTCATTTCTTAGAAGAGTTTCTTCTTGTATTCTGATTTATTTGTAGCGTGTAAAGCATGAATCTTCGGAACTTTTTCATGATAAGCATAACCGATGAAACGTTACATGTCTGTTACACGGAACTACAAAGTTGAAATATGGAACTGAGAAATAAAAAAGACCTAACGAGGATGATCACCGTTAGGTCTTTCAACTCTCTTTTTATGGGGTAATAACTATTTTAAGTTAGCAGCTCGACTGATATCTTCCCATGGTAAATCTAGATCGTCACGACCAAAGTGGCCGTAAGCTGCGGTTGGCTGATAAATCGGCCGACGTAGATCAAGATCGCGGATAATCGCACCAGGCCGCAGGTCGAAGTTGTTATTGATAATTTCAACCAATTCTTCATTAGATAGCTTGCTGGTGCCAAATGTTTCAACGTTAATTGACATCGGTTTTGCGACCCCAATTGCATAAGCAACCTGAACCTCACAGCGGTCAGCGAGTCCGGCCGCAACTAGGTTTTTAGCTACCCAACGGGTTGCATAGGCTGCACTGCGGTCAACTTTGGTACAGTCTTTCCCGCTGAATGCACCGCCACCGTGGCGGCCCATGCCACCATAAGTATCAACGATGATCTTCCGGCCGGTCAGCCCGGCGTCACCCATCGGGCCACCTACTACAAAGCGGCCGGTTGGGTTGACATAATATTGAATCGCATCATCAATTAAATGGCTTGGTAAAATCGGTTTGAATACTTCTTCAATAATCCCTTCACG
>JBLIMP010000141.1:0-11556 GCA_047638855.1 Cellvibrionaceae bacterium | reverse complement strand
AAAACAATTTGCCTAAGGCGTTTTCGGAAAAATAAATAACCCTTCCATTCGAAAACGCCTCGAGCCGATTCTGAAAATCAATACGATTTCACCCTCATTAATTTTCGGAATCGGCCTAACATCCGTTGTGACGTGACATTTGTTTGCGCAACCCTAACTGGAAATTTGGAACAGAATAAAGGTCAAGCGATGAATGAAATTTTATATGCAGACAGCGACACCAATCAGTTTAAAGCCATAAAGGGAAAAGTCTGGGTCATGGCTGAACAGCGCATCTATCAGCCGTCTGGTTCTACTAAGCAAGCTTCATTATCTAGCGCTTTACGCACAGCCGTTCGCTTTAAATATCAGAAATTAAAGATCAAAAGAAAAACGATCCGGTTTACAAAATTTAAATCACCTCGGCCAAATATGGTGCAAACCGATGTGCAGACATTCAAACCTGTATCGCTTTCAACCGCTTTAAAAAAGGCGATCCTGCGTAAAACCAGCAAGTCCGCGAAAACCGCTCAAGTTAAAATCATTGAGGGAGCAATTGTTTGGACATTAACGTCTAATGCAATAATCGAAATGCCTGAGAATCATTATTTAAGCCCTTTTTCAAAAGCTTTAAAGTGTTTGAAAAAAGAGAATCAACTAACAAAAGATGAAGTCGAAAATACCGATTCTGTAGACGAGCCCCATTTGTCAGTATTGCTTCATCTCACCAATACGCATTCGGCGATGCAAATATCGGCTTAAAGTCATCCCAAGAAAATAATTGCTCAATCATTCGGTTTTGTGTCCCCTACTATTTGTAATTTGATGTTTGTGCATTGAAATCGAGTCTACGTGGGTCAACAAGAGCTGTGGTACTGCCCTACCACAGCTCTTTCTTTTTTATGGTTCTTTGGGATTTCATGGGTAACCTCTTGGATTCCTGAAGAGCCTTTTTTACTTTGCTTATTCGGCCGTGTATCCAGTCAGCTCAAAGTAGCCTTCGGCCGTAACCGGTTCCCCTTTTAGCGTCCCTTCAAACTGTACCGCCCCTTCCCAATATACAGTCGACATCACCAACTCCTGATCATTTATCAGCGGGTAGCCGGTAATATCTAACTCTTGCGCTGGGATTTGAATCCTCCATCCGGCCGGGTACACGATCCCTGTTTTAGAACTCGTCCACGTATCAATAACCTCCATCGAAAAATCTGACGATGACACCGATTCAGCTAAACCTAATTCATCGATAAAGCTACCGGCCGACTCTGGCTGAATCGACCCATCGTCCCTGCGAATCTGAAATAGCATCAACCCATTCGCTGCATCATTATCAAATTGCAACGACACCCAATCCCAGCCAATGGCTCCTTCTTCTAAGACGCTTGTGCTGTATTCATGGTCTTTCCACGAATGGCCATCAACTGCAAAAGATTCCCCATTAATCGTCACCGTTCCACTTGATTGCTGATCAATTTGCGAATAATAATAAGATGCGTTGCCGACGGTTGCCCCTTTTTGGCTCAGCCCACCCCGGCCGTGTAAAACCGGTGGCCGGGTTTGCGTCAACATCAAATCTAAACCTATCACATCATTCTGGGCCTGCATGTGTACTCGGCCGTCCGGTTGTTCTGCCACCTGCCAATCCTCAACCCATACCTGATACGGTTCAGCTTGGGCACCGGCTAAACCGGCCGCTCCCCGGCTAAACTTCTCAAAAAAGTAAAATTCACCGCTTTCAATGTCCGAAATTGTAAAATGAGCAAACCAAACCTGCGAGGTGCGCCATTCGTTTTCATCACTGTCTGTTTCAACCTCTGGAGCCAACGCCTGCCGAAAAATCGTAAACTGATAGCCAAACCGGCGGCCGTTTTCACCTTCCAAATTTCCCGTGTAATACCACCACTCCGTCTGATAGTCAGGATGAGCACCCAAGTCTTGCGGAAACTCAATCGCATTGGGTGCTAAGGCACGCGCAAACGCATCTGATGACTCACCGCTCAAGAATTCAGTCACGCTAGCGGCCGGAACCGCCGCCACAGAGTCGCTTCGCCAATACAAATAGCCTGCTATCAGCAGACCTAATATCACTATAAAAATTATTGATCGTTTCATGATTTTAAAAGGTAGAGCCTCACTAACAGCCATCAGCTATCAGCCAAAAGCTCCACTAGTCACTTCTTATCGCCGTAGCAATCACCATCTGCCCCAATTTAAAAGATGGGTAGATAGCGGCCAAAAGAGCCGCACTGAGAGCAACCAACAACGCCTGCAAAAAATAAGCCGGTTGCAAATCCAGCTGCAACGTCCAGCCAAACGAGCGTACATTAATCACATAAATCAGCACCCAAGCCAGAATAAACCCGGTTGGAATCGCGATGAGTCCAGCGACTAGCCCCATCAACCCCGTTTCAAGTAGTGAAAGTTGCCACATTTGGCGCAACGTCATGCCGGTTGCTCGCAGAACGCCTAGCTCGCGCACACGTTCAAGTTGCAAGCTCATCAAAGCGCTAAGCACTCCGATAAAAGCAACCAATGTGGCGAGCAGGCGCAAGGCAGAAGTAATGGCAAATGTTCGGTCGAAAATTTCAATCGAAGTTTCACGCAGTGACCGATTCGAGTTGATGACCAAATCCTGTCGGCCGACAAACGCTTTGCGCATTTCACCTACCAGTTGGTCGGGATCAACCCCATCTTCCACGAACATTGCCACAGTAGAAACCTCTCCATCATTCCAATTTTTCCGATACGCGCCGCTACCCATCCACAACATCCCTTGATCAGACGAATAATCGTAAATCACAGCAACGATGGGAAACGACACCGGCCCATTAGCAGTTTCTAGCACAATGGGTTCAGGTGGATAACTTAGCTCTTCGCGCAAGATCAGTGGTTCCGAAACAATCATCGCATCGCCCGAAGCCAACGCCGCCCAAACATCATCATGGCTCCACCCCTC
Source organism: Cellvibrionaceae bacterium (assembly GCA_047638855.1). Lineage (GTDB taxonomy): Bacteria > Chloroflexota > Anaerolineae > Promineifilales > Promineifilaceae > WTJY01. Next base: position 8,621 of record JBLIMP010000141.1, on the reverse strand, counting down.
GGGCAGCCACGCATACGGCCGATTACCGCGTGAAATATCACCATCAACCCCGGCCAAGGTGATTTCACGATTAAACTGAGGCGAAAATACAGAAACCACCCGTGCGGTAGATGCGGCCGAAATGCCATCCCATTCGATTAAATCAGCCACAACCTCAGGATTCAACGACCCATCCACTCGGTTGGCCGTTGCCGATGCAGGCGAAACATACACGTCAGCCTGCAATGTTTGATTCAACCATTCCACCACAGTGCCACGAAATGAACCGATCATAATCGACACCCCAACAATAACGCTCACAGCGGTCATCAAGGCCGCAATGGCGACCGATGTACGACTCAAAGAGCGGTTAATATCGCGTGGTGCCATCCGTCCAATTGCGCCAAACATCCATTCCATCGGCCGGACAATCGCCTTCATCAACCAGACGGTTACAGGCGGCGTCACAAGCGCAAAGCCGATTAAAATCGCAAATAGACCCGCAAAAGCCAAGACCAAGTTACGGCCGGGTAATGCCAGCAAAATCCCCCCAATTGCACACAAAACAAGCCAGGCAATCACCAATCTGGGCAATAACCCTTCAACCTTACTTTCTAAAGTTGAACGGCGTAAACCACCGCCTGGCGTTGTCTGAAACGCCTCCAAAGCGGGGAAAAAGGAAGCGATCAAGGCCGCCACAACGCCGAACGTCACCCCACGTATCAATGAAGTGGGATTGATTAACACACCCCGAACATTTACAACAAAATAAAAGCTATTTATTGTCTGCGTAATCAAGCCGACCATACCCCGCCCCAACACAATGCCTAAAAGCAGGCCGAACAAACTGCCTATCAAGCTTAGAATGATGGCTTCAACCAATATCAGTTGAAACAACTGTGCTCGTGTCACCCCCAAACAGCGCAAAATGGCGAACATCGGCCGCCGTTGCACCACACTAAAAGTGACTGTGTTGTAAATTAAAAACATGCCAACCAGCAGAGCCAATAGGCTTAACGCTCGCAGGTTAAGTTCAAATGCGGCGGTCATTTGCTGAATCGCATTACTACTGGCGGTTGTATTTTCAAGCCGTACCCCATCTGGCAAGATGGCTCGGATCGAGGCCAAGTCGCTTTCGTTTTCAGCAATCAAGTCAATATGGGACAGATGACCGGCCATTCGCAGAATCTCTTGTGCTGTTGAAATGTCTGCAAAAATAATCGTTTCTAATGCCCTTCGATTTGATTCATCTTGCGGGTCAAGTAGCCCCGAAATAATCACGGTTGAGTTTTCACCCGCTCTGTTTAGAGTCAGTTCGCCGCCTAAAGGAATCCCGTATTCATCGGCCAAGCTACCCAGCACAAACAAGGTGTTGGGCTGGGAAATAAATGCCTGAATCGCCCCCTGATCAAATCGGCCGGCTCCTGCCCCTTGCCCCCCGCCTTGATCAGAACCAAAGTAGCTTCTGAACGGTGGTTCGGCAAATGGATCAATTCCCACCAAACGATAAGGCAACCCGCCTAGTTCAGGAATGGTCACAAAGCCGTCTACAACAGGAGCTGAGTTGGTGTATCCCAATTCACGCCGCAGTTGAATATAAAACGCTTGGTCAATACCTGTAGGGCCAGCTACCAATCGGTGCGTTGCCCGGCCGGTCACAGCGTCTGTTGAAAGCTCAAACGCTTTGGTTGCGGAGCTATTGGCAAGATCAATTGAGACCATCATCGCCACCCCAATCGCAACACCCACAATGAATAAGATATATTGAAACGGCCGACGCATCGCTCTGCGAAAGCTGGTCATCAACAAAGGCCATAAAGAGGTAGAAGCTGGTGCAGAAGTTAAAGGAGGTTGCATGTTTAAGACCCCATCCCTTCTATCAGCATGCCCGCTTCCACCCGAAAAATATGATCGGCCATCGGGGCAACATGAGGAGAATGGGTCGCCATAATCAGTGTTTTGCCCGCTTCTCTCGTCAGTTCAAGCAACAGATTCATCACAATGACCCCGGTCTTTGAGTCGAGATTACCCGTTGGCTCGTCGGCCAGCACCAGCAAAGGATCATGGGCGAGCGCCCGACAAATGGCAACCCGCTGCTGCTCGCCGCCCGAAAGTCGGTCGGGAAATGTATCACGTCGGTCAGCTAGACCCACTTTGTCGAGCAGGGCAACGGCGGCCGGTTCCAGCTCTCTGCGCCGTTTACCCGCTAGTTCTTGGGGCAAAATAATATTTTCTAGCACGGTTAAAGTCGGGATCAAATTAAAAAACTGAAAAACGAACCCGATATTGTCCCGTCGGAAAAGGGTTCGGTCGTGGTCGCTTAAACGGGTAATCGCCACTTCTCTAATATAAACATCACCGCCATCTGGCTCTTCAATACCGCAGGCCAAATTAAGCAAGGTGCTTTTTCCACTACCGCTTGGCCCTAGCAGTGCCGTAAATTTCCCTTCTTCAAAGCCGACAGACACCCCTTTCAAAACGTGCCGGATGCGGTCTCCTTCTTGGAATCCTTTTTCTAGATTGTCGAATCGAACGATTTTATTGTTGCTCATAGTTGTTCCAAACAAAACAGGGGCGAGAAATGGCCTAAACCATTCCTCGCCCCTGACTGAAATATTGATTAAACCCGGCCAATTATGGCCAGAATACTGCGACAAAAGCAGATTAACATGTTGAAAGCGGCAAATCAATGATTCTGATTAAAATGTGATGTAGGCCGTGAGCCTTCCATTCCTGAGGTCGGGCGAGACATTCGCATGTCAGAATGAGCAATAAAGTCAGGTGTTTCGGCGAATGTCGTCGCCCCTACGCCCGATTGTCTCGCCCGGCGACCTGCAAATCTGACCAAACCGGACTAAAATACGACTTGAATGATTCCAATTAAACTTGAACTCACTAACTTTCTCAGCTATCGCCAGACAGCCTCTCTCGATTTTGGCGGCATCCACTTAGCCACCATCTCCGGCGCAAATGGTGCCGGAAAATCCTCGATTCTCGACGGCATCACCTGGGCATTGTTCGGCCAGGCTCGCAGTAAAAGCGATGACGACGTTGTGAACCGGCTGGCAGATCGGGACGGCCAAGCGGCCGAAGTACGCTTTGATTTTGAACTAGAAGCGCAGGTCTATCGGATCATTCGGCAAAAAAAGGCACGCAAAGCGATGACGCTTGAGCTTCAAGTCGCAGTTGATTACGAGGCCGACAAGTGGAAATCGTTGACGATGGCCAAGCGGCGTGAAACCGATGATGCGATCAGTACGTTGCTCAACATGAATTACGACACGTTTAGCAATGCCAGCTTTCTGCTCCAAGGAAAAGCGGATGAATTCACGACCAAATCGGCCGGAGGGCGCAAAGAAGTACTGGCCGACCTATTGGGCGTTAACATCTGGGATCGATACAAAGATGCTGTCACCAGCAAGCGCAAGCTGGCCGACAATGAGCAACTCTTAATCGATGGGCAGATTAGTGAAATCGAGCTAGAGCTGACCGAAGAGGTGAGCCGTCAAGCGACATTTGAAGCGGCCGCAACTGCGCACAATCTCATCAAACAACAATTGTCAGATGGAGAGGGACGACTGCAAGAGGCTCGGCGTTCGGCCGATTTGGTTAAACAGCAGCAACAAACAGTTGATCAGACCCAATCGACCCTGACACAAATGTCCGGCCGGTTGCGCGAGTGGGACTCGCGGCGCCAAAAACAGACGGCCGAACGTGAAGAATTTGCCCTTATTCTGGCCGACGCTGACAAAATTCAGGCTAATCAAGCGACATGGGAAACGCTACAAAAAGAACTCGAAGTGCACCAGCAGAAAGCAAATGAATACAATCGCGTCGATAAGCAAATGGGGCCGCATAAGCTTGCGATTGCCCAAGAGCGTAGCCGCTTAACCCAGGAAAAAGCGGGGTTGGAAAATCGCCAATTCCAAATTCAAGAATTAGATGAACGAAAGGCGGAACTTGAGGCGGACCAACAAACACAGGCCGAAAAATTGGCCCAAGCTGAAAAAGGGCTGGCTGGATTGGTTGAGCAAGATGCGGCGCATCAGAATGCAAGAGATGATTTGCAGAAACTGACCGCTAACTTGCGTCTGCTAGAGCAAGAGAAAGAGCAATTGGCGGCAATCGCCGTCAATCGGCAAAAAGAGCAGGAACAGTTGGCAGGTGGAGAGCGGGCGATTGAACAAAAGTCGGCCGAACTCGAAAGACTAACGGCCCAGCTACATTCACTAGCGGCCGATCAGGTTGACCTTACAACCATGCGAGAGAAAGAGGTTCGTTGCAAAGCAGAAAACGAAACGCTAAAACCGCAAATGGAAAAGCTAAAAGTGCGGATGGACCAGCTAAAAAATGAAAAAGGTGGCCCTTGTCCGCATTGTGGGCAATTGTTGACGGCCGAACATATTGAATCAACCTTGGCTGAAATGCTGGCTGAAGGCAAAACAAGTGGGGATAAGTTCCGGGCCAATAAGGATAAGCTTGCCGGGTTAAAGCTAGATATTCCGGCGATTGAGATGCGGATCAAAAACCGGCCGCGGCTCGAAAAACAGACCAGCACGCTGGAACGTGAAGTTGCCGGAACCCAAGCAACTGTTGAAGGGTTGAGAAAGGCGTTGGCAGAATGGGCCGTAGGGGGTGCCACGCGGTTAACAACGCTAGAAAAAGAAATCGCTCAGTTCATGCCTCAACTTGAGGCTCAACAGCAAGTTGTCGATCGTGCGGCCGAATCTCTGAAAGAAAAGCCATCTCTTGAGCGACACGTCAGTTTTGCCAAGCAGAAGCTAGCGAGTCTCGAAACATCGCTTGCGCAAATCGGCCGAGATCAAAGCCATTGGGCAGAAACCGGTGCTCCTAAGTTGGCTGAAATCACATCGTTGCTTGAGACAGATAGCTTTTTAGCCCAAGATCGCGTTGCGCTTGAAACGCTTGAACAAGAGCTTAAAACGGTAGGCTATGAGTTTGACAGCCATCAATCACTGCTTGCCCAGCGGGATAAGCTAGCTGGCACACCAGACCGTTTTCGCCAGCTCGAAACGGCGGTTGGCCGGGTAGCGTCGCTCGATGCCACGCTAATCGATCTTGCCGCGCAAATCAGCGAGCAAGAAACGTTGATTGCTGCACAGACAGAGACGCTGGAAAATAGCAAAACGATTTTGGCCCAGTTGCAACAAACAGGCGGCAACAATCTGGCGTTAATCGAAAATGAAGTTGCACGTTTGCGTGAAGGTGAAATCACCGCCAACCGTAAAATGACTCAGGCGCAAACAATGTTAGAGGTATTGGGACAGCAAAAGGTAAGGCTAGAGGCCAAACGGTCTGAGCGGGAAACGATCACGCAGAAGATTGCCCGATTAAAGGTGATCGAAACGGCGACCGGCCGAAATGGAATTCAAGCGTTGCTGATTGAGCGGGCTTTGCCAGAGATTGAACAAACAACCAATGAGTTGCTTGAAAAGCTCACGAGCGGCCGAATGCGGGTTCAATTTGATACACAACGGGCGCTAAAAAGCAAAAAGGGGCAATCGGCCGAGACGCTTGATATTCGCATTAGTGATGAGGTGGGTGTGCGGCCGTATGAAAACTATTCGGGCGGAGAGCAGTTCAGGGTGAACTTTGCGATTCGGATCGCTCTGTCACAGGTGTTGACACGGCGGGCTGGGGCAAAGCTGCAAACGCTTGTGGTTGATGAGGGATTTGGGAGTCAAGACCCAGAGGGGCGACAAAAGCTAATCGAAGCGATTAACGCGATTCAAAATGACTTTGCCAAGATTTTGATCATCACCCATGTTGAGGACCTACGTGATGCATTCCCTAATCGGATTGAGGTTGAGAAGACTCGTACTGGCTCGATGATCGCAGTCAATTAATTGATGTGTCCATCTTTATTTTTCGATAAACCCATGCTCCAAAAACAAGGTAATGGTGTAAAGTTCCATCTCATCATCAAGATTAGCTGCGGAAGCAGGGCCGAGGCCAGACAAAATTGCAAGGATTAGCAATAGAGTAAAAATAATTCCAGTTATAACCTTGTTTTTACATGTATAGCTAGCATCCATAAAATCTTTAAACCGCTTTAAGCGGTCGTCCTCAAATAGCTAATTGAAACCATGAACCGGCAAGAAAACTTGCTATTTAGGTCGATTCAGGCGCATAAAGTTAAAAAATGGCGCATTGACTCACTTATGGCTTCAAGTTAGGATGGATCCCGAATCATCTTAACCGAGCAAGGGTGACAAAAGCAGCACGCTTAAACGATAACCTGTTACTCAGTTTGACCAGTTAACAAATAGCAAATAATGAGTAAAAAAGAGGATAGTTTGTACCAATGATGGTGCTGAGTGGCGGAATGCCTTTATTTATAAAGGTCGAGCGGGAAGAATAATTTTTTCTTCGGAGCTAAGCTTAAGGCCAACCCCGAAAAATAATTATCTAGCAAACTAGCTCAGGGGTTGGCTGTGAGGCGATTTTGTTGATGCAATTGCATGTTTTATTCTCGGAAATCGCCTAACCTGCCGCTTTCGCCGCTACTCACGGTTTCTGTAGACAGCGAGCAAGGTATCAATCAAGTCAGACTGCACAAACATTTCTTGACAATATTTGTGCGCTTTGTACAATTTGTATGTATCTCTCTTCCTAACTAATATAAGCTACCCAGTCATCTGATTGTTCCCACTACTTCCCAAAGTATGCGATCAGAGAGCTGGGTAGCGATGTTTTAGGGCAAAATCACATTACTAATCCACGAAAGTATCGTGCAGCAAAAAGCTGTAGGGTGTTTTAGTGGTTTTTTTTTATCCCGCTAATCTTTTATCTAAAAGATTGGTTCTTGAAAATGGGCACGGTTTACTTAGCCCACTCAAAAATCATTTATGACAAATTTAGCAGAAAATCTCAACCCGTTTGCAATCGCTCAAGCACAGCTTGCTGAAGCCGCCCAAGTTTTGGGCCTTGATGAAAATATGCATCAATTCTTGCGTCAGCCGATGCGTGAATTTCACTTTACGATTCCGGTTCGGATGGATGACGGGCAGGTGCGTACGTTTAATGGATACCGGGTGCAATATAACGATGCTCGTGGTCCTGCAAAAGGCGGGATTCGTTTTCACCCTGACGAAACAATTGACACGGTGCGCGCATTGTCAGCATGGATGACTTGGAAAACGGCCGTGGCTGATATTCCATTGGGCGGCGGAAAAGGCGGTGTCATTTGCAATCCTCGTGAATTGTCACAAGGGGAGCTTGAGCGCTTAAGTCGTGGGTATATTCGCAACATCAGCCGATATATCGGTTTACGTCAAGACGTTCCCGCACCAGATGTGAATACAAATCCACAGATTATGGGCTGGATGCTGGATGAGTATGAGGTATTAGCAGGGGGGCACGAACCAGGTGCCATTACCGGCAAGCCGATTGAGTTGGGCGGTTCGGCCGGCCGTGGCGGTGCCACATCGCTAGGTGGTATTTTCGCCATCCGCGAAGCCGCGAAAGAAGTGGGTCTCGATCTTGCTGGGGCAACTTGCGCCATTCAAGGGTACGGCAACGTCGGCTCTGGGACACATAAATTTGCTATCGAAGTCTTAGGGATGAAAGTAGTGGCTCTGAGTGATGAATTTGGCGGTATTTATAAAGCAGAAGGGCTGTCGGTTAAAGAAGTGGTTGCTCATAGAAAAATGACCGGCCGTCTACAAGGCACCCCTGGCTCGGTTGAAATTAGCAACCCTGATTTGCTAGAGCTTGACGTAGACGTGTTGATTCCGGCCGCCATTGAAAATCAGCTAACCAGCCAAAACGCAGATCGGATTAAGGCTAAAATTATTGCTGAACTAGCCAACGGCCCAACAACGCCAGAGGCGGATCATATCTTTAATGAAAAAGGGATATTCATTATTCCCGATTTCTTGTGTAACGCCGGCGGTGTGATTGTTTCTTACTTTGAGATGGTACAAAACACCTCTAATTTTTATTGGGAAGAAGATGAGGTAAATGCCCGACTTGATAAAAAGATGACGACGGCATTTAAAGCGGTTAGTGATATGGCTCGTGAGGAAGATGTTTCGAATCGGGTTGCAGCTTATTTAGTTGCCATTGATCGGGTTGCACAGGCGGCCCGACTACGCGGTTGGGTCTAAGGCTCCGTTCTTAATTGTTCAATCTCCGTTGCCCATTTTAATTGCCAATGGGCAATGGAGAATTGAGAATGGCTAATTTTAAAAACCCTCATGCTTGTTGAGCCGATTGGTATCAGGTGTGACGGGTAGAGGAGAGATACCCGCTTGAGTGCAAACGTTACACAGGCAATCAAGTAAGGGGAGCTCTCCCGTGGCATGGCATCAAAAATTGGTGAACTGTTGAAATTGAGAATGGCTAATTTAATTCCCGTTCCTCAGGATCGCCTTGCATCTTACAGTCTCCATCTTGCATAATCCCTACATGGCAGAAATCCTTCTTAATCTCGATAAAATTAATTTTCAATACACCACCCGCCTCCTGTTTAATGACTTGGCGTTTGAAGTGCAAGACGGCCAACGGATCGGCTTTGTCGGCCTGAATGGAACCGGCAAATCAACGTTGATGAAAATCATGGCGGGGGAGTTACAGCAAGACAGCGGAAATATCTTCAAGATATCAAAACTGACGATGGG
>JBLIMP010000140.1:0-11596 GCA_047638855.1 Cellvibrionaceae bacterium | reverse complement strand
TCGTTAGAATGGGGCGTACCAGAACTAGCAGCTCTTCTCGATTGGTCACGCGGCCGTTATTTGTCTGAAACCGAATATCGGCCCAAAGTTCCGGCCGATTGGCGGCCAGGCAAAACTTGCGGAACTGATCGTCACTGCCGATAGCCAGCACAATGTGCCCATCGGCCGTTTCAAACGTCTCGTAAGGGACCAGGCTGGGATGGGCGTTGCCAAACCGGCCGGGAGTTTCCCCAGTGGCCAAATAGTTTTGGGCAATGTTCACAAGCCATCCCACCTGAGAATCAAGCAGGGCCATATCCACATATTGCCCACGGCCGGTTGTGTGCCGATGATTGAGCGCCGCCAGCACGGCCGTTGTCGCATACAGCCCTGTGGTCACATCAACAACCGCCACCCCAACTTTGTGGGGCATTCCATCTTCTGGCCCGGTAATCGACATGATGCCACCTTCGGCCTGAATCATCGCGTCGTACCCAGGTTTGTGCTTGTCTGGACCGGTTTGGCCGTACCCTGTAATCGATAAGTAGATGAGCTTTGGGTATTTTTGAGCAAGGGTTTCATAATCGAGCCCTAATTTTGCCATACCGCCAACTTTGAAGTTTTCGATCAAAACATCGGCCGATCCTAGTAGCTGATGGAGGATTTTTTGCCCCGCCTCGCTTTTTAGGTCAAGCGTAAGGCTCTTTTTGTTCCGATTGGCGGAGAAAAAATAGGCGGCCTGTTCGCCCACCCACGGCGGTCCCCACAGGCGAGTGCCATCTCCTGTGCCAGGCTGTTCAATTTTGATGACTTCTGCCCCGTAATCACCCAGCATCATGCCGACATAGGGGCCAGCGAGAATGCGGGAGAGGTCGAGTACGCGGATTCCTTCGAGTGCTTTTTTCATAGGGCAAGGGGCAAGGAGCGAGGGGCAAACGCCGTAGAGCGTTTCTTGCTGGCGGGTGTGATTGTTGATTGTTTCATTCGCTTATTTCTTTCTTTTTCTCTTTGGTTTGATCGGTTTGCTGTTTGGTGCACGCCTTTCGATGCTAAAGGTGAGTGGCTCTCCGTCTTTCGCATCTTTTAACTTTGAATAGATGTGGATGAGCAGTTTTTTCTTGTCGGCCGACGGCGATTTTGATAGCTCAACCCCGTCTCTTGCCTGTTTGGTGAAAAAGAAAGGATATTCGGCAAGCAGTTCACCTGGCTGAAGCTGGTTCCCATCCTTCATGTATTGGAGCAGTGGGGCCAGCCCAATCGCTTCGAGTGGGTTGGCCGGAATGCTGTTTAAAAAGCTACCCAAGCCAACGCCTAATTCTTGGACATCGCCCGTTTGACCATCTAAAAATATGACGAGGTCATCACGGAGTAGAAATTGAAATCCTAGGCAATCTTCTGCAAAAGGGACATCTGTCTCAAGAATGTTTGGGTAGTGGTGCCAAGCAGCTTGTTCTCCGTGCCAGTTTTCACGGATCGAGTGCCAAGCCGGTTGCGTGCAGGCCCCAAACAGGTGAAAACCACCTTGATATAGGATAAATCCGTTGATTTGGCCCAATAAATCGGCCAGATTGGGGGGGAGCTGGGGCAATATTTCAGGATCATCGATCTGATCCCCTTGCCAGGTGACGTGTTCAAGTTGCATGGGTTGTTTTGACAGGATTTACAAGATTTACAGGATAAAAGCGTTAACCATTCTGCGATATCATGCGCGGCCTTTACAATTACACCAATGGATTATGGGGCGAGCCATTTTTGTTCACAAAAATGACTGATATCGCAGAATAGCTACAATGCTTATTCCTCTATTTCGTCTTCTTGTCCTGATAGTAGCACTTCGGCCAGTGTTTCTAGGCTGATGTTGCCGCCACAAATCAGGACCACGGCACTTTTACCTTGTAGTTCTTCTTTGCGTTTTAACAGGGCGGCGACAGCGACCCCGGCCGCTCCTTCGATCATGTGATGATGCACCGACATGTAGTGGATCATCGCATCAGCGATTTCTTCTTCGGTGACCGTTTCAAACTCATCTACATATTGTTGGTTGTATTCAAACGTGATAGATCCTTGTTCAATGCCTCCGGCCGTCCCATCGCTCAGGGTGGGTAAAGATGGAAGGTCTAAGATTTCACCGGCCGCAATCGAGTCGGCCATTACTTTTGAATTTTCAGGTTGACAGCCGATGATCTTAACATCGGGCCAGACTGACTTAAGATAGCAAGCGACTCCTGAAATTAGCCCACCACCACCCACAGCGATAAAGACATAATCAACCGCTTCGCCTGAGAGTTGGCGGGCGATTTCAATGCCGCACGTCCCTTGCCCGGCCGCCACGATCAAATCGTTGTAAGGTGAGATAAAGGTTTTTCCGCTTTCTTCGGCAAACTGGCGAGCTGCTAGCTCTGCCACAATCCCGTCGTCCCCTTCTAGCCGCACTTCGACCCCGTATTGCTCCATGTTGTCTATCTTGGCCGGTGAGGCTGATTCTGGGACATAGACGACCCCTGGGGTGTCAAATAAGGTGAGTGCTTTGGCAACAGCCGCCCCATGATTACCGCTTGAAGCGGTGACGATCCCTTTCTTGTTTTCGGCCGGGGACAAAGCCCGCACCCGGTTCATTGCCCCCCGAAATTTGAAGGAGCCTGTGTGTTGCTGGTTATCGAGCTTAAATAGGACGTGGCCGTCGATGATTTCGCTAAAATGGGGGGAGAATTCGAGAAAGGTTTCGCGAATAAATGGGCGGATGCGGTTTTCTGCTTTGAGAATTTCTTTGAGTAAGGTCATTTTTAGTGGATATTAGATATTAGAGGGCGTTTGCGAGTTGGAAGATGATGCACTGGTTGCAAGGTAGATGGTAGATGGTAGATGGTAGAGAAGCTTAGGACTAATGTGGCCCAAGTCAAAGACCAACCTGATTTGTTTGACTGATTATATTCTGGGTTGAATTTAAAGCCGAAGAATTTGAAGCTTTATCGTTCTACTTTGCGTAAACGCTCGCTGATGGCTTGGATATGAGCCGGGCCGGTGCGGCAACAGCCCCCGATAATGCCCGCACCTATCCGGCGCCATTCACGCACGGCCGTGCCAAACTCTTCAGGATGGGTGGTGCCGGTCCAACAGTGATTGGCCGCATCCCAAGCCTCACCGGAATTGGGATAGATAATGATCGGTAGCTCTGTTTGGGCTTGAAATTGCTTGATTAAGGATGGGATAAAGCGTGGGGAGGTACAGTTTATTCCAACTGAAATTAAATTCTCATAGTCAAACAAAGATGGGTCAATATCAGCCACCTTTGTTTTGTCCGAAAGTGAAAACCCATCTAAGCAGCTAAAAGCCAAAGCGATTTTGATATTGGGGGTTTCTTGAGCCAGTGCCAAATACGCTTGAGCTTCTGCCAAAGAGGGAATTGTTTCACATAGTAAGAAGTCTGCGCCAGAATTTGCGAGCAAGTGCCAACGCTTGCGATGAAAGTCGATTAGTCCGGCCGTGTCTAAGTTGTAATCGCCACGATATTCTGACCCATCTGCCAAATAGGCTCCGTATGGGCCAATGCTTGCGGCAACGAGTGGGCGGCTGCGAGGGGCTAAATGACTCTTGTGATTTGCCTTGTCTTGCCAAAATAGATCACGGGCTTCAAGGGCTAGCTGTGTGGCGAGTTTCATCAGGTCGGCCGCTTGGCTCTCTGTTAAACCACGAGCCATGATTCCTGCAAATGTGGCCTGATATGTGGCCGTAATAATGCAATCGGCCCCGGCGTACAAATAATCAAGGTGCAGTTGCCGAATCGCATCGGGGTTTTCGAGTAATATTTTTGTCGACCATAAAGGGTCGTTGAGGTCAAACCCCCGCTTTTCAAGCTCGGTGGCCAAACCACCGTCTAATATGAGTGTTTTGCCACCGCTTAGAAAAGGGGTAAGTAGCGGGTCAGTTTTCATTAATTGACACCCATTGGGTTTGAATGCATTTTTGGAAAGAGAATGTCCATGAGAACCCAAGCTTCATTGTTGCCGCCGCAATCGATATGAATGTGGTTGATCTCTTCAAATGATTTGTGACCACAGATAAGCTGAATGAACTCCGGCCGAGTGAAAATGGTATCACCCTCTTGTGGCTGCTTTTTGTTATAGCTACCTATATTGGTAATTTTTCCATCTTTAAAATTGATCGAAAAATGCTCTTTATATAGGCTAACACGGTGGACGCCGCTGTGCCCTACCATGACGCTATTGGCGAGACGTCGCTCTAGCACCGGCCGGATGTGGCGTAAAAAGGCGGGAATATCTGGGATACGGATGTACCAAGCGTATGATTTGGCCTGATCCCCTAATTGTCTACCCAATGCTCTGTAAACAGCATGATCTTGTCCCAAGTAAAAAATCAGCCGAGTGTGGATCGGCTTTTGCGTGTCGTCTGTTTCTGCGACTTTGTTGTGATCCTCAATATACCGGCCGATGGCACGGGTCACGTACAGGGCGAATTCTCGCATCGATTGGGTTGTTTCACATGCGATTTCATTGATTATGGTGGCGTGATGCCAATGTGCAAAGCCGATGGTTCCGGCCGGACGGCCATCAGGATATGAAATGATCCAATAGCGTTTGTCATGGATTGAATCGGGCGATTTGCCTGCTAGGTCAAATGTCCAAATTTCATCGTTCCGGCCGCTGTTGATCAGATAATTGCGGCCGTGAATGTCATAGTACTTTTGCAGAAGCGGAATGTCTTCGACGGTTGCTGCTTTCCAACTCAGCTTTTCATCTTCAATTTTGACAGATGGTTTGTTGTCGGGGCGAGTGTGGTCAAACTGTCGGCCGCCACCCAAGTCAAGAGCGTGGCTGTAGCCAAATTGGCGGTAATACCACGGAATGCCGGTAATCACCTGCATTAAATCCCCTTTTTCATCGCTCATTTTGTGTAGCACATCAAATTGCTCACGGACTAGCCCTTTTTTGTGCCAATTCTCATCGGTACCCACAAGCTCTGGGCGGCCGACCGGAAACTCTATATCTTCATAGCTCCAAGTTTGCGGAATTAAGCAAGTTGATGAAACAACTTCGTTTTGCTCCGTTTCAACGATCAAAAAGTCGCTGGCCTTGGTTGTAGGATGTTTGCCCGACATTAAATCTTCGGTCCAAGCAGCGATTTTCCCTTTTTCATCTGGCTCCTCGTGCATACGGCCGTTAAATTCGGCAACGGCCTTAATATCTTTTGTTGTTGCTTGGCGCAAACGTGTTCCATTGTTGAATATACTATCTATAAATCCCATAAATCTTGAACTCTGCTAAATTTAAGTCTTAAATATTTGTTAAGATTACGATGATCTTAATCTTTTCTGAACAGATTTTCGTAAAGATACAACTGTGATGAAAGTTTGGCCGACGTTCAAAATGCGGCTAAATCTTCACACAGTCATTAACCGATTTTAATTAGACAACGAACAGGGCGATTCGCACAGCCCTATCGATAAATTTTAAAGGATATACTGATATGTTTGGTAGCTTTGGCCCATATTTATTACTAATGTTACCCCCGCTCCTTTTAGGACTGTGGGCACAGTTTCGTGTTAAGAGGAATTTTAACAAATACTCAAAAATAGGAATCACAAGCGGAATGACAGGCGCAGAAGTTGCGCGTCAGATGCTTGATGCAGAGGGGTTATACGAGGTTAAGGTTGAGCGAGTTCCTGGTCAATTAACTGATCATTATGATCCAAGAGGCAAGGTTTTACGCTTAAGTGAAGCGACACATGATTCCCGAAGTGTGGCTGCGGCCGGAATTGCGGCCCATGAAATGGGGCATGCGCTCCAAGATGCAAAGAATTATGGGCCGCTCGGGCTACGTAGTGCACTTGTTCCCACCGTTCAGTTTGGTAGCCAGTGGGGAACCTGGATGTTTTTTGGTGGATTATTACTGACGAGTTTTCTTGGCAGTTCGTTAGGACTTTATATCGCTATTGGTGGGTTGCTGCTCTATGCGGTTGTCGCTTTATTTTCTGTAGTGACATTACCGGTCGAGTTTGATGCGAGCCGCAGGGCAAAAGTGTTACTCGTTGAGCATGGCATTTTGTATAAAGATGAGATGGATGGGGTGAATGCGGTTTTAAATGCGGCCGCACTGACATATGTTGCTGCCGCCATTCAAGCAATCATGCAGGTTCTGTATTGGGCCTTTATCTTGTTCGGCCGACGCCGTTAATGGCTGAAGAGTTGAGCATATGAGCAACTCAAGCTAATACTTATAACGGGGAGCCTGCTGTTCCATAAGTATTCGGGGGAGTTAGCCGGAGTTTACAGCCTTTTCAAAAAGCTGTGCTTTATAAACCGATCCATCATTCTGAACTTCTTTCAGACTCGATTTTACAAAACCCGCCTGCTCATAGTATCGGCACAAAATCAAATTATCTGCCATGCAGTCGAGACGTAAAAACCGACGAGTGTTTTGGGCCGCATAAATTTCAATCCAGTTAAGAACCTGCTTGCCGATCTGATGGCCTCGCCAGTGATGTTGTATAGCCAGAGAATGGATTTAAACCACATCGTTTGGTGCATCGCTCCACATTGAATCATGGCCGGTAAGTTGGGAAACAGCGGCCGTTTCTTGCTGAATCGTGACGATGAAGAACTCCTGATTTTCGATTGATTCATTGATCCAATAGGCTTCAAAAGGAAGTGTCCACTGATTAATTCCTTGTTCCCAGAGCCAGGTTTGTGTCTCTTGAAGAATCTTAAGGACTGTTGATTGGTCGGATTGAGATGCGACAGAGAAAGTTAAGTAGTGCATAGTTTGGTTGATGGCTCTGGAGGGTTACTGCTAAATATAGAGTGTAGCTTGTTCGGCCGGAACTCATAACGGGCGGTGGAGCACATAATGGGATTTAGCAAATTGATGGAGTGAGAATTGCAGTTGAGTAGATATGCCATGCGAGCGATATCTTCATGAACTTTTATCAACTGTCTGACTCATCCACTTTGAAGAATCAAATGTTGGGGACTATAAACAGGATCGTTTCCGTTATTTTTGCTAAACTTAACAAAAATCTAAGATGATCGAAAAGTTGATAATGATCCGTAACCCTCTCGTCGCTTTTCATTCATCAGGCAAGGAACTTTCAAATGACCATACGCACCCACACACTCATTATCGGCGCAGGCATCGTCGGCTGTAGCACCGCTTACTATTTAGCCAAATTCGGCGTCAAAGACGTGCTTGTCATCGACAAAGGGCCGCTGTTTGACAACGATGGCTCAACGTCACACGCACCTGGCGGGGTAAACCCACTGAGCAACAACACCAGCATGCAGCAGTTGGCATCAGGCTCAGTTGATTTATACGAAACGTTGCCCAAATGGAAAGAGGGGCGCAACCCGTTGTACATGGTGGGTGGCATAGATGTTGCCCGCACTGACAACCGGATTAATGAAGTGAAGCGCTTGGCCACGGCCGCACGCGGATTTGGAATCGAGGCCCACATCGTTGATCAAAAAGAGATCGGCGAACTGTTCCCACTCATCGACCCGAGCCAGTTTAAGCTGGGGCTTTTCACACCCCGCAAGCCGGTTGTGGCAGGGCCGCATATCTGTGGATCATTATCGGTTGAAGCGGAAAAGATGAGCGATGGGGGTGTGCGGTTTGTAGGTCATACAAAGGCGACTGACTTCACGATTGCAGGCGGCCGGATCAAAAGCGTCACAACGAATAACCCAGAGATGCCTGTAATTGAATGTGAACGAGTGTTGTTGTGTACCAACATTTGGACACCGGCCATCACTGACAAAGTGGGGGTCAAAATCCCACTAATGTCGGCCGAACATCAATATTTACGCACCACGCCGTTGCCAGAGCTTTCAGACTTTAGCGAACGGATCGCTGAAAATGAAATTGTTTACCCGTCGGTACGTGATATGGATGGGGGGCTTTATTATCGTCATTGGTGGGACAGCTTGGGGATGGGGAATTATCATCACAAGCCGCTGATGGTTGATCCGAGGGTGTTGGGCGAATCGGCCGATCATCCGTTTACCCAAGAAGATTGGGCCGACGCTTACGAAATCGCAAAAAGCACGATGCCCGCCCTGCGTCGTGACGAAGTGACTTTCCCCTACAAAATCAACGGGATGTTCTCGTTTACGGTAGACGGCATGCCGATTATGGGTGAAACCCCAGTCGAGGGATTTTGGGTTGCGGCCGCTCTGTGGGTGACCAATGCCGGTGGCGCAGGCAAAGCGATTGCTGAATGGATGACCTACGGCGAACCTGGGGTCGATATGCGTGGCATCGATGTGAATCGCTTTTTAGACTACCAAACGACTGATAAGTTTATCTCTGTAGCCAGTGCCAAAGCCTATGCAGAAGTACACGATGTGATCCATCCGGCCCAGTGGTCGGGCTATCCGCGTGACATTCGCCATGGCCCCTTTCAGATGCGCCATTTAGAGCAAAATGCACAAATGCTGAATTCGGCCGGGCTTGAAGTGCCCTACTGGATTAAAGAAAACGGCCGCCTGCTTGAAAAATATGAAGACCAGGTTCCGGCTCGTGAAGGCTGGGGTGCCCAATATTGGGATCGAATTCAAGGGGCCGAACATTTAGCGATGCGTGACTCAGTCGGCATGTTTGACTTGACGAGCTTATCTATCATGGAAGTCAGCGGCCCCGATGCTGTGAAGTACATGGATACGATGTTCACGAACCGAATGGACTTTGCCGAAGGCGAGGTGGTTTACTCGCTACTGTGTACGCCAAAAGGTGGGATTAAACGGGATGTGGCGGTGGCCAGAAAATCGGCCGACAGCTACTGGATATTCACCGGCAACGGAACTTTGCCGTTAGAAATGGCTTGGTTTAAGAAATACAGTGACGGCTTTGCGGTATCTGTCTCGGAAAAATCAAAAACCCATGCGGCGATTGGGCTGTTCGGACCAAATGCGCGCAAGGTGCTTGAAAAAGTTACCCCGCAGGATGTCTCGAACGATGCGTTTGGTTTCTACACCTGGCAAAATATCGAAATCGGGATGGCCAACGTGTACGCTATGCGGATTTCGTATGTGGGTGAGCTAGGCTGGGAATTCCACATGCCGATGGACCAGGCACTCGCCATTCGGGATGAGCTGTGGCAAGCGGGGCAAGAGTTTGGCCTGGTGCAGTGTGGTGTCGGTGCGATGCGCTCGATGCGGGTTGAGAAGGGGTATCGTGTTTGGGGTGGTGATATTTATACGGAACATAATCCGTATGAAGCAGGCATGGGCTGGATGGTTAAACTCAAGAAAGAGTCTGACTTTATCGGCAAAGATGCGTTGAAGGTGATTCGGGCAGACATTAAAGAAAATGGATTAAAACGTCGTTTGGTGACGATTGCGATTGACTCGCCTGTGGCGGTGCCCACGGGTAACGAGCCGATTTTGGGGACAAACGGCAGTAGTCAGCAGGTACTCGGCCGGGTGACGTCAGGCGGCTATGGGTACAGTGTGGGCAAGTACATTGCGTTTGGCTATTTGCCGATTGAGTACACGAAGCCTGGGACTGAGGTTGAGGTGGAGTATTTGACTGAACGGTATCCAGCGATGGTGACGGCCGATTGCTTGTTTGATCCACAGAATGAGCGGATGAAGGCTTAATCTAAAAATCGAGAAGTCACGGCCAATCTGTGACTTCTCGATTTTGTCTGATGGGTTGAGGTCAAAATGAACACGGGTAGGGTTAAATCGAAAAACCGCCCAGCTTCGTCTCTAAATACTCCATCAGCCCTTCCCTTGCTCCTTCACGCCCTAGCCCCGACGACTTCATTCCACCAAATGGAGCGGCCGCACTCGTTGGGTTAATGTCGTTGATTCCGATAATTCCAAAGTCCAGCCCTTCAAACGTCCGCATCGCTTTTGAAAGATTTTGGGTGTAGACATAAGCCGCCAAGCCATAATGGGTATCGTTTGCCATGGCGATAATATCGTCATCGTCATCAAACGGGATGATGCCAGCCACAGGTCCAAACGTCTCTTCGCTATAAATGAGCATGTCGGCCGTCACGCCGCTTAACACCGTCGGCGCATAGAAAAAGCCGTTTTCTAGCCCCTCAGCCGTCAAGCGTTTCCCGCCGGTATGCACTGTCGCACCCTTGCTGACCGCATCGTCAACCTGATTAGCCACTTTAGCCACGGCCGCATCATTGACCAATGGGCCAATCGCAATGCCTGCATCCATCCCGTTGCCCGCTTTCATTTTGCCAACACGGGCCGAAATCGTTTCAATAAACGGCCCCATAATGTTTTTATGCACATAGATGCGATTGGGGCTAATACACGCTTGCCCCGTGTTCAAGAATTTTACTAGCGTGGCACCTTTGGCCGCATGGACCGGATCAGCATCTTCATAGACGATAAATGGGGCATGGCCGCCCAGCTCCATCGAAACCCGTTTGAGTTGCGGGGCCGCATCTTGAGCCAGTTTTTTGCCCACGGCCGTTGATCCGGTAAAGGTTAGTTTGCGCACTTTGGGATTGGTGCAAAATTCAGTCCCGATTGGCTTGGGGTCAAGGGCTGTGACTAAGTTTGCAACTCCGGCCGGAACACCCGCCTCTTCTAAAATCTTAAACACAGCGATGGCACACAGTGGGGTCGCTTCGGCCGGTTTGAGGACAACGGTACAACCGGCCGCCAATGCGGGGGCGATCTTGCGCGTTAACATCGAGATCGGGTAGTTCCACGGGGTAACAGCCGCCACAACGCCGACCGGCTGGTATTGGACAATAAAACGTTGGTCAGAGCGGCCGGATGGGATCGTTTCGCCGTAGATGCGTTTCGCCTCTTCAGCGAACCACAGCAAAAAGTCGGCCGCATATTTCACCTCATTACGGCTTGCTTTGAGCGGTTTACCTTGCTCACGTGTCATGAGGTGAGCAAGCTCTTCATGTTGGGCCATCATCAGTTGCCATGCTTTATAGAGAATGGCTGAGCGTTGATAGGCGGTGGTGGCTCGCCATGCTTTTTGAGCTGCATGAGCCGCATCAATCGCCGTTGCGGCATCCGCACGGCCCCCATCTACCACCCGGCCGATTTCTTCGCCGGTTGCGGGGTTAATCACCCCAAATGTTTTGTCCGATTTGATCCAATTGCCGTTGATGTACATATTGCTTTTTGGTTGGTTAGTTTGTTTGTTAGTCGGATAGTTTATTGGTCTGTTGGCGACATGAGCCAGCTAACAAACCATCCATTTAAATTTTATCTTATTTCGTTGGGTTTTGATAAACCTCTAAGGGCTAAAGCGATTATTTTTGGTATTCTCTTGCAATATGCCGACCCGACTTTTAATTATCGCGGCCGATCCGCTCATCCGCTCCGCCCTGGCTAACATCGCTGAACAATCTGACGACCTGCAGGTTGTGGGACAAGCTTCGCCTGACGCTGAGCCTGTTGAAATGCTCAACGTGTATCGGCCGGATGCGATTATTTATGATGCTGGTTGGGGGCCATCGGATGGCTTAGACCAAATTCCGGCCGATTGGAGCCTGCCGGTGATCTTGCTTATCCCTGAATCAGATGAACCTGTTTCTCAGCTACTCAATGCCGGTTTCAGCGGAATCTTGCCCCGCTCCATCGGCCCTGATCGACTCAATGCGGCCGTGCAGGGG
>JBLIMP010000139.1:0-11671 GCA_047638855.1 Cellvibrionaceae bacterium | reverse complement strand
GTGCTTAATACTTCGTCTCGAATCCTTTGGCGGTAGTCGTCTGTTGTGCCGTGTAAATAGCGCATCAAAGCGGTGTGCCCTTTTGCATCAGGTAGTTGATATCCATCCATGCTACCAATTACCCCAATGACTGCTTTTTCAATTTCAGCTTGTGGTAAATCTAGCTGGCGAAAAGACGCGGCTGCCTCTCTATAAACATTTAATGTCTGAGTCAAATTCGGATCACGGTAAGAGCAGAAGACCATCGTGCCAGAGTGGCTGCTGTAAGGGATAAACGCACCATATGCGCCACCGGCCATGCGTACTCTGTCCCAAAGATAACCGGTTTGAACTAGGTTAAGCGCTACATGCCATGAGCCGTGGGTTTGGAATCCGGCCGCATGTACATTGGTTCCCAAGGCGACGTAGTTGACTTGGGATGGAACCATTAACCCTTCGTGGGCTGGCAATGGCTCGGTTGACCAAGTTTGATAGACCGGTTCGGCCGCAGGCATGCTGTCTAAGAATTCTTTGATCTTGCTTTCGAACGGCCCATAATTTTCACCGTCAAGGGTCGTATCGGTCAACATGATATTTTTATTGACTAACAGTGTACGAATTGTTTCAAGTTTGTTTAAAACGCCATTCCAATCGTTTTCAACCTCGTCAACCAGCTTGCGTAAAAAGAATAAATAACTCACCCCGCCCATTAGCTCACCGATAAAGCTAGCTTCTGAGAAAGCGGCTCGCAACCGGCCGAGTGCAACTTGATGACCACCAGGAATTAAACCGGCTTCTTCGCCTGCTTTTTCTTCCAATAGAATCTGCTGGAACCGCTCTTTATTATCGAGATTTACATTCAGCAATATGTCTCGCATAAGGTCGAGCAATAGCTCTCCATTGTCGACAGTTGCTTTGCCACGCAGCCAAACCAATGCCAGCGCCTCATCGCTCTCCCGTTTGCTGGCAACCATTCGGCTGCCCCCTACACCACCCGTATTGATGCCGATGCGCTGAGAGAGTTTGATATAGTCTTCTCCATGTAAACCGATTTCTGTGAGTGCATAGCTAAACAGTGGGACATAGGGGAGTAATTCCTGCGGTACGACACGCATGTTCATCCCCACCTTTGTATAAATGATCCGATTGGTGAATAGATCATGATTGACCATGGTTGTTTCGCCATGGTCTTTAACTTCTATCGGTAGCGTGGTAATTTTCCGCTTGATGTCTGCGAGGGTGAGAGAGGGGAGTTTTTCTAAGTCTTCAGCCTTATTTGGGGCTTCTTGAAGCTGTTTGAGCGTTTTTGTATTTTCAACAATCGCCTCAAGATCAGCTTCGCTCAAATTTTTACGTGCCTGAGCCAAGCGTTCAGTTTCTTCTTGCTCTATCTTGTCTTTAAGGCCGCTGTCCGGCTCTAGAACAACTGTGGAACGATGATGATTGTCAAGCACATAGTCTTGAAGTAAAGATTCGAAGTAATTTCCGGCCGCGATTTTTTCTTTCACAGCCGCTAAAGCCCCTTCATAACGCATTGCTTCAATCGGGTCACCGCCGTGCAACCATTCTGTTAGCGCACTAAGCATGTAAGCCAATCCACGAGGAAAGCCGCCTGTATTGCTTTCGCGCATGCGGAATTCAACCGTATTCACGGCCGATGCGATTTCATCGTCATCAAACCCATCTTGAGCGAGCGATTCTAAAATTTCAAGCACAAGATTTTCTACTTTTTCGACGTCATCCGCTTTAACCCCTTTCAGCCCAGATTCAAAAGTGGGTTGGCGCAGATAGTTTGAAATTCCACCACCTAGTGTATCTTCACCCAAACCTGATTCGATCAGTTTGCGTTGCAGTGGTGCGCCTGGTGATCCGGAGAGAACGTAAGATAGAAGTGAAAGGCCCATTTGAGTGGTACGGTCCTTGACTTCTGGCAACAGCCAATTAACGGAGACAAAGTTTTTCGCTTCCCCTGCTTGAGCTTCCTCAATTGAGTAAGAATGCACTTGGCGGATTGGCTCATCACGTAATGGGTAAAGTGGAATTTCCGATTCAACTTGAACCGCTTTGAAATCAGATAAGACTGAATTTAGTTTTTCAAGACGAGTTTCAAGTTCATCATCACCATACATATAAATGCGGCTGTTGGATGGATGGTAATAGGTCTCATGAAATGCCTTGAATTCTGCATAAGTAAGATCAAGAATTTCGGCCGGATCGCCCCCCGAATCAACCCCGTATGGATGGCTAGGATCAAAGAGAGATGCGTTTGTGTATCGCCCTAGAACCCCCTCTGGTGACGAATAGGCCCCTTTCATCTCATTAAAGACAACCCCTTTATACACCAATGGTGCATCGACACTTTCTAATTCAAGGTGCCAGCCTTCCTGTTGTAAATGATGCTCCTTAATGAGCGGATGAAAAACCGCATCAAGATAGACATCCATCAAGTTGTAAAAGTCTTGTGTGTTTGTGCTGGCCACGGGGTAGCAGGTTTTATCAGGATAGGTGAACGCGTTTAGAAAAGTCTTTAATGATCCTTTGATCAATTCGACAAATGGCTCTTTGAGCGGGTACTTTTCAGATCCACATAGTACCGAGTGCTCCATAATATGAGCAATCCCATTCGAAGTTTGAGGAGGTGTTTTAAACGTAATGCCAAACACCTTGTTTTCATCTGTATTTGAAAGTGAAAGCAACTCGGCTCCACTTTGGACATGCCGATAAATTTTTGCATTGCTGTTAACTTCTTCAACGTACTCTTCTCTTAATAGCTCAAAACCATGAATAATTGTCATTTTGTATCCCGATGTAAATTATATAATTGGAGGATTTTAGCATAACGCTTCTGCTTGCATAGACGATTATAATAACTCGTGAGCGTTCCCCATTTCTTATGGGCTCTGACTCTGTATAATGTAGGTTGCTAATTACTGATCTTTGAATGCTAGTTTCTTGAAATTTAAGGGGAAAAGCGATGGTTGAATTACGGCCGATTAATGCTCATAATTGGGAAGAAGCGGTAAAACTTAAAATGTCTTCTGCACAGGAACGATTTGTCCCGTCTGTTGCTATGTCTTTGGCCAAGGCTTATATCCAGCCCGACGGGATGACTTATGATCCTGTAGGAATTTACTCGACAGTGATTGACGAGATAGTTGGTTTTTATAGTTATATGTATCGACCGCACAATATGAGGGTGGTTTATATTGGCGGTTTTTTAATTGATGGGCGCTTTCAACGACAGGGATATGGAGTTGCAGCAATGAAATTGTTTTTACAAAATATCCAGTCTGAATTACCTGAATGTGAAGGGGTTTATCTAACTGTTCATCCTGAAAATCTTTCGGCCGAACGCTTCTACTCTCAATTTGGCTTTACAAAAACAGGACTTGTTATTGGCGGTGAGGATGCAATGGGATTGACATTTCAAAACAACAAAATGGAGCAAAACTAAAATCGAACAAAAGAAGCTTGCTCCCCAAAAGACAAATTTGAAAGGAACAAATTTGGAAGGAATAGTGCATTACATTGTTGTAGATATCGAAGCGACCTGCTGGAAAGATTGGGAAAATGCGGCCGAGATGGAAACAATTGAAATAGGTGCAGTTAAACTGAATGCCGAATTTGAACTTATCGACGAGTTTTCCGTCTTTGTAAAGCCGGTTATTCACCCACAACTGAGCAAATTTTGTTTGCGTTTTACCTCTATTGAGCAGGCTGATGTAGATAATGCAGAGTTGTTTCCGGCCGCTTTTAATAAATTTTTAACATGGATTGGCCCCGAGTCTTATGCTTGGTA
Organism: Cellvibrionaceae bacterium; assembly: GCA_047638855.1. Taxonomy (GTDB): domain Bacteria; phylum Chloroflexota; class Anaerolineae; order Promineifilales; family Promineifilaceae; genus WTJY01. The sequence goes on along the minus strand of JBLIMP010000139.1, from coordinate 7,893 downwards.
TTCATGGAGCGGTTACGATCGCAAACGGCTGCTTGATGATCTCGTGTTTCACGATCAACCGGTCTCGATTTTTTTTGAACAGCATCACGATCTAAAACAACTATTTGCTGAAAAAGAAGGTTTGTCCGAACCTGTTGGAATGCGTAGAGCTTTAAAACGACTCGAAGTTGCTTATGAAGGTCGTCAACATCGGGGGATTGATGATGCCCGCAACACGGCCGAAATTCTACGGTATGTTTTAAGTGATTAGGGTCACGGCATGCCGTGACCCTAATCACCAGATTTTGCTTACATTTCACACAGATGATAGTGAAAGCCTTGATTTGCGAGTCGGTGATGAATTCTATGATTCTCATAAGTCTGCCATTAAATCGCCTTGCCCGTGCATCGGTCTTTGTGAAGGCTAGGTCTTCGTAACACAATGAAGGCTGTTGCAACTAAGTGACCGCAAATATCTCGCCCTGCCCCAGGGAATGGCGGTGCTATTTTTACCATCACACTGGCCTTGTAAGTTGCCGTATCAAGTTACAGGATGATTGGTAGACTAAACCCAAACCGTGATCCAGGCTTGGCATCTTCGACCCACATTTTTCCATTATGAGCCTCGATAAACCCTTGGCAGATTGATAATCCTAAGCCAAACCCGCCCGCTTTTCGTGATAACCCATCATCAATACGGAAAAACCGTTCGAAAATCTGCTCACGATATTCGGCCGGAATCCCCTCTCCAAAATCGCGTACGGTGACTACCGCATCTCCATTTTTTCGCTCTAACCGTACTTCAATCTCACTATCTGCCGGTCCATATTTGAACGCATTATCCATCAGGTTTGTGATTACCGTTTGAATACGTGTTGAATCGAAGGGAACCCGCGTATCGTCAATACCAAAAAACTGAATACGTTCTATTTTATCTGGAGAATAGCGGCCGATCATCTCTTTTAGAACCATGTTTAGATCATGGCGATCCCGATCAATTTTGAGTATCCCACCTTCAATACGTGACATATCGAGCAGGTTTCGGGTCAGCAAAGTCAGTCGGTCTGTTTCGCTGCTGATTGTGCGAATAAACTCTTTTTGAGACTGTTGATCCCATGTGACATCCTCAGCTAAAAGCGTAGATGCGTATCCTTTTATTGATGCGAGTGGTGTACGTAGTTCATGAGAAATAGTAGAAATCAAACTCGATTTCATTCGATCTAGTTCACGATCATGGGTGATGTCTTGCCAAACCTGTCCCCGGCCGATCAGCTTGCCCATCGCATTGGTCACATCAAAGAAACGAATGCGTAAATCTTGTCTTGGATAGGCATGTTCAATCTCTACAGATTGATCAGCTTCGGCCGGTCTTTCTACTTTAAACGTCTGTAAAATATCAGCTGTTTTTTGCTGTTGAAGAACAGTGGGTGGCAGATTAACAAATTCGGCCGCTTGTCGATTGGCATAAATAACCTTTCCCTCTAAATCTTCCAAAATCAGCCCGTCTCGCATACTTTCAACAACCGCCTCCATTTGTTGCGTTTGGGCCTGCAATTGCTCATCTGTTTTGCTAAAAAGGGCCGCATTTTCCAGGGAAACAGAAGCCTGATTTGCAAAACTAGCGGCAAGCTCTAACTCACTGTAACTATAATTGTACGGTTGGTTTTTGTATAAGATTAGAACCGCCGGAGAAGCGTGATGTGTCCGTAGGGGGATAGCTAGCACAGAACGGAACCCCGCGTCTTCAGCCCGGTTTTGCAAAAATGTATCCGTTATCGACGATTTGACATCCGAAATTTGGACCGGCCGGCCGGTGCGCAAAGCGCGTATCGACGGCTGATTGGGATCAACTGGAGAACTATTATATCTTACAGCATAGTCGCCCATCCCTCTGCTTGAAACCATTTGGAGCAACCCTTGTCGTTGATCGAGTGTCAAAACTGCGCAACGCTCGACTCCAAATAGGATTTGAAGCTGTTCTAAAATGTTGTCGATTACTTTGTTCACATCAAGGGTCGAGGCAACCACTTGGCTATTTTCAAGTAACATTTCAAGCTCGGTAAAGCGTCGACTATTTTCACCTTCCATCGCCATTAACGAGCGAGCCAAGATTCCGATTTGCGAACGATCACGGCCCAATAATGATAAGCGAGTTTTTTCCAGATCATGCAGATAGCCTCGCCAACGAATCGCTTCGCTTATATCGACCAATTGCTCCATCGGTTGAATAAAATTGCGGACAGTGATGACCCATGATATATAGCCAACAGCACAAGCAATCGCTATGAGGCCGATGATTAACATCGGTACAAGCTGCGAGCGAACAAACTCTTGGTCTGTTTGATCGACCAGCCCAGGAACGACAGCTGTAACCAAGATGAAGATCAGAATCATGAGCACAAAAAGTGCCATAATCCAAATATTCATGAATCTTTGACGCAGATTTGTATCTTGATTTAAAGCTGATCTTGATTCGCTGGTCATGCTTTTCTTTTAACCATGCTTTTTTTGTAAGCACCCCCGCTTACTTTTGGCAACAGGGCTGTGCTAAAAACGGTGTCGAGAATTAGAAAACTCTAGGGCCATCGTAACTACTCAGGTGCGATATCAAAATGTAGGCCGTGGGTATTCCCTTCGGTCGGGCTATGTCATTGTCGCTACGCTTACAGCAAAAATGGCTCGCCCATAAATAAATGGTGTTATTTATGGGGCAAGCCACCCCTTAAGGGGTGACATAGCCGCTACAATTACAATGGACCGTACATGACATACCTGAATAGTTACGGGGCATCAATCGTTTTTAAATTGTGAAGAGTGGATTATCTTATATTGGGGTCCACGTTTTTTTGTATGAAAAGAGTGGTACAAGTGGATGGCTGATACATGCCAATCAACGGGAGGTGTATGGCTTCCAAATGGAAGTTGTGCTTTCTCGACCTGGTCAGGCTTACGTACCCGGCCGAGGGTGAGATGGGGGGTGTACTTGCGATCTTCTGGCACGTAACCGGTTTGTGCCAAACTCAAATCAAGCCGCTCTTTTAGGGTGTGCAATTGCTTTACCCCACCTTGCAGTCCAGTGTGGATCACTTTCGGGTTGCGACGCCTTGGAAAGCATCCAATCGCACCCAACCGAAGCGGGAAAGGCTTAATCCCGGCCGTTACGGTATCAAGCAGATCGCAAACGGCCGCAACTTGCTCCGGCTGGTTTCCATCCCCTAAAAAGGCCAATGTTAAATGCATCGTTTCCGGCCGATTCCATGTAATCGCATTTTCCGGCACCATATCACCTAAATCGACCTGAATGTCTTCTAAAACATCTCGAATTTCTTCAGTTAAGGCAATGCCTATAAAAACTCTAATTCCATCACTCATTTCGCCCTTCCCCACTATCTTTGTCTTCTTTTGATTTTTCAGTTGTGACGCCAGCACGCCTGAGCTGCCATTTTTCCCAAGCATTTTCTGCCCACGAAGGCTCATCTTCTGGTATTTTTTCAGGAGCCGCAAATGGTTCAAGATCAAACATTTTACGCCATGCATACCGGCTTAATAACTTTAGCGTCGCCAAAACCGGTGCCGCTAAGATCGCCCCTAAGATGCCAGCAAACGTTGTCCCAGCCAAGGCTCCTACAAAGACAATAAGCGGATTCAGATCAAGGGCGTCGCCGACGATTTTTGGGACCAAGAAATTATTTTCAATCTGCTGAATAATCGCCATGACAATTGCCACCACAATAACAAACTGAAAGCTGGTTAGTCCTAAGTAGTTGCTAGCCTGAAAGAGGGCGACCAAGATCGCAGCACCTGCCCCAACAAGCGGGCCAATGAAAGGGATAAACTCCATGAGCCCCGAAATCAAACCCAACGCTAGCGGATTATCGACCCCCAGTAGAAACATGCTTACATAGACCACGATACCGATAACAAAGGCTAAAATCGCTTGCCCACGCAAATAAGCTTGCCAAATTCGGCCGAACTCGCGCCATATCCGCTCTGCATCGTACCGATACCCTGGAAATTCAGCGATATCACCCACCCACTCCCGAAGTTTTGGCGAGTCGTTTGAAATATAAATCGATACAAACAAAATGATGACCAGAGAGCCGATTGTGTTCGCAGTGCCCAAGGCTAATGTGCCTATTGAGCTACCAACCTGCTGAACAATTGGTTGAATATAGCTAGATAGGAACGTGGTAATTTCCTCAACATTATTGACGTCAAAATTTAGCGCGGGAAAGCTAAGTTCAAATCCTGCAATAGATCGTGGCGTGGTCAAAAAGGTATTGATTTGCTCTAAATAGACCGGAATACCTTCAACGACAACTGGGATACTTTCCGTTAAATTGGAGATTTGGCGAAAGGCTGAGATTCCCGCATAAATAAAGCCCCCAACAAAACCCATAGTGAGCAAGATGTATGTGACACTTGTAATCACCCCTCTACTGAAGCGAGTGGTGCGGTGACCAAATTCGATGACAGGGTAAAGCAGGTATGAAATAATTGCCGCAATAATGATTGAGCTTAATAGCGATTGGAAACGCCAAATAACCAAGATGGTGAATAGTGCAATAGTGACGGCAACGGATACTTTTACTGATCTCGACCATGGGGGCGAAGAATGCTCAGGATTCATAGATTGATCTCTTAATTCAGCCTGTGCTGAGTTTTTGATTTCGATACTGCGGCTCATTTTACTGCAACTCGTAGTTGTACACGATTTTTATTGGGCTTTTTCTGAATTTTGTTGCAGTTTAGGTTAGATTGGTTATGATGACAGCTTGGCTAGCAGAATTGGACAGGAGTGTAACCGATGCCGCGATATTGGGATCAAGCCGAATTAGAACGTTATATTTCAGAAGGAATTGAAGAGAATTTAACGCTTGATTATAAAGCAGGGGCTGCTTTGTCTACTGAGTCGAATCGGCAACAGGAGATTGGAAAAGATGTATCCGCGATGGCCAATTCGGCCGGAGGTATCATTATTTACGGGATAGGTGAAGATCAATCTGACGGCCGTTTTAAACCAGCCCATTTTGCCCCTGTAGATCGTCGTGTTTGCTCACGCGAAACATTAGAACAGATTATTAGTAGCAACATTCAGCCACGTATTAGCGGTATAAAAATTTATCCAATTCCTCTAACAACTAGCATTTATGACGTTGCTTATGTCGTTTCGATTCCTCAAAGCGACACGGTACATCAGGTTTCACGGAACAAGCGGTACTATAAACGCTTTAATTTTGAATCGGTACCGATGGAAGATTTTGAGATTCGGGATGTGTTGAACCGGTTATCATCGGCCGATGTCATTTCATGGGTGGGGCAATTAACGCATGAACCCATTAGGCTTGAAAACGAGGGCGGACAGATTTGGTCGATTCCGATCTTTGTCAAAAATCGCTCGATGGCGGTTGCGAGAGATAGTTCGATAACCGTTGAGTTTTTAGATGCTAAACCTGATAACCGGCTGACGGCCGAAAAATTTGTCATTAAAACGCAACTTAACCCAGAATCACACGATATGTATATTTCATCTTTTCCCGAGGCGATTCATCGTGGGTTAGATAAATATTTTGGCACATTCAAAGTGCATATTACAGAGTCTCAGGCGTTGCAGTTGCGAATTCAGCTTTTTTCAGATGGAATGCGGGCTAGATATAGTAGAGTAAAACTTAACTTTGGGGGGAACCGTAGCACGATACAAGTTGAGGATGAAGGCTACCTTTATTGAGAAGTGACTAGTGTGCTTCGCACCAGTGACTAGTCGGCAGTGAGTTTTTGCTACCCACTACCTACTACCCACTTCTTTTACGGCATACGAATAACAACTTTGCCTTCGTGCCAAAGCTCTTCTAAATTGTAGTAGCTACGTTTTTCTTCGGAAAAGACATGTACCATGACATCGCCGAAATCGACAAGTACCCAGCCAGAGCGAAAATCACCTTCGACTTTGGCTCCACCAGTATCGCCCTTTTCTTTTGCATCTTCACGAACAGCCTCAGCAATGGCCCGTAGCTGTCGTTCATTTGTAGAAGTACATAATAGGAAGTAGTCCGCGATAACGGTTAAACCTTGCATATCTAATAGCAAGATGTCAACTCCTTTCATATCTTCAATCGATTCAATTAGCAAATTTGCCAGTTCTAATGCGTCCAGAAGTGAACCTCCAAGTCCTTTAATGACCAAATTATAGCCATAATTATACGCCATTACATTTAATCTGTTTACTATCAGCACACGGAGCCAATATTTTCCCAACATTTCAAGGTGTTGGGCTAAAGAATTACCATATTCTAGCTGTTTGTTGTGAAATTAGCTGAAGAAGGCCGCATTAATCAAAAGTAATCTGCCCGAAATGGCGAGTGCGTAAATAATGTTGCGATGCGTCGTCGACAATTCTAAAATTCAATAATGGATTTATTTTCCTCTTTTCAAGAACCGAAAGATTCTTCGCCAACCTCATGGTCTGTTTCTGAAGCCAATGGTTATATTCGCGATTTGTTTGAAACAGATTTCCGCTTGCGAGACATTGAAGTTGAAGGGGAGATTTCAAACTTCACACGCGCAAGATCGGGCCATTTGTACTTCACTTTAAAAGATGATGCTTCGCAAATGAAGTGTGTCATGTGGCGGAGCCATGCAGAGCGTTTGCATTTTGATCCAGGGGGGGGGGATCAAGTCGTCGTCCGTGGAAACATTTCTGTTTATGAAGCGGGTGGGCACTATCAACTTTATGCAACCCGGCTGCAACCGGCCGGCCGTGGGGACCTTGCTTTGGCGTTTGAACAGCTTAAGCAACGTTTGGCTGATGAAGGTCTTTTTGAGCAAGATCGCAAAAAACCGTTGCCAGCTTTTCCAAAAAAGATCGGGATTGTCACTTCGCTCAATGCGGCTGGGCTTCAAGACATTCTCAATGTATTGTCTCGCCGTTACCCGATTGCTGACGTATTGATCGCCCCAACGTTGGTTCAGGGAGCAAGTGCACCGGCCGGAATTGTGCGGGCATTGCAGTGGCTTGACGGCCGATCTGACGTTGATGTGATTATTGTAGCGCGGGGCGGTGGTTCAATTGAAGATTTATGGGCTTTCAACGACGAAGCGGTTGCCAGGGCTGTGTCTGCGGCCGAGCATCCGATTATTTCGGGTGTGGGGCATGAAACAGATTTTACAATTATCGATTTTGTTTCTGACTTGCGAGCGCCAACCCCTTCGGCCGCGGCCGAATTAGCAACCCAAGATATGAGCGATATCGCCCGTTTTGTACTGGGCGCTAAGCAATTTCTAGATAGACATATGTTGGGTCTGCTGACAGATAAAAAAGATCGGGTAAAATCCCTCGCCCGTGCGGTTGAGCTATTGGGTCCTGTCTATTCGATTAATTCGGCTCGACAAACGCTCGATTTTCTTGATCAAAGGCTGGATAGGGCGATACGTGACTCTTTAAATAATGAAAAACAGGCAACGCTTTTGGCAACTGCCAAGCTTGAATCGGTTAGCCCACTTGCTACTCTAGCCCGTGGTTATGCGATTGTGCGTCATAAAAACGGCGAAGTGCGTTCGTCAGCATCTCAATTGACGGCCGGTGAGCTGATTGAAATTCAGTTGCACGATGGCAGTGCAGCGGCCGAAATTAAAGCAGTGAAAAAATAAAGAGAAATAAAATGGACAAACAAACAGAAGAACTCACATTTGAAGAAGCTCTGCACGAACTTGAAGGGTCAGTTTCCAAACTGGAAGAAGGCAACTTGTCGCTTGAGGATTCTCTGAAAATATACGAACGTGGTCGTGCACTATCAGGCTTTTGTCAGCAATACCTCGAAAATGCTGAACTGCGTATCGAACATTTAACCGAAGATGGGGAAATTGTCGATACTGAAATAGATTAATTAATATAAGGAAGAAATTAGGCGTCAAAAA
>JBLIMP010000138.1:0-11687 GCA_047638855.1 Cellvibrionaceae bacterium | reverse complement strand
CCGGCCGCAACTTCCGTCATTGAATGCTCCATTTGGGCCAATGATTCAACATTCACGACATTTGGCATTGGGATACGATTGACATACAGGCCGATCCCCTCTTTTGGCAAGAATATATTTAGTTCTGGCTCCGAAGTTAGATCACTAGCAAGTGCAACCAAACCAATGGCCGCTTTATAAGCGGGTCCATCATCTAATGTGCATGGCATTATTACCCAAGGTGTACTTGTATTAATCATAATATTTTCCTCTTACTCGTAATGCGTGGTGCATAAATTGATTGGCAATGGAGCATGATACGCACCACGGAAAACGTTTAACTGATAATCGGTATCTCTGTTGGAGCACGACGGGTTAATAGCTGTGCCCCATCTTCTGTGATGACGATGTTTTCTTCATGAACCATTTGCCTGTTAGGGGCAAATGTCATCGCTGGTTCAATGGTCATTACCATGCCAGGCAACAATACAGTGCCATCTGTCGGGGTAATCGACGGCTGTTCGGTGAGCTGCATGCCGAGGCCGTGACCCATCCGGCCGACATCGTTACTCAACGCCCCACCCGCTTCCAAAATCGCCCACATCGCGTTGCACACGTCTGACGTTGTGGCTCCTGGTTTTGAGGCAGCGATTCCAGCATCTGTGGCTTGATAGAGCACATCGTAGGCCCGACGAGACTCGTCATCGATATGGCCAAAGGCGAAGTTGCGATCAAAGTCGCAGAAGTAACCATCATACGTAGTACCGGTGTCGATCACCATGATGTCACCGGCCGACAAAATACGTTGGGTCGGCCCCATGATAATGTTGTCGTAACCACCAGGGCCAGATGAGGCCATCAGATAAGGTGAGTTGTCTGCACCACGTTCGATTAGATCAACTCGAAAACGTTGTGTATTTTCATGCTCACTGTCTCCCATGCGCAAAAGGTTTGGCAAATTCTCAAAGCCGTCTGAAGCGATTTGGCACATCGTATGAATTTTGGCGATCTCTTCGGCCGATTTCACATGTCGCAACGCTGTCATCAATCGACTTGCGTCAACCACTTCTATTTTGCCTAACAATTGGCGTAACGCCTCAAAATTAGCAACCGGCATACGCAGATGGGATTCAGGACCCAACAAGGCACCTACACGCCCAAAGCGCCCCGCAACACTCGCTAATGTGTTTGCCAGCAAGGTGACGCCATCATCTTCCGGCCGTGGTGAAGGCCATGTGCGAACGTCATCGAGCCATGTATTCACTAAACCGATCCGACCGATTTCCGGAACGACGGCGATCGGTTTACCGGTCAGCGGTACAATCGTAAACCACGGCCGGGTGGGGCTTTCCCAAAACTGGGATTGGAAGCCGGTGAAATAGCGAAAGTTCGGTTCAGTTGTCAATAGCAAAGCATCTAGCTCGGCCGCATGCATCATCTCTTGCGCACGAGCGGTACGCTGTTCGAATTCAGTGAGTGTAAAGCCACGAGGGGCGAATTTAAAATTGTTCATCATGTGTTGGAGTAATTATTCAGCAGCTTTTATGATCACACAGATCACACGAAACTTGCAGGGGTGAAAGGAGCAGCGGCGAATCATGACTCCGAAGAGCCGAAAACTTCCCGCTTCTTGCACCCCCAGCCGAATACTTACGTTTCAAGTTTAATACCGGCCAATCGATCCAGAAAGTGACTGGGCAATTGGGCCGTATGGCGCCGGGCAACAGCCACACCGCTTAAGGCGATAATCGCCCCGATCCATTGGAGCCAAGTCAATGTTTCACCCAGCCAGAGCCAATTGACCAGCAAAGCGATAGGTGGAACTACGTTTAGGTAAAGCGAGGTACGGGTACCGCCAAGATGAGCGACACCGTATCCCCAAAAGAGATAGGCCAACCCCACAGCAAAGACACCGGTTACAACTAATGATGTCCATGCGGCGAGTGAAACATTCTGCCATGTGAATAGCATCATTGATGGCACCGCGAGTAAAACCATAGGCAAAATACCGATTGATGTGCCTAAAGCTGAAATTAAACCGGGGGAGTAGATAGATGTGAGCGGCCGTAAGGCAAGTGTGTAGCCAGACCAACATAAAACCGCACCAATGACCATCATATCGCCAAGGAGGGTTGCCCCGCCAAACTGCAAGTCTGTTTGATGGCGGCCGCCAAGGATCACCAGCAGAATGCCAAAAACTGAAAATATAACGGCAAACCAGCCTTCTTTGCTGAGCCGCTCCATCTTCAAAAATGTGCCAATCAAAACAACCCAAATCGGTGCTGTAGAAAGAATCATGGCTGCATTGTCGGCCGACGTTGCATTTAGCCCATAAATAAAGAAGAGCGGATAGCCAGTATTACCCAATACCCCGATCACGATAAGATAAAGAAGGTGTTTACGTTCAAGACGAGCGAATTGTCCGCTGCCGATGACAACACTTAACATCACCAGTGCAGCGATAAAGTAGCGCAGGGCATTAAAAATGAGGGGAGGGATTTCAGCCAGACCAAATTTGACCGCTGCAAAGTTGGCACCCCAAAACAGGGCGACACATAAGAGCAATCCATCAGCCCAGTGTAAAGCGGGTTTAGAGTTTTGTTGATTCAATAGAGAAAATCGTATTGCGTATGACATGTTGCGTGGATGACATTTCCACGCAACATGTCATACGGTTATTTCTTGACGATATTGTGTTCCGGCCCAAACGGGAACTTCGTGATGTTTTCAGCACCGTCTTCCGTAACAACTAAGATGTCATGTTCACGGTAGCCACCGGATCCTGGCATTCCTTCAGGCAACATAATCATCGGCTCAATTGAAACGACCATGCCCGGTTCGAGAACGGTTGTGATGTCTTCACGAAGTTCAAGGCCAGCTTCACGGCCGAAATAGTGCGACAACGTTCCAAACGAATGACCATAACCAAACGTGCGGTATTGCAACAGGTTATGCTCGATAAAGATCTCGTTGAGTTCGGCCGCAATATCACAACAGCGTACACCTGGCTTTATTAGTTCTAGCCCTTTGCGATGGACCGCCACATTGACATTCCACAAATGTAAATGAGCATCAGGAACATGATCAAAAAACAAGGTGCGTTCCAGTGCCGTGTAGTATCCTGAAATCATCGGGAAACAGTTAAGGCTCAGGATATCCCCTTTTTCGATTTTACGGGTCATCACTGGATTATGGGCACCATCGGTGTTAATGCCCGATTGAAACCAGGTCCATGTATCCATTAATTCAAGATGGGGGTAAGTAGCGGCAATCTCACGAACCATCGCACGGGTTGAGTGCAGAGCCACCTCATATTCAGGAACCCCTTCGCCAATCGCTTCGACACAGGCGGCACCGCCAATGTCGGCCACTCGTGCGCCGTTGCGGATCACGGCGATTTCTTCGGCCGATTTGATCATACGCATGCGCATAGCGGCTTGGGCCACATCGACAATTTCACTGTTGGGCAACGCCTTTTGCAGTTTGATATGGCTGTCTAAATTGAGATGGTCGAACTCAACTCCAACTCGTGCGCCATCCTTAACCAATTTTTGGACTGCGACAAAGTAGTTGTCACGTTCCCAGTCAGTAAAGACGATGTTGTCACCGTGCCCCCGACGCCAAGGCTGGCCCCCGTCAATATTGGCAGTAATCGAAGTTGAAACGTCCTGAGTGACGATCAATCCGTACGGCCGACCAAACGAGCAATAGATAAAGTCATTGTAATAGTTGATATTGTGAATCGAGGTAAATAGGGTCGCCTCAATTCCGACTTCGGCCATATGCTTGCGCAATTTGGCAAGCCGACTGTCCATTTCTGCGGCCGAAAACATCCCTTTGGCTCTCGGTCCATTTTTGATCTCAATTGTTTGTGGCATTGACATGCTTCAAATTCTCCAGTTATTTTTAGAATTTGTAATTGTTCAGCCGTACGGGTCGACGCCATCGGTGTGGACATTGGCATCTTCGAGCCGAATTGCGCTCCAACGGCGTCGCCCCCTACATATGCTGAACAATGACTTGAAATTTTAGGTTTTAACAAAAGCGACGGCTTATTTCACAAATAACGCTCGCTCAAAATTAGTTAACGTTTCACACCCGTTTTCAGTGATGCGAATTGTTTCAGAAAAACTGACCCCACCTTTGCCTGGGATTTGTACCCAAGGGAGCAGATGAAACGTCATATTTGGTTCTATGACATGATTGTTGCCTGGGTAAAAGCTCAAAATATGCCCTTCGCCCCAATCGGGTGGAACCGCAAGTCCCAATGAATAAGCTGATCGAGATGCCTGAACCCCGCCAAACGAAGAGTTCGCGATAAATGTTCGGCCGACAGCGTCAACTTCATGGGCCGTCATACCTGGTTTGATCGAATCGAGGGTTAATTGCACAGCCTCTTGAACGATTTTTTCAGCATCGCGCGCTTGCTGGCTCGGCTCGCCTACAAACCCGGTCCGCATCATGACCCCGTGATAGCGCTTGAAACAACCACCCACTTCCAGCAGCACAATGTCTCCATTTTGAATCACACGATCGGTCCAAGTTGCATGCACAATAGCGCCACGCTCGCCCGAAGCGACAAATGGGACAAGTGCGGGCCACTCGCTACCCGCCTTGGTCATGGCATGTAAAATATCAGCAGCCACATCATATTCATGCACGCCCGCCTGCACAGCATCGATCCCAGCTTGCATACCGATTTCTGCACAACGTGCCCCCTTGCGCATCCATTCAATCTCATAATCAGATTTAATCAGGCGGGCGGCTTCAAGTATGCCGGCGCAATCTATAAATGTGGCCTGTTGGCAACCTGCAAACAATTTCTCTTGCTGGTCGGCCGTAAAAAACCAACAATTCTTTTCAAAACCGATGCGCTTGTCGTGCCAACCAAATTCTTGCACCGCTTCTTGCAACACATCAATTGGATGGTCAAAATCTCGATAGGGTCGCCTCGTTTCAATCCAGCTAATCGCCTCTACGCCAGTATCTTCGGCCAAGCGAGAGACAGAGACAGGCTCACCTTCTAGTGGAACGAGTAGCCCCATGAAATACCAATTTCCTGGCGTTTCAAATCCTGTTAAATAAGTAATATTCTCTGGTGTAGTGGTTAGCATGACCTCAACACCTTGGTTTTCCATTCGCTGTCTCAGTTCCTGCAATCTTCGATTGTACTCTTCCATTGGGAAGGGCAGATCAGTCCGTTCACGCATCAATTCCTCTCTTTGGCATCGCTTTGATCCTCAACTTTAAAACAGGTCTAACTCAAGTAATCAATTGCGATTTGTTGAAAAATTTCGGCCGATTTCACCAGCTTCTCAATCTCGACGTATTCATCTCGTGAGCCGCTCATCCCCAGTTCACCTGGCCCTAAAATGACCCGTGGAATATTGAGTGCAGGGGTAAAAATAACCGCATCCGAATAATAAAAGACACCCCCTGGTGGTGCCGTTGTGCCAAGCTTGTCGTGACACACCTTCTCGCACAACGTCACAAGTGGATGGTCAGTGGGTAATTCAATTGCCGGTTTTAGGTCAATTGTCTCGAATGCAATCTCATCCCCAGCAAACTTTTGTAACGCCGCCTGCATTTCATCTGCATCCATGTTAGGCAAAAAACGAACGTCAATGGCGCACTCTGCATAGTCAGGGGTTTGATTAACGGCAGTTCCCCCCGCAATCAACCCGATGTTGATTGTCGGTTGCCCTAAAAGCGGGTGAGATGGCACATCAAACGAAAAAAATTGTAGCTTTTGAATAAAATCGACCAGCTTGATAATGGCATTTAAACTGTTCTTTGTCCCAGCTTGCACGCCTGAACCGTGCCCCGTCTCCCCTTTAGCGACCGCTTTGACCCACCACGTCCCAGCTTCTGCAACCAGAAGCTGGAGCGAAGATGGTTCGCTGACAATGATTGCCCCCGCATCGGATAACTGACCCGTTTCGATCATCCGCCTAGCACCCAAACAATTGGAGCTTTCGCCAGCGGTAAAAGCGAGAATCAAATCACCCTTGAGCGGGTGTCCGGCTTCGGCCAACCGTTTGGCCGCCATCATCATCGCCGCCATGCCGCTCTTCATGTCTGACGCGCCCCGGCCGTACAGCTTCCCATCTTCGATCTCACCCGCAAACGGGTCGTGATCCCACGGCCGGGTTCCAACCGTCATTGTGTCAATATGGGCTGAAAAGATAAGGGCGGGCTGACTGCCATCCCCTTTGACCCGGCCGATCACATTGGCACGATTGGGCAGGAACTCATCCATTTCGGCCGGAATCCCCCAATCTTTCAAAATGGCACACAAAAATTGTGCCATTTCAATTTCGCGCCCTGGTGGGTCTTCTGTAGGAAATTGAATCAAGCGCTGGAGCAGAGAAACCAATTCCGCTTGTTCTGTACCGGCAAGCTGGTCGATTGTCATGTGAATCTATAAAGACGATCTCTTATACAAAACCGGCCCAATGGGGCGTCTCTGATGACCTTAACCTTCGTCAGTCACTACAATCCCATGCTCTACTTGCCACGAGGCAAGAATGTGTTCGCCGATGGCTGGTGTAATATTGCTTCGGCCAACTTGGTGGCGCGCAATCAAAGCTGTTCCATTCGCATATTCCAGCTCATATTTCCGTTCACTACCTAGGTATATGATGTCTTTAACGGTGACTTCAATGCTGTTTGAACCCGCAACGTCTGTACCTAGCTGGTTTAAGCGCATCCGCTCCGGCCGAACGACCAAGGCGGCTGGCCCGTTAGAAGGCAATGACGAACTTGGCACCGCAAATGCCATATCTTGAGAGCTAAGATGAGAGCCATCTGCATCGAGACGCCCGCCAAAGATATTTGACTCCCCGATGAAGTCAGCGACAAAGCGAGACTCCGGCCGTTCATACAACGCCTCTCCTGTGCCAACCTGTACGATTTTCCCTTGATTAAACACCGCGATCCGGTCACTCATCACCAACGCTTCTTCCTGATCATGGGTCACATAGATCATCGTAATGTCTAGGTTTTGCTGGATCGCACGAATTTGAAGTTGGAGATTTTCCCGCAGTTTTTTATCCAATGCACCTAACGGTTCATCCATTAATACGACGCGTGGTTCAAAGACCAGTGCACGGGCCAAGGCGACACGCTGCTGCTGGCCACCAGATAGCTGACGAGGCAGCTGATCCATCCGATCAGCCAGATCGACCATCGCCAATGCATTCTTGACACGCTCTGCTCTTTCTTGATTTGGCACCCGCCGCATCCGCAAAGGGAATGCCACATTTTGAGCGGCCGTCATATGTGGAAACAAGGCATAGTTTTGAAACACCATGCCGATATCACGCTTATGGGGTGGCTCGTTGACCACGTTGTTATCGATCATAACCGTGCCCGCTGTTGGCTCAACAAAGCCAGCTACCATTTTAAGCGTTGTCGTTTTGCCCGAACCACTGGGGCCGAGCAGGGTCATAAACTCGCCACCTTCAATGTCTAAGTTAACATTGTCGTTGGCCTTGATATCACCGTAATGTTTTGCCAGCCCCTGAATATTGACGGGAGCCGGTCCAGTTGAGGTTTTGTTATTTGTCATGCCGTCTTATTTCCTCTTGTTTGTAAAATCGTAGTGACGGTAAAAACAATCGTTGTAATCACTGTCAAAATAGTAGCTGCAGCAGCGATAGTGGGGTCAACTTCTGTACGAATCTGACCCCACATGACAACTGGCAATGTGCGTAATATGGGACTGGTCAAAAAGATGGCGACGACGATTTCGTCCCATGAGGTGATAAAGGCGAATAAGGCTCCAGCCATCACACCCGGTGCGATGAGTGGCAGGGTGATAAAGCGAAACGCACGTACCGGATTTGCCCCTAGATTGGCGGCCGCCAATTCGAGGTTTCTATCTAACGTACGCAAACTTGCCATCACGTTGACCACCACAAATGGAATCGCCAGCACGGTATGAGCAATGACCAACGCTATTAGGGAACCGGCGATCCGCCACCTAACAAAGACCGAAAACATACCGATAGCAACGATGACCAAAGGGATAATGATAGGGGAAAGCACAAGTGCTTGAACCAGCCCTTTAGCTGGAAACTCGCCCCGCGTAAGTCCTAAAGCGGCAATCGTCCCTAAAACAGTAGCAAGGATGGCGGCTAAAATGCCGATCTGGATACTCGATACGGCCGCATCTGTCCACAGCGGCGAGGTAAACAGATTTTCATACCAACGAAATGAATATCCTGGTGGGGGAAATTTAAGGGTACGCCCCGATGAAAATGACATCGGTATGATGATTAAAGTTGGGACCAAAAGGAAAATGACGGCAAAGACGCCGAAAATTCGTAAAGGCCAATTCTTTCGATTCATTATTCGACACCTCCACTACCGCCCAACACTTCATTGATGTTGACGACCCGGCCGACGACGCCTAATATGATCAAGGTTGTGATCAGCAGTACTACACCTAGCGCACTGCCCATCCCCCAATCGAGAACCTGCTGCACTTGTTGTACAACCATCGCTCCCATCATTGTTTCTCTGGGGCTACCCAACAAAGCTGGGGTAATGTAATAGCCCAAGGAGACGACAAATACGAGCAACGATCCAGCATAAACGCCCGGCAGACTCAACGGAAGATACACTTCTCGAAATGCCCGAAACGGCCGTGCGCCCAGACTTTCGGCCGCCACAACAAAATCTTTGTTAATACGTTGCATTACAGAATAGATCGGTAGCACCATAAATGGAAGCAAAATATGGGTCATACCGATGATGATCCCAGGGAAATTACGCAAAAGCTTGAGCGGGTCTTCAATAATCCCAAGGCCGATGAGTACTGAGTTGACAACCCCGGTCCGTTGGAGCAAAACTGTCCATGCGTAAGTTCTCACAAGAATCGATGACCAAAATGGGATTAAAACCGCAATCAACAAAAGTCCAGCCACCCTTGCTGATGAATGGTTCATCAAATAGGCGTAGGGATAGCCAATCAGCAAGCAGAAGAACATCACATAAAGTGACATTTTAAGTGTATTGATTAATACGGTTGAAAAAACGGGGGATTGAAAAAACTCCACAAAATTACTGAGCCCAAGGGTAGGTTCAGTCACACTGCGCTTCAGAATTTCAAAGAGAGGATAAATGAAAAAGATTGCAAGGAACAAAAGAGCTGGCAGGAGGAGCCATGTCCAGCGGTTAAATCTACCTTGTAAAAATGTCCGACTTTTAGTGTCGGCCGAATCGGTTATGCTCGCCATTGCACACCTATTGCCTATTTGAAAATGCGGTGATGAAGTCCCAATACAAAAGTACAAGTCTTCATCCCACAATCACTATTTTTACTCAATAGCGTGCAAACTCAATAATCTTTTTATTGACCTTGCACGCTAAATAACTACCCCATATTGCCTAAGCATCTGACCTGCTTGGGCAATATGGGGATTTCTAAGTCGCGGCAAAGTCTAATCTAATAGCCAAGCATTGTAGCGTTCTAGAATCCCATCACGATTTTCGTCCCAATATGCGTCATCCACTTGGAAACCGGTTGATGGGCGGTCTTCAAACGTTGGCAACAATGGGGCCATATCAACATTGACTCTGTCAAACGTTTCAATGTTGACGGGAGCATACGAAATGAAGTCAGCGATTTTATGGTTGTGTTCGGTACCAACCATGTAAGCAATCAATTCCATCGCTTCTTGCTTGTTTGGCGCGCCTTTTGGCACAGCTAGATAGTCGGCTAGGGCAATATGCTCGTTCCATTGAATGGCGAGTGGTGCACCTTCGTCGATAGCGGTTTGGATCCGGCCGTTCCAGAGCATACCCATCATCGCTTCACCATCAGCAAGCTGTTGAGCCGACTGGGAACCGGTTTCCCAGAAAATCACATCATCTTTGATACGATCTAAAACGGTGATAGCACGATCAATATCAAGTGGATAAAGATCTGCAGCGGCAACACCGTCAGCGATTAGTGCCACTTCAAAGACATAGCGGCTGGCGCGGTTTGGCAGCGAGCGTGTACCAGGGAAACTTTCTGGGTCGAAGAAATCAGCCCATCCCTGTGGTGCGTCTGCATACTCATCGGTGTTGTAGCCGAGAACAGTTGCATAGAGGATTGTTGCAACACGATATTCGTTTGCTAGACCTGGTAAGATCGAGTCTTTGTCAACAATTGAATAGTCAATTGGCTCAAAGTATTGCTCGGTACTACCGATTGCAAAGTCGTTTTCAATGTCAACGATGTCCCAAGTTACTTGACCGGCTTCAACCATTGCGACGATTTTAGCGTAGTCGGTTGGGCCGTCTTGTACCACAGTGACACCTGTTTCCGCAGCATAAGGGTCAAGGTAAGCATTGGTTTGGGCTTCCTGATAAGCACCACCCCAGCTGGTTAAGGTCACAGTGCGGTCAACATCGGTTACATCTGCTTCACCGGTTGCTTCACCCAAAAGCCAAGCGTTGTACTGTTCTAAAACAGCATCACGGTTGTCGTCCCACCAAGCATCATTGACGATGAAGCCCTGCGAAGGACGATCTTCGAATGTTGGCAAAAGTGGAGCCATGTCTGCATTCACTTTGTCAAATGTTTCAACATTGACCGGTGCATAAGAGATGAAGTCTGCAATTCGATGATTATGCTCTGAGCCAACCATGTATGCGATCAATTCCATCGCTTCTTGTTTGTTGGGTGCCCCTTTAGGTACAGCCAAATAGTCTGCCAAAGCGACATGCTCGTTCCACTGGATTGCGAGCGGTGCCCCTTCATCGATGGCGGTTTGGATCCGGCCGTTCCAGAGCATACCCATCATCGCTTCGCCGTCAGCAAGCTGCTGAGCTGATTGAGAACCGGTTTCCCAATAGATGACGTCGTCTTTGATACGATCCAGTACTTTGATGGCACGAGGAATGTCAAGCGGATATAGATCAGTTTTGGCGACGCCGTCAGCGATCAGAGCTACTTCAAATACATAGCGGCTGGCGCGATTTGGAAGTGAGCGGGTACCAGGGAAGTTAACTGGGTCAAAGAAATCGGCCCAACCACTCGGTGCACCATCTGCATACTCATCTGTGTTGTAACCGATGACGGTTGCATACAAAATCGTAGCAACGCGATACTCATCGGCCAATCCTGGCAAGATCGCATCTTTATCAACAATAGAGTAATCGATTGGCTCGAAGTACTGCTCTGTGCTACCGATAGCGAAATCGTTTTCAATGTCGACAATGTCCCAAGTTACTTGACCCGCATCAACCATCGCAATGATTTTAGCGTAGTCAGTCGGCCCGTCTTGGACAACGGTAACACCGGTTTCTGCAGCATATGGATCTAGGTAAGCATTGGTTTGGGCTTCTTGATAAGCGCCGCCCCAACTGGTTAAGGTCACGGTGCGGTCAGCCATAACCTCTTCTTCCATTTCTTCTTCTTCGGCCGCAGGTGCGGCTTCTTCAGCGGCCGGTTCTGCTTCGGACCCAGTTTCGGCCGCAGGGGCGGGTGCTTCTGGGCTACCACAAGCTGCTAGCAAAAGTGCCAGCACCATTAATATTGACCAACGGAATAGTTTCATCTTCTTCTCCTATTTTAAATAAAAAGTACAACTTACTGTACGGTGTATTTCATCGGGCGCAACTGCTCGATGGAATTAACGGGTTGTTTTGCTTATCGTATGAGGCGATTCCAATAGAGCAGATTATTCGATAAAGTCCTCAAATCGCTTCACAGC
>JBLIMP010000137.1:0-11867 GCA_047638855.1 Cellvibrionaceae bacterium | reverse complement strand
CGTCGATACTGCCCACCTACCTCAAACAACGCATTTGTAATCTGCCCCAACGAACAAACCTTTACCGCCTCCATCAACGCTTCAAACGTATTTTCATTCTTCAACGCCACCTCCTGCAAATGGCGTAACGCCACCTGCGCCTTATCCCCACTTACCTTCGCCAACGTTTCAACCCGTTCAATCTGGCGCACCTTCTCCGCCTCATCGGCCCGGATCACCTCAAGCGGCACACTCGTTGGCGAGCCATCCTCACCCAAGAACGTATTTACGCCGATAATCGGATAATCCCCATTGTGCTTCAACGTCTCGTAGTACAGCGACTCCTCCTGGATCTTGCTCCGCTGGTACATCGTCTCCATCGCACCCAACACCCCGCCACGCTCCGTCAAGCGTTCAAACTCTTGCAACACGGCCTCTTCAACCAAATCGGTCAATTCCTCGATTATAAACGCCCCTTGCAACGGATTTTCGTTTTTCGCCAACCCCCATTCTCGATTGATAATCAGCTGGATCGCCATCGCCCGGCGCACCGACTCTTCGGTAGGGGTGGTAATCGCCTCGTCGTAGGCGTTGGTGTGCAACGAATTCGCATTGTCGTAGATGGCGGTTAACGCCTGCAACGTCGTGCGGATGTCGTTAAAGCTGATCTCCTGCGCGTGCAACGATCGGCCGCTTGTTTGAATGTGATACTTCAGCTTTTGCGCCCGCTCGTCAGCATCGTACACATGCTTTAACGCTTTCGCCCACAAACGACGGGCCACCCGGCCGATGACAGCATATTCTGGATCAACTCCGTTCGAGAAAAAGTACGAAAAGCTCGTCGCCACCTCGTTTACATCCATGCCACGCGACAAATAATATTCCAAAAACGTAAAGCCATTCGCCAGCGTAAACGCCAACTGACTGATCGGATTCGCCCCCGCCTCAGCCATGTGATAGCCGGAAATCGACACCGAGTAAAAGTTTTTCACCCGATGATCGATGAAATATTGCTGAATGTCACCCATCAAGCGCAATGAAAATTCAGTTGAATAGATACAGGTGTTTTGCGCCTGATCTTCTTTCAAAATATCCGCTTGAATCGTGCCCCGCACCTGGGTCAGCGTTTTTGTTTTGATCTCAGCGTACACATCGGCCGGCAACACCTCATCCCCCGTCACCCCCAACAGCATCAGCCCTAAACCATTATTCCCTTCTGGTAAATCGGCAAAGTAAACAGGGTTTGCCAACTCGTTTGCCTCAAATTTCTCTTTTTTGACCCGCTCAACCTCATCTTCCAATCCATTTTCAAGAATGTACTTTTCACATTCCTGATCAATCGCCACATTCATGAAAAACGCCAGCATCGTGGCGGCCGGTCCATTAATCGTCATCGACACCGACGTGGCGGGATTAATCAGATCAAAGCCAGAGTAGAGCCGTTTTGCATCGTCGAGCGTCGGCACCGACACCCCTGAATTGCCCACCTTGCCGTAAATGTCCGGCCGTCTTGCCGGATCATTGCCGTACAGCGTCACCGAATCAAACGCTGTCGAGAGCCGTTTGGCTGGCTGACCGGCTGACACATAATGGAACCGTTTATTGGTTCGCTCCGGCCCTCCTTCACCCGCAAACATGCGGGTCGGGTCTTCACCCTGCCGTTTAAACGGAAACGCCCCGGCCGTGTACGGATACTCTCCCGGCACATTTTCCTGCAAGCACCACGTGACAATATCCCCCCAGGCAGAATAGCGGGGCAACGCCACTCGACTGATCCAATTACGGCTCAACGTTTCACGCTTCGTCGGAACCGTGATGTCCCGTCCCCGCACCTGGTAGGTAAACTCATCGGCCGCGTATGCCGCCTTCTTCTCTTCCCATCCTTCAATAATTCCCAACACCTCAGGCGTAAGCTTCCCTTTCAACCGATCAATTTCAGCTTGCAGAGCCCCATCATTAAAAATTAATTGTTCATTATTCTTTATTAATTGTTGGGTTGAAACCAACGCCTGAAGGCTATTTGCCAACCCAGCCTGCTCCGCAACCCACACATCATATTTCCGATTGTTATCTGCAATCTCCGCCAAATAGCGCACCCGCTTCGGCGGGATGATATAAATTTTTTCACTGCTCGCCGAAATCAAACCGCTACCACCGGTCAAATTAGCCCCTGTTTTTTCAGAGATAGCCCCCATCAGACCGTTGTACAGGGTGTTCACCCCAGGGTCGTTAAACTGAGACGCTGTCGTGCCAAACACCGGCATATCGGCCGGATCACTGTGCCACTCACCCCGATTGCGCAGTACCTGCTTTTGCACATCGCGCAGCGCATCGGCCGCACCCCGTCGATCAAACTTGTTGATTGCAACCACATCCGCAAAGTCGAGCATGTCGATCTTTTCAAGCTGACTCGCCGCCCCAAACTCAGGTGTCATCACATACAGCGACGTGTCAGCCATGTCGACGATCTCTGTCCCCGATTGCCCAATGCCGGACGTTTCAAGAATAATCAGATCAAAGCCAACCGCCTTGAGCAGGTCGAGCACGGCCGGAATATGCTTGCTGAGCGAAATATTCGCCCCACGCGTCGCCAACGAGCGCATGTAAACTCGTTCGTTGTAGATCGAATTCATGCGGATGCGATCCCCCAACAACGCCCCGCCAGAACGCTTGCGTGTCGGGTCTACACTCACAATCGCCAGCGTTTTTTCTGGCTGATCGACCAAAAAGCGCCGCACAAGCTCATCAACCAGCGACGATTTCCCAGCACCGCCTGTGCCGGTAATCCCTAATACCGGCGAACCCCCATTATTAATTGTCCGTTGTCCGTTCCCCATTGTCCGTTCAATGATTTCACTCGCCGACTCATTTTCATTCTCAATCGCACTAATCAACCGCCCAATCGCCACAGAATCAATTGTGCGATTCCTAATCGTCACTCCCCCCTCGTCATTCGTCATTCCCACGGCTCGCTCAAACATCTCCCGCCAGCCGCTACCCAACCTGCCGGAAGGAAAATCGGCCGCCTGAACCAAATCATTGATCATCCCTTGCAGACCCATCTGCCGGCCGTCATCGGGTGAATAAATCCGGTCGATGCCATACGCATGTAACTCATCAATTTCGCTTGGCAAAATTGTGCCGCCCCCGCCGCCAAACAGCTTGATATGACTGCAACCTGCTTCTTGTAGAAGATCATAAGCGTACTTAAAAAACTCCATGTGGCCGCCTTGGTAGCTCGTGATCGCAATCGCTTGCGCATCTTCTTGGATGGCGGTATTCACGATTTGCTGAACGGAGCGGTCATGGCCTAGATGGATAATTTCGCCACCGGTGCTTTGCAAAATGCGCCGCATGATGTTGATGGCAGCGTCGTGCCCGTCGAACAGAGATGCGGCCGTGACGATGCGGACGGAGTTTTTTGGGGAATAAGGTGTTTGGTCAATCATAATTTTATTTGCGGTAGGGGCGAGATACGCCCGAACCATCTAGTGGTAGAAACCAATTTGCTGGCGGAACTCGCCCGACGGTATGGCAATATCTTCTCTCTTCGCATACTTGTTGCCATGACTGGGCGAGTTTCCCGCACTTGATTGCCAGCGAAGCGTTCTCAGGCAAGCGGGCATCTCGCCCCTACCGATCAGGATTGCGCGGTGACTTCTCGCTCACGCAATTCAACTCGGCGGATCTTGCCACTAATCGTTTTGGGCAAACTGTCTACAAACTCAATCCGACGTGGATATTTATACGGCGCAGTGACTCGTTTGACATGGTCCTGAAGTTCTTTCACCAGCGCATCATTGCCCTTGTGCCCAGGAGCCAGCACCACAAACGCCTTTACCACATCACCCCGCACAGCATCAGGGCTGGCGACCACGGCCGACTCTTGCACGGCCGTATGCTCGATGAGCGCACTTTCAACCTCAAACGGCCCGATCCGATACCCGGCCGACAAAATCACATCGTCAGCCCGGCCGACAAACCAAAAATAGCCATCCTTATCTCGTGTCGCCCGATCCCCCGTGATGTACCAATCTCCGACAAAACAGGCGGCCGTCCGTTCAGGATCTTTCCAATATTCTTTGAACAACCCCAACGGCCGATTTGGTTTCACTCGTACAGCGATATCCCCCTCTTGATCAGGTGGCAAAATATTCCCCTCATTGTCGATCACCTGTAAGTCAATGCCTGGAGCCGGTTTTCCCATAGACCCAAAACGAGGTTCAAGACATGCGAAACTACCACATAGCAACACCGTTTCTGTCTGTCCGTAGCCGTCTCGAATCACCATGCCTGTGGCGTTTTGCCACGTTTCGATTACTTCAGGATTCAGTGGCTCGCCTGCGCCGATGCAGTAGCGCAGATTGGCAAAATCGCGCACACCTAAATCTTGCTGAACCAACATCCGGTAGACAGTAGGGGGGCCGCATAAAATGTTGATTGGGTACTTTTCGAGCATGTCGAGAATGCCAACGGCCGAAAACGCTTTTGTATGATGTACAAAAACCGTTGCCCCCATGTTCCACGGGCCGAAGAAACTGCTCCATGCCGCTTTGGCCCAGCCGGTGTCTGAAATATTCCAGTGTAATTGACCCGGCCGGTTGTCTAGCCAGTAACGGCCGGTTGGCACATGGCCCAGCGGGTAGCTCGTGTGGGTGTGCAGGGTCATCTTTGGATAGCCGGTGGTGCCCGATGTGAAATAGCAAATCGCATTTTCATCGTGGTCGGTATCGGCCGTTTCGAACTGATCAGATGCGGCCGTAACTTCGGCCGTATAGTTTTTCCAGCCGTCTCGCTCGCCCCCAATCAAAATCGGGGCAATCATCGTTGGGCAGTTGTCCGTCACCGCTTCATATCGTTCTGCATAAATTTCAGAGGTGATAAAACAGGTCGCATCAGCCCGATTAATGCGGTACTCGATGTCTTTTGGCGTCATTTGTGATGTGCCTGGTGATAGGATGGCTCCCATGCGTAAGCAAGCGGTTGAAATTGTCCACCACTCCGCCTCACGACTGAGCATAATCACAACCACGTCCCCCCGTTTGACCCCCAACTTGGTCATGACATTGCACAGCTTGCGTGACTCAACGCTCACATCCGCATACGACATCCGTTTTTCGTTGCCGTCGTCGTCTACCCACAGTAGAGCTTGAAGATTGGGATCTTCGGCCGCCCATTTGTCTACAACATCCCGGGCAAAGTTGAACTTTTCCGGTGTTTCCAATTTAAAATCAGCATAAGTTTGATCGTAATCGGTCATATTAAACGTCAGGTCGGACATTGGGCGTTCTCCTTTTTTAAATGTTTACGCAAATATCTTTGGTGATTTTGCACCAAAAAAATAATGTTGGCTACCCATCACGTTTTTTGCTGTTGCCTCATCATTATCTACCAAAACTGGTTACATAATCGTTAAGCGAGTTGGGCAAAGAACGCAACCAGCTTCTCCAAGTACGACTCTGCTCATCATCCATTTCATAGAATTCAACCAGCACGCCACCTGTTGATTTTGGGTGGATAAAAGCAACCTTCACCCCTTTGCCGTTAAGGCGCGGTACTTCATCGATCAACTGAATTCCTTTTGCTTTAAGTTCAGCCAGTTTCGCTTCAAGATCAGAGACTTTAAAACAGATGTGATGCATGCCTGCCCCGCGTTTTTCTATAAACTTAGCAACGCCTGTATCTTTGTCGTAAGGGTAAATCAGTTCAATGTTGGCATCACCCGTTGGGAAGAATGCAACGTCGACACCTTGGTCACTTTCTCGATAAGTTTTACCTTCAGGCAAACCCATCATCTCGTTCCAAAAGTTGCGCCCATCTTCCATGTCTGATACTGCAATTCCGATGTGGTGTAATTTCATAATCGATCGTTACTCGTTGTGTGTTTCTAAAATTTTAGCTAAGAAAAATCAATTTGTCGGCCGATACTCACCCCAAACTTCTCTCAGCGTGTTGCAAATTTCACCCAGTGTGACATCATGCTCAACACACGTGACCAGTAGAGGCATCAGGTTGGTGTCAGATTCGGCCGCATGTTTCAATTGCGCCCGTAACTCGCTAACTTTTGCATTGTCACGATTGGCGCGCAAATTGGCTAAATGTTGCCGTTGTCCTTCTTCGATGGCCGGGTCTAACTTCAGAACCGCCATATTGACCGGCTCGTCAGTTGTGAACTTGTTCACTCCGACTACCGCCTCAACCCCGTCTTCTAATTCTCGTTGATACCGATAAGCTGCCTCGTGAATTTCTTCGCTGATGTATCCATCTTCGACAGCCGCAATCGCACCGCCCATCTCATCGATTCTTTGAATATAGGCAAAGGCTTGCTCCTCAATCTTGTCTGTCAATGCCTCGATAGCGTAGGAGCCTGCAAATGGATCAACCGTGTCGGCCACGCCGCTTTCATGCGCAATAATCTGTTGGGTGCGCAAAGCGATTTGTACCGCTTCTTCTGTCGGCAGTGAAAGGGCCTCATCTCGCCCATTGGTGTGCAAGCTTTGCGTGCCACCCAGCACGGCCGACAACGCCTGCAACGCCACCCGCACAACATTGTTTTCAGGTTGTTGGGCCGTCAGCGTGCTACCGCCCGTTTGGGTATGAAAACGCATCATCCAGCTTTTTGGGTTTTTGGCCCCAAAACGATCCTTCATAATTTTGGCCCACATCCGGCGTGCGGCACGGAATTTTGCAATTTCTTCTAGAAAGTTGTTGTGTGCATTGAAGAAAAATGAAAGCTGTTTGGCGAAATCGTCAATGTCTAACCCCGCTTTCAGGGCCGTTTCGACATAAGCGATGCCATTTGCCAGCGTGAATGCAACTTCTTGCACGGCCGTGCTGCCCGCTTCACGAATGTGATAACCGCTAATCGAAATCGTATTCCAGCGGGGGACTTCCTGACCACAATATTCAAAAATGTCGGTGATCAACCGCATCGACGGTTTGGGTGGATAGATGTAGGTGCCACGAGCGATATATTCTTTGAGGATGTCGTTTTGGATGGTGCCACGAAGCTGTTTCGGATCAACCCCTTGCTCTTTGCCTACGGCGATGACCATCGCCAATAAAACGGCGGCCGGGGCGTTAATGGTCATGCTGATGCTGACCTTGTCGAGCGGAATCCCGTCGAGCAAAATACGCATGTCGGCCAATGACGGAATACTGACGCCAACTTTGCCCACTTCGCCCAACGCCATTGGGTCATCGCTGTCGTAGCCGATCTGGGTTGGCAAATCAAATGCCACGGACAGCCCGGTCTGACCCTGAGCCAGCAAGTATTTATAGCGTTCGTTTGATTCTTTTGCAGTGCTAAATCCGGCATATTGGCGCATGGTCCAAAAGCGGCTGCGGTACATAGTGGGTTGTACCCCTCGGGTGAATGGGTATTCACCTGGGAAACCTAGATTCTGCTCGTATGCTGGGTCGATTTCGGCCGGAGTAAATACTCGCTCCATGGGAATATCAGAGCTGGTCGTAAATTCTTTTTTGCGCTCAGGAAAACGGGCTAGGGTAGGATCAACCCTGTTTTTGGTCCACTCGTCTTTTTTTGTCATGGTTTAGGTGTTATTTGTTGCCACGCCGGGCGTAGGGGCCGGGAAGTAAATCTGTTATTTTAGAGTTAGGGTCGCCGCCGGTCCCTTCGCCCCTACAGCGACATGATCATGACGACGTTTGCATCTTGCTTAAACTTTTTCGATTAAGACCGCAGTGCCACCACCAACGCCGTGGCACAAAGAGGCGATGCCGTAACGGCCGCCGGTGCGTGTCAATCCATTGATGAGGGTGACGATTAAACGAGCACCGGTTGCACCGATGGGGTGACCCAATGATATACCACCGCCGTAAATGTTGAGTTTTTCGTAGGAGATTCCAAAGACTTTGTTAAACAACACGCTATTGGTGGCAAATGCTTCGTTGTTTTCCCAAAGATCAATATCTTCAACTGCCAGGTTGTGCTTTGCAAGCAGTTTGCGCACGGCCGGAATCGGGGCCTCGGCAAAGCGCCAGCTTTCGACGGCCGACCATGAGCTACCAATGACTTTTGCCAAAGGTTTTAGGCTATGTTTTTCAACCGCATCGGCCGAAGCCAAGAGCAAGCCTGCGGCGCCATCACTTAACTGGCTGGCGTTACCGGCCGTTAGAATCCCATCTTCTGTAAAGGCAGGACGGAGTTTTTGCAGACCTTCGGCCGTTGTTTCCGGCCGAATTCCTTCATCTTGCGAGATAGTGACTGTCCCTTTGCGTGTTTTAACGTCAAATGGGGTGATTTCGCTGGCGAATGTGCCGTCAGTGCTGGCATCGGCCGCGCGTTTGTGTGAGTAGTACGCAACCTCGTCAACCTCTTCCCGAGTGACTTTGTATTCTTTAGAAAGGCGATCTGTCTCATGCCCCATGTTGTCTTGTTCGATGGGGTCTGTCAGCCCATCATATTCAAGAATATCTTTGAGTTGTTCGGGCTTCCCTGATAAATATTTATATCCCCAGCGTGCTCGGGCTGATAAAAAGAAACCGGTTTGAGACATCGATTCCATCCCACCCGCCAGGACCAGATCCGACTCGCCTGCTTTGATCGAAGTGGCCGCGTTCATCGCCGCCATCATCCCAGACGAGCAAACCATATCTATCGCATAGCCATCTACGTCTGAGGGGATACCTGCCTTGATGGCTGCTTGACGCGGAAGTAATTGGCCGTGTCCAGCACGTAAAACATTTCCCATAATGTACAGATCAAGCTCTGCCCCTGAAAGCCCTGCTTTCTTCAGAGTTGCTTCCATCACATGCGCCCCTAGATCAACAGGAGTTATATCTTTTAAGCCGCCACCAAATTTGCCAATGGGTGTGCGAGTTCCTGCTACGATAAATACGTCTCTCATAATAAGTTAGTCCTCAAAAATCAAAAATTCAAACAAGCGTTTGAATTTTACACGACAAACATAGAATTGCATTAAATTTCATCCACTTATCTTAGGGACGAAGCGTCTGATCGATCGGTTTTTGCAAGCATCACGAATAGTTAAAAACTTCTCTTGAAGTTGCCAAGAGCCTTTATTTTTTCATCGAATTCAACATCGCTCCCATCATTTGATGTAGCTTGTTGATCGCTTTGAGCGGCCGAACCATCACCTTGAAGTCAACGATCTGATTGTCATCGTTCCAACGAATCATGTCTACCCCATTGAACAGAATGCCATCGATCTCTGTTTCAAATTCAAGGACCGCATCATTCGTTCCGTATACTTCGCGAACATAGTGGAACTTGTCACCCCCCAGCACATGTGCGGCCGCCGTGAGGTACATCGTGGTTATAAATTTCCCTTCTTGTGGTGTATGAACAACGGGGGAGTGGAATACAACGTCATCGGCCAAGAGTGTGTCTAACCCACTTTGATCTTTGCTCTTGAGAATTTCGTGCCAAATGGTGATTGCTTTGGGTGTCATAAGATTTATGGGCAAGTGCGTCGTGCCCAGCGATATTTTTAAATAAACGTAACTGTACAGGTGGTGTCGTGAATGGCCGATTGTAAGGGCTATGTCACACCTAAAGGTGTGGCTCGCCCCGTTAATAACAATATTGGGTTACGGGGCGAGCCATTTTTGTTTACAAAAATGACATAGCCCCTACATGCTGGTGGCGCACCTGAATAGTTACAAATAAACTTCTTAAATAAATAAGGTCAGTATGAAAGAGATTGTACCAATAGAGATGAGGGTTGAAAGCAAGACGGCTGTACCGATGGGGGCAACGACGACTTCATACTTGCTGGCGAAAACGGCCGAATTGATTCCAACCGGCAAACCGGCCGCCAGCACTGCGACGCTGCTCCATGGCTGGGGGAGATCAAACAGCACAGCCACTAAAAGATAAACTAAAAGGGGTTGAAGCAAAACTTTAAAGCCGATAATAATGCTGGCCTGATCGAGTTGCCCCGAAATTTTGTAAGCCGCCAACGATGCACCTAGCATAAATAACGCGGCCGGAAGTGCCGACCCTCGTATAAGCGTTATGGTGCTTTGAATGACTTCTGGGATGGGGATCGCCAACCCGTTAAAAAGCAGACCGGCCACAAGGCCGATAATAATCGGATTACGACTGATCTTTTGGACCGGTAGCCGAATAAAGTCGAGCGGTTGCGTGCTGCCGTTTGCTTCGCTTTCTGCCAAGATGGTGGTGAGGGTAAACTGAATAGCGGCATGAACGGAGATCAAGAGCAGGAGCGGCAGTAGCGCTTCGTCACCCAATCCAGCGGTGATGACTGGAATGCCGATGAGAACCATGTTGGAGTAACTTGACCCCATCCCGAATAGTGCTCCTCCTTTGCGTCCGTAACCGAATCGGCGACGGCCGATCAAAAAACCGGCCGCATAAATCCCTAATGCCACACTGTAATACGACAAGAAAAAGACCCAGTTGATTGTTTCCGGTAGCTCGATTCTAGACAGCGACTGAAACAGCAGGATTGGGATCGCAAAGTTTAAAACATAGCGAGACAGCCCTTGCCCATGAGCCTGTGTAAACAGCCCCATCCACGCAAATGTATACCCTATGCCCGCAATGGCAAAAATCGGAAAGATGATGTTGAAAATTAACATGAAGTCGGTGCCTTTGGCTCGGTATTCAGTCTGCTTTGCTCGTCAGAGTTCGGTTAATCGGGCATGCGCGCATTGGTGACTTTATAGAGTGACCGCCGTCACTCCGGCCAGTGACCGTAGCCACTATCAAAGAGTATGTCTCTAGGGAATAATGATGGCAAGAAATCAAATATTCAGTCATTAAATCAATTGAATCAATGGAGGTTCAACATGGGCTTTACACCTATCGCATACATTATTTACATCAGCCTTAGCATCGGAATTACGATCTGGGTGGCACAAACTCTTTTCAAAAACGGCCGGATTTTTGTTGTTGATGCGTTCGCTGGCAATGAAGCCATGGCCGATGCGGTCAACCATCTTTTGTTGGTCGGTTTTTATCTGGTCAATATCGGTTTTATCGCCCTTTTTATGAGATTCGGCACGAAGCCGGAAAACGTGACACAAGTGTTTGAATTTGTGGCAACCAAAGTGGGCGTCGTCCTGTTCTTCTTGGGCATTGCGCACTTTTTTAATATTTTTAACTTTTCACGTATTCGTAAAAAGTCTTGGAAAACTATGGTTCAAATCGAAGAAGAAGCAAAGTTAGCGGCTCAGCCGGTCAGTTAGGCGATAGCTACGCACCCTGAGGCTTCGGCGTGAGCTCAGTCGAACGCTTGTCGAAGGGCGCGTCATTCTTAAAGGAAAATCTCATGCGCGTATTAAATGGAAAAACGATATTTACACTCTTACTAGGCAGCTATATCGCTTACATCGGTTTAATGGCTACGCTATTTGGATAGATCGTCTCATGCAGAAAGCTCAGACAAAAAGCTTTCATATGCAGGCGATAAGTAAAAATCCCCTGACTGGGGACTGCGACAAAACTAATCACCCTGATCACGCGATCGGGGTGATTAAAACTTTTAAACCCTCATCTAACATCAACTTTTGGGCTTCAATTCTTAACATTAAATGCTATACCAAAGTGGTTATAATGACCTGATGACTGAAATGCCCAATTCCCAAATACTCTTAACCTATCGCGTAGCTACCTTTTTTAAATTAATTGGTGTTTCCATAGCGATTGGAACCGGGTCTATGGTAATAGGAATTTGGGCACCACCGTTTTATCGCTGGTGGTCGGCCGGGGCTGGCGCACTTATTTTGCTTTTGCTATTAGTTCCCTGGTGGCGCTATTGGCCTGAAGTTCATCGGCCGAAAGTTGCCCATTGTTTTTTAATTCTTAGCTTGTGTTGGGGCATCATAACCCCTAATGTAGAACTACTACATGCAACTTTACAGCCCTATGCAGATTTATT
>JBLIMP010000136.1:0-11870 GCA_047638855.1 Cellvibrionaceae bacterium | reverse complement strand
AATATTCTGGCCATCAGACCCAACTTCGATCGCCTGAACATCTCCATCAATAATCTGTTGAGCGATTTGGCTAATAGGAATGGTCGAGTTTGATGGGCTTGAATTGAGCACGCTCCAAACAATTGCAAGGATCGCGACCCCGAGCAAGCTGTAAATCAAGAGACGTGTCACTGAGGATGAGTTCATAAAAATCTCGTGTTTCTTCTGTAATCTGCCAATATAAATTAAAATTTCAGACAGACACTAGTTAGTTTTGTTTTGGCTTAAGCCCTGTCTGCACATTTAAAAAAATGCAGGCAAAATTATATCAGGAAAATCTCCTTTAGATGCTTTCTGACTCAATTCCTTCGGTTTTTCTTGGATAGGGAGGCTTTTTAGTCGATGCAGGTTTAAATTCCACCCCAAGCAACCGCGACGAAATACCAAAGAGGGATAAGCCCAAGTAGTAGAAAGACAGCAGTGACACCTAAAATGGTTATACGATTGTCTGGTAACACTGTTTTGGGTTGGTGAGTTATCGGCTGTTTTTTGAGTTGTTTCTTTGGCTTTGAACGGACCGGTTGTGAACTATTGTTTGCAGCTTCGCTCTTTATCGAGCGACTTGCCTCAGCTGCCGACTTCGTGAGGCGGTTTGTATTTGTATTCGCTCGAGGGGCGGCCGGCCTTCTTGTCGGCAATATCGTTGCATCGGGGTCGCTTTCAAGGACTGTCTTACGCTTAAGGCTCTCAAGAAACGGAGAAGTGGATTCTTGACTTTGTTTAAGATAAGTCTCGAGAATACGCTCAAGCTGTCCAGCCGTACGATAGCGACCTGAAGGCTCTTTGGCTAGAATTTTATGCAAGATCTGAGCCATTTGCGGCGGTACCATCTTGTTAAGAGAGCGGATATGAGGCGGCGGTGATTGCAGATGTTTTAAAGCTATTGCAGTTGGACTATCACCCTTAAAGGGGAGCTCGCTTCCCAACATTTCAAAAATAATGATGCCAATTGAATAGACATCAGATGCGGGGGAAGGCGGATCTCCGGCCGCCTGTTCTGGCGAGAAGTATTGTGGCGTACCCCAAACCAAATCACTGCCGGTTTGGGTGGCCTCGCTCACAGCGCGTGAAATACCAAAGTCGGTAATTTTCGTTTGATCGTCGACCGCAATTAAAATATTTTGAGGTTTCATGTCACAATGGACAAGCCCTGATCGATGAGCGTACCCCATGCCGCGGCAAATTTGAATCGCAAATACGAGCATGCGTTCAACCGGCATAAACTCTTCATTCGCTTTATATTCTAGAATGATGTCTTTAAGCGTTTTCCCTTCGACGTATTCCATTACCATGAAATAACGCCCTTCCCACTCACCAATATCATGCACCATGACAATGTTTGGGTGACTTAGATTCGCGGCCGCATGTGCCTCGTTGCGAAACTGCTGTAGAAAGACTTCATCCCCCGATAAAGACTCGTGGATAATCTTGATCGCTATTTCCCGGCCGAGGTGCATATCTTGAGCACGATAAACAGACGCCATTCCCCCAACGCCAATGCGCTCATCTATTTTGTATCTTTCGCCCATAATTGTGCCAGGTTGCATTAGGTGATTATCAAGTGTGATCTAGCAATTGTCAATTATGTTTTTATATGACAAATTAGACCCCATTAAAGGTAGGATGATAGTGGATTGTGCCCGATTTTTCGTTCAGTGCCCCTGACTCTAATTCAAGGGCCATAAAGACAGGGTCAGGGACTTCATAAGTTGAGCGAATGCCAAAGACAGATAAGGCAGGCTTGAAGCCAAATTTGGGGTAATAGTCTGGATGACCCAGCAGGACACACGCTTGGTAGCCTGACTTTTGGCAAACTTCTAGCCCGGCATTGATAAGTGCTTTCCCTACACCCACATGTTGATGCTCTGGAGACACCGCAACCGGTGCGAGTCCGATGATTTTAATGGTGATAGGTTGGTCATTTTCATCTATTAAAGCAACAGGCGAAAACATGATGTGCCCAACAATCTTTTCGTTATGGAGCGCAACAAGCGAAATGACGTTCAGAATCGGCCGCAAGCGGTTCACCAGCTCAGCTTCGTCTGCTGTTTTGAACGCGGTTGAAACAACCTTATAAACGGCCGAATGGTCTGCGGTTGTTTCTGGTCTGACTAGAAACATACAAACGCTCCAGTTTTCTTGCTGACCCTAAACTCTTGATGAAATGCAAAATGCTCATTCAAAAGCCTTCGCAGAGCGGCTTCATAATCATCCCAAGTGAAACCATCTGGAAAGAGCTTTTCATACCAATCCCGACTTGACTCAATGTAATCGATAACCGGTTGGGCTTCAGGAAATATAAGCCAATTTTGCAAAATACGACTTTCTACCGTATCAAATCCTGTCCTTAAAACATCTGCACCGCTTTCTATATCAAACGGTGCGCTGAAGCCCGCAAATTCAGTGGTCGGGTCAAGACCCATCGATTTGACGGCCGTAATGCGTAAATCACGCATTTCAAGCATTGTTTGGGAGGAGTTGGTCGCGGCGATTAACTTGCCGCCTGGTTTTAGAACCCTGCGAAATTCAGCCACCCCCTGCACCTGATCGGGAAGGTGGTAAATCATGTGATTGGCCAGAATAACATCAACAGAATTGTCTTGTAGGGGAATGGTCATCGCATTAAGATTCAGACAGTCGTGGCTTGCACCCGCCCCATCTTTCAACATACCGTGTGAAAGATCGCAGGCGACATAGCGGCCTGCCAAATTGCTGACTTTTTCTGCATATTTACCAGAGCCACAGCCGATGTCAAAAACAACCTCATCACCAGCCCATTCGATTTGATTTAAAACCCAATCATAAAACTCGACCTTTGGTTGTGTGTATTTTTGATGGGTTAGAATGCGTACATTCAGCTTTTCGGCCGTTTTATAACTTTCTTGCTTGAGGTGTTTTTGATCGGTACCGATTTTGAACATTTCCTGCTTGAGTGACATAAATCAATTACCTGTGATTCCTAAAAGGGCACCTGAGCTATTTAATTCAAGTTCATAGGTTTGGTTCGATGAAAAAGATGAGAACTGACTAAAAGATGGGACATCTAGGCGATGTGTGCGCCCATTTTCATCTTGGAAGAGAGCGATATAGTTTTCAGTACGTTCCCCTTCACGCTCATTCGACTCAAGAATGTAATCGGGCCATTGTGACTGTTGATCTGTACCGGTTAATGACTCTGTACGAGTCGTCACCCACTTATCGATTTCATATGTATATTCAGTATCAAAAACTGGAACCTGTTCATAGATTGGGACATCTTCATAAACCGTTGAGAATTCTGTTTCATAAATCGGTTCAGAGCATTCAATGTCCTCAAAGAATCCATTGCCAAGGTCCCGTTGGCCACATACATAGGTTTGATCTCCCACATAAACTTCTTCAGACACTTGCCGTGCCTCATTGTTATAGCCGACGATGACATCATTGTAGCTACGTATCTCTTCACTTTGGGAAATCAAGAAGCCATCGGCCGGTAGATCCCAGCCGGTTTCGGTGACTATCGTCAGTGTCTGAACCTCTACCGTGCGTTGCCATTCATACCCTTGTAGCGTTGCATTTGTGTTTGTGGTGCGGGTTGTAAACCAAATTAGGGCGATACAAGCGAGAACAACAAGGCCAACTCCGATCAAGACCGGCGTTCGGTTGGATGGCTTGCGTGCGGCCGGGATCGGTTCTGGCTCAACTTCTTCTTCAAAAGTCATATCGCCAGCAGTGGGTGCCATCCCTAACTTGTAATCTTTGATCACTTGGGCTTCCGTGTCTTCTTCACGCAGGTTGGTACAGCTAGAGCAGCTGCGGTTTTTAGCCCCATTATTCGTGCTGCAATAAGCACATATCCAATCTGGCCCTATTTGAGCGTAACCCAGCAGATCAGAATCTTCAATGGCTTTTGCATCTTCGGGTAAATAGAACTTTGTGCCACGCTCCCTGGGTGCTGTGCAGATAGGGCACGCCTTATGGCGACCTAAAGCCCCTTTTGTCCCACAATATTGACAGTCCCAACGCCCTTCACGAATCGCCATAAAATCAAACCTCCGTTGCTGAGTTTAGCTGATTATCGAATAAGATGTAAATAAAGTACAAGATACCCTAAACAAGCTGATCCAAGGTGCACATCTTGTGAGCTAAGCCACTCTTCATGTTTCAGCAACTGTTAAAACAATTGCCTAACTTTGCAATTATCCGTTATATTTCACAGCAATGGAAAATAACAATAACGACGACCGTGATGAAAGCAGAGAGACAAGCGCAACTAGCTTTAATCAACCTATCAAACCAGCTCCTCGACCGCCCCAAATTGGAGATATGGCGCATCCTTTTTCTCAGCTAGCCCCCGATACGTATGTCACTTACGCTTTGCTGACTATTATCGGAGTCATATTTTTAGTGCAGTATGGGCAATTAACCGGTAACTTCCCCGCTTTTGATGTTGTATGGAGAAGCTGTTACAACGGTAGCAAAATCGTGCATGATTGGGCCGGATGTGGCCCAGCTATGGTTGAAGGGGGAGAGCTTTGGCGTTTGTTTACACTTATGTTTTTGCACGGTAACCCTACACACATCGCCTTTAATGCGATTGCACTCTATTCCCTCGGTATGGATATGGAGCGGATTTACGGCCGTTATCGCTTTCTGTTTATTTATATTTTTGGCGGACTATTTGGCAGTTTGCTTAGCTTTGCTATACGTGGCCCGAATGAATTCACGGTTGGGGCATCTGGCGCAATATTTGCTTTAGCTGGTATGAATCTTGCTTTTTTCTATATATACAAAGATAAGCTGGGCGATATGGGACAGCAAAGATTTCAGTCAATGTTGCGTCTTGTGGGCATCAACCTTGTCATCGGTTTTCTGTTAATTCGAGTGAATAATTTAGGCCATCTTGGGGGGTTGATGGGAGGCGTGTTGCTGGGGTATATTTTTGCCCCATGGTATACCGTTACTGAAACAATCCCAGACCTTCATGTAAGTGATCAAAACAGTTTGGCTAATAAGATGGGACAAGCAACAGCAATAGTTGTCTTAACCATATCTGCAAGCATTGCCATTTGGTCTTATTGGCGTTTTTTGTAGTCGATTTTTAGTTGACAGCAATCTCATTGGACGGTAGCATATAGCGTTATTGTAGGATTTCCCCCCTTTAAAATAGAACGAAGTTTATGCTTTACCGGCCCTAATTGGGTCGTTTGTTTTTCCTGACAGAAATCAGGAAGCCGGTTTGATATCTCTGGGTAAAAGATGTGTGAAATATGAGATGTCGGATCTGACTGAATTTATATAGAAAGGTGCATTCAAAACTTATATAGTTTTCAAGAAAACAAGATTTTGAATGGTTTGCCTGTTCGAGGAGAAGAACGTGAGACGCGAAATTTTAACTTGGTCTGACGTAGATAAATTAATCGATTATGTTGTGCCGCAGATCCACGGCCGATTCGATTCAATGCTGATTATTACCCGAGGCGGAATTGTTCCAGGTGGGATGTTGGCCGAAGCGCTTAATATTACCTATCTGCTAACAGCTTCAATTCGTTTTCCGGCTGATTTTCCTGGGATGTTTAGCCCTCAGGACAAATATGTTATTCCTGAATTCATTCAGTTTCCAGATGACGATCTATTAGAGGGGCGACGAGTCCTTGTTATTGATGATGTATGGACACGCGGCCGAAATGTTGTCACAGTATGTAACCGTATTGACGCGGCCGGTGGTATCCCTGAAAGCTGTGTATTGCACTATAAACCTGGTTCTTCGTTGTATCCGGGCCATACCCCTACCTATTACGGTGCAGTTACCGATGCGTACATCATTTACCCTTGGGAATTAGATCGGGGTCCAAATGCAATGCGGCTTATGCACGAGCAATAGAACCATTAAACTTTAGTAGCGGACTGTTGTATTTAGAACCAGCATTTGTTACTATCGGTTTTCTTTAAATTTACTAGCTGGCAAATAAAATTTCTGGCTTAAATACCCTCAAGTTTGGTGACGATCGGGTCCCCGACGGCAAAGACCGTCGAACCGTGTCAGGTCCGGAAGGAAGCAGCACTAAGGCGATTCCTTTGGGTGTTCGGGACAACCTGGTTGTCATCAAACTTGCGGGTATTTTTTATTTATTGGGTCGGAGACTGCACAACAACCTCTTCCATAAACTCAACGAAATTCTTTAAAGCACTATCAATGACCGCTTTGCCATACTCAACCGACGAACGCCGTGCATCCCCCAACGCCCCGTTGGTTGTGTAGCGGTCAAAACGCCAAGGAACATTTACCTTGTACTTTTGCATTGTTGTACGGAAGTTATAGGTAAGATCAGTCATTTCTCCGGCCGCTAGTGCGTCGGTTTTAACGATTTCAGGAGCCAAATACATTGCTACACTCGTCTCCCATTCGCACGCATGGCCGATAATTCCATCAATCCCAAATTGCTCATTAATCCCATCATCAGCAAAATATAGATAAAGACCAGAACCGATAAAATCAGGTTCTAGCTCCTCATTAATTCGTACAATCGCATCACCCAAGGGTGCCATATTGCCCCCATGCCCATTAATAATCATAAACCGCTTAAATCCATGCTCTTGCAGAGAGGCAACAACCTCAACCAAAATTTGGATAAATGTGTCAGATGTTAATGTAATTGTGCCAGGAAAGTTCATGTGATGATGAGAGACGCCCCACGGCATTGAAGGGGCAACGAGTAGTTTTGGATAGGCGATCTCGCTCGCTTTGATACAAAATTGGGTTGCGCCGGTAATATCCATACTCAAGGATAGATTGGGTCCATGCTGCTCATTTGAACCAACTGGGATGAGTACTACATCCACGTCATCGCGGATTGCAGCGACTTCTGGCCAGGATAGGTCGGCTAAGATTAGGGGTTTTTTGTTTGACATCTGCTTTTCCTTATTTGTAAATGCGGATTTTTGGTTAGCATTTACAAATCGTAACAATGGGCTACCACGTAATCAGCTCGGCTGGGAGGTGATCGATACGGTTGAGATAAAGGATCGTCTGAGAACCATTTCGAAAATCAATTCGTGACACCGACGTATTGTGGAACGCCCAATTGGCGACCCAGGGGCTTGAGTAATTTTGTGGCTTGCGCTCAACTCCCATCAGTTCATTCACAAATTGATCGATGAAATCTCCATGGACCACCATGCCAACGATGTCATCGCTATCTTCATGCCGTTCGCGAATATCCACGACAACTCGCCGCATACGTTCTAAGAATACAGCTTCAGATTCGGCCGGGCGGCTGTACCATCCATCTGCATTTAGGCCGTCTGGCAAAATGAGGTCAGGAAATCGCTTTTCAAAATAGCTTCGATCCGCCCCTAGCAACCCTTCACGGCTACCGTCAGGATGCTGTTGATAGATTCCCCCTTTCTCAAAAATATCAGGGTGAGCAACTCGTTGTAGGTTACATGCCTCAGCAATGTACCCGCTTGTCAAAATTGAGCGAGACATCAGACTGCAATAAAGGTGAGTGAGACCAAAATGATGGTCGTCGACCTTTTCTAATGGGTGCTGGCGCGGCTCTCCAAATGGATTGCCTAAATGCTTCCCAAGCGTAGCTGCTTGTTTGTGGCCGATTTTAGTAATTTCGGGGTCTGGGCTACGCCCGCTTTCGTCCCCGTTGCTTGAATAAATCGCATTATTTGCTGATTCAGCGTGTCGAATTAAATAGAGTTTCACAATAACCTCATTCAGTTTATAAATAATTGTCGTAGGGGCTCTTTATTTTACGCTTTTAACAAGAGATTGTTTAGTTTAAACATTTGTAATCAGGTTTTGATCTGTCTGATTTGTTGTCTAGGTCTACATGTTAGACTAGCATTGAACGTTTATTAGATATTAATTAGCAGGAAGGAAAAATTAATGTCACTATTGAGCCAAAACGATTTCGGCGATGCTGTCAAAATCATTGAACCTTACTTTATAAAGCGTGCAGAGACAGGCAATATCCCCGGTACAGCATACGGCATTGTCGCGAACGGCCGACTCATCGGTACCCATACTATTGGCTATCGAGAGTTAAATC
The DNA here is from genome assembly GCA_047638855.1 of Cellvibrionaceae bacterium. Taxonomy (GTDB): domain Bacteria; phylum Chloroflexota; class Anaerolineae; order Promineifilales; family Promineifilaceae; genus WTJY01. The sequence goes on along the minus strand of JBLIMP010000136.1, from coordinate 3,789 downwards.
AGAAAGCGGTCACAAACCCAGATACTGTCTTCCGTATCGCGTCGATGACGAAAAGCTTTTGTGCGGCCGCTGTCTTGCAATTGCGTGATGCAGGTAAATTACAACTAGATGATTTGGCTGTTGCACACGTACCGGAACTAAAATGCTTAAACTACCCTACAGCCGATACCCTTCCGATTACCATCCGCCACCTGCTGACGATGACGGCCGGGTTACCGCAGGACGACCCATGGGCTGATCGACAGTTATATCGAGATGATGATGGAATGAACGCCTTCTATCAGCAAGGAGCCACTTTTTCAAGCCCACCAGCGACCCGTTTTGAGTACTCAAATTATGGCTATATGTTATTAGGTCGCATTGTGAGCAATGTTTCTGGGCAATCAGCCCTCGATTACATCACCGATCATATTTTAAAGCCATTGGGGATGCATGACACCGTTTGGAATGCTGCTGATGTTCCGGCCGAAAGGCTGGCTCATGGCTACTTTTGGCTGGATGGGGCTTGGCAAAATGAAGAGATGCTGCCATCTGGCGGTGACAATGCGCTGTTTGCAGGATTGTTTACGACAGTGGCTGATTTGGGCCGTTGGATCAATCTGTTTTTGTCTGCATGGCCTCCCAGAGATGAGCCGGATGGTGGCGTTTTAAAGCGTGGTTCACTGCGAGAAATGCAGCAACCTTGGAGCCATGCGACGTCTTATGTTCGGCCGCAAGAGATTGGCGATCTTTCTAGACTATCAACCAATGCTTATGGTTATGGACTCTTTATTCAGAATGACGGTCAATTTCCAATTGTTGGCCATGGGGGCGGTTTGCCTGGCTTTGGTTCATATATGTGTTGGAGTCCAGAGCATAACATTGGCATTATCGCTTTAGGGAATCAACGGTATTCGGGATTTAGCCAAGTATGTACCAGCGCGTTGACCTATCTGATAGAAAAATTAAAAGTGCCAGCCTATAAATTAACTCCTTCGGCCGAGTTACTGCACGCCCAAGATGGGATTAATCGCTTGTTGCACGGGTGGGATGATGCGTTGGCCGACAGTCTTTTTGCAGATAACTTCTTTTTAGATTTAGATAGGGCTCATTGGAAAAAAGGCTTAGACGAATTACGAGAGACACATGGCAGTTTCCGACCGGGTGAGGAAATTGTGCCCGAAAATCGATTGCGAGGAATATGGCGTGTACGTGGCGAACGGGGTTGGTGTAAAATGTGGCTATCGATGACACCTACTGTGCCACCGTTGGTTCAGAAGCTGGATATAAAGTCTATATTACCTCTGTCCACCGCTATGGAGACTATGATTCCCCGACTGATAAAGCTTGTAGCGCAGCCGGTTTTGGCATCGCTCGACGATCTGCGAAGCGATGATTCTGATCAAGCGAATTTGTGGGATAAAATTCGCTTGGCGCGTTTGATTTGTGGAATCTGTGTGATGGGTGACATTGTGGAAAGCGATGGTCGTAATCGTGCCCTTATCACGTTTAAAGGGGAAAAAGCGGATGCAAGTGTTGATATCCAGTTGGATCAGAGTGGGAAGTTAGCAAAGGTTCGTTTTTGGAATAACTTGTAACCGAATAAAGATTCGGCTGCCGTCTTGGGCTAAAGGGTCGACCTTTGTGGCCCGATTTCTTGATTGGGAGCTTACCTATTAAAAGGTGAGAGATCATATGAAAACGTTAAACAAAATTGTGATAGAAAACCGCTTGCTAGGTAGCCCGGCAACTGAGTGGGATATCAATGGCTGGGGAGACCCATCAATCCAGGGGTTTGGCCATGATGTCAGTATTGATTTGGGAGAAACGATTGAGTTTAAAATCAAAACTGACTCAAGCAATTATCGCATAGATATTTATAGAATGGGATTCTACGATGGGATGGGAGCACGCAAAGTTGATTCAATTTTACCTTCGGCCGACTTGCCGCAACAACAGCCTGAAGGAATTCGTGATGCGACTACAAAATTATATGACTGCGGCAATTGGTCTGTTTCAGCTTCATGGCATTGCCCGGCCGAAGCAACTTCCGGTATCTATTTTGCTCGCTTGGTGCGCCAAGATACTGATAGGGCAAGTTGGCGGGCTGACAACAGTCAAGACGGGCCAATAAACCCACCACAAGCCTCTGAACACGCCTACGGAGCATCGGGGCACGGCAAATTAGCAAATGCGCTTTCTGAACCTCGTGCAAGCCACATCTATTTTATTGTGCGAGATGATGCCAGCCGCTCTGACATCATCTTCCAGACATCAGATACAACATGGCAGGCGTATAATCGCTACGGGGGACACAGTACATACGCTGAGCTAGACCCTGACTATCCACGCATTCATGGTAAGCCAAATCGAGCACATAAGGTTAGTTATAACCGGCCGATTGAGACCCGTCATTACCGAGCGGTCAACAAGGTGTTTAATGGTGAATATCCGTTTGTGCGCTGGCTTGAACGCAATGGATACGATGTGACGTACACAACTGGTGTTGATAGCGACCGACGTGGTGGGCTGATTCAAAATCATCAACTGTTTTTGTCGGTGGGGCATGACGAATATTGGTCGTTGGGCCAGCGGAAACAGGTAGAGGCGGCGCGTGCTGCCGGGGTTAATCTAGCTTTTTTCAGCGGTAATGAGGTTTTTTGGAAAACCCGTTGGGAGCCGAGTATTGATGGAACGGCAACTGATTATCGAACGATGGTGGTTTATAAAGAAACCCACGACAATGCCAAAATCGATCCTAATCCCGATGTATGGACAGGGACCTGGCGCGACGGCCGGCCGTTTAACCCAGAAGGAGCGCAGCCGGAGAACGCATTAACCGGAACGATTTTCACAGTAAATGCTTGGCGTAATGATCCTTTGATTGTGCCGGCCGAATATAGCCAGCTTCGCTTGTGGCGTAATACGAAGGTTGCTGATCTTAAACCAGGTGAGCGAGCCGTCTTGCTGAAAGGGCTGTTGGGGCATGAATGGGATGAAGACCTAGATAACGGCTTCCGCCCGGCAGGGTTGTTTCGGATGTCTGAAACAACAGTCAATAACGTGCCGTACGTGCAAGATCAGGGAACTGTGTATGATTCGGGCACGGCAACCCACCATCTGACAATGTACCGCCACAAAAGCGGGGCGCTTGTATTTGGCGCTGGCACCGTTCAATGGGGGTGGGGGCTAGATGCCCATCACGATACTGATACGGGTGTCCCTCCAGAGCGGGCCAATTCAAGCTCAACCCGTATCGGGGTTGACCCACATGGACCAGATAAAACGATTCAGCAGGCAACTGTGAATCTGTTTGCGGATATGGGGGTACAACCGGCTGAATTGCAAGCTGATTTGATTCGGGGCGAACAGTCGGCCGACAGCGAGCCACCTATCTCGAAAATAGATTCCCCGGCTGATGGTGCAATGCCGCTTCAAGCGATCATAGTACGCGGGACTGCACAAGACTCTGGCGGGGGGATTGTTGCGGCCGTTGAAATTTCGTTTGATGGGGGTAAAAGATGGCATCCGGCCGTAGGACGGAAAAAATGGCATTATGAATGGCAGCCACCAAAGACGGGAACCTACGTACTGATTTGCCGTGCAGTAGATGATAGCGGCAACTTAGAGACCTCAAGCTCTAGCGTATTATTGACAATAAAGTAAGGAAAACATTCTGACGAACAAACCTGTAAAAAGAATAGAACCTATTGATAACAACGGAATTCATCAACTCGATGGTGAATCGATACGAGCCCTTGGCTATCGCATCATTGATATGATAGTTGCTGATGCAACAGCATCCCCACA
>JBLIMP010000135.1:0-11872 GCA_047638855.1 Cellvibrionaceae bacterium | reverse complement strand
GGCCGACTGCCATGAATCGCCACAGTACAACGTGTTATCTCGCTCATCTAGCCATGAAATATGGTCACGCGTGTGGCCGGGTGAGTCGATGGCGATAAGCGATCCGATCTGATCGCCATCTTTGATGATTTGGGTCGGCCGGAGAGCTACAGCAGGAAAGTTCCCCTTTTTGACAGTTCCTGTATCTCCAGCAGGCAATGAGAAATCTCCCTTCATGTAGGCGGCCGAGCAGGTTGAAGCATAAAACTCAATCTCTGGGAGTTCAATCGCCAGTGCGTCTATCGAGCCAACGTGATCTATATGAGCGTGGGTGATTACAATCTTAGTGATAGGCTTGCCAATGTCGGCCGCAGCTTTCAGGATGAGATTGGCTGATCCTGACAAATTGGCATCGACCAGGGTTAGGGTTTCACCTTCATCGACTAAATAGCAATTTACAAGACCCAGCCGGGTTAGTTTACAAGTCGTTTTACCATGTTTAGATATTTTCATTTTGATTCCTGTTGAGTAGATTGAAGGCACTATTAATCAAAAAAATTTCGCTCTTACGCATCATTTGTGTACCATATGCGTGCGGTACTCATAAAATCTACATCTCGATTTTATGAGTGAAATAATTATCATCGCACGGTTAAATATGGAACAACTTAAATATCTTAGTGGATATGCACCTCAATTACTCAGCCAAATTCAAACCTTACTCGATGAAAATCGATTAGGGAAATTCATTTTAAAAAAATATCCGACTGCGCATGACATTCGCTCGCAAAAAGCCCTTTATGAATACACAATGGAGCTTAAAAACGATTATCTTCGCAAATCAAAACCGCTCAGCAAAGTTGTATACGACGAGAAGATTAGTGTGATCAATCATGCACTAGGGTTGCATACCCAAATCTCCCGTGTGCAAGGGGGGCGACTTAAATCAAAAAATGAAATTCGTATTGCTTCGCTTTTCAAACAAACGCCACCGGAGTTTCTGCGCATGATTGTGGTACATGAATTGGCTCATATTAAAGAAAAAAATCATGACAAAGCGTTTTATCAATTGTGTGAGTACATGGAGCCAGATTATCATCAGCTTGAATTTGATTCGCGCCTCTATTTGACTTACCTTGATTATGGGGAACCGCTGTATTAGTGGCGAGGTGGTCTAAATAATTTGTTTTTTCAGATCGCCTAAATCAAATTGAGAGCTTTTGCTTGTAGGGTGGCTTCGGTTCGATTTCGTACCGCTAGTTTTCCAAAGATATTATTGGTGTGTCGGGCGACTGTCCCAGTTGCGATGATGAGTTGATCAGCGATTTCAGGGTTAGATAAACCGGCCGCAATCAAGTGCAGAATTTTCAACTCTCGCTTAGCGAGTGGGTCTATTAGGTCCTGATGTGTTGTTGCTACAGGCAAAAAGGCGGCCTGAATTCGGCCGATATGTTCTTTGTTCCCACCCCGTTGTAATAGCTGCCGCTTGTTTTTGCCTTTTTTCGCATGTTCAACCGCCCGCTCCATCAATTGAAGCGCTTGTCTACCTTCCCCTTGTGCTTGGCGAATATAGGCCATTACCAAAAGGGCCAGCCGTTCAAAAATCGTATTGTTACCGTTTGATCGCGCAGGCCGAGTGTGTCGTCAGTCGATTGCCAATCCGCAATAAAATAGCTCAGAAAGCGGAGCGGATCATCGTCAAATTCGTCGAGCGATAACCAAGCTGTCTTAATCTGGGTCAACTCTTTTCGCCAATTCGCTATCATAGTGGTTTTACCATACCCGGCCGGGGCAGTAAGGCCAACCCCGAAAAATAACTATCTAGTAAACTAGCTCAGGGGGAATTGGCTGTGTCAATCAAGTTGACGAGGTGAGGCGATTTTGTTGATGCAATTGCATGTTTTATTCTCGGAAATCGCCTAGCTAGAGTTACTTTTTTTGCGTTGCCTTGAATAGCAACCTTTAGCTTTTCATTTAGCCGCGGCCGTGACACGAATGTCTGAGGTATTTTGGGCGGGTTGAGTTTTGTCGTTAAAAGGAATGGCATCGAGTAATTATAAGTATGTTTAGAAAGGAGGGGAATTTGCCATTGGAGCTTTAACTTCGAATTTGTCACTTCCCTTCTCATGCAAAGTTGCTGGCTGGAGATTGAGCGAATGCCAAGATGCTTACGGCCGAATTCGCGTGTAATCGATAGTCATGGTTGTAGGACCATAGTTTGTTTGTTTTATGAAGGTGATTCGTTAACATACATCTGAATGCCGAGGTCAATTAGCTTCAGTGGCGTGAAAACCTAATGTTCTAGTGTTTTGTGCTCATGAAGGCCCTAAGCTCCTGATTCTTGTCACATATAATGGCACAATTTAATTCTACCCACACAAATATAAAACCGAAAAACACCGAGACTGATTCAGAATCAGCCCCAAAAAGGTTTACATCTATCTTTAATTATAAACCGTCCTCATACATCCTAATCTCAATAAGTATGATTTCAATAGCATTTATTGCTGTTTTGATTTATCAAACCTTTGTCTCTGACCCAGAGATGACTACCTCTTTGGGCCTTCTTGCAACAATAACACTGATTGTGTTTCTATTCACCGGCTTTTTGTATACAGCATACGCATCTTCAAAAAACGAATTAACCCTACTTAAAGAACAGTCGATTGAAATAAAGCAAAACGGCCGGTTTATGCAGGAAATGATGAACCGGCAACAAGAGATTCAAGGAGAGTTGCTTGCAAGACAAGACCTGTCTGACAGGCTCTTGAGAATAGTGAGATCGACAGCCATGACGACCTCTCTTGAAGTCGCACTAGAAACAATTCTAGATGCAGCCTGTACAATAACTCGGTCAGAGGTTGGTAGTCTATTACTTGTAGATCCTGGCGGAAAAGTGACGAATAGCTATCTGTCGCGGCGATCCAACCAGGGGGATGAATCGCAAAAACTTGTAGGGCAAGTGATGCGTGATGGGCTAGCAAGTTGGATTTTTCGAACAGGACAAGCGGTTATATTAAACGACGCTGGAAACGATGACCGTTGGATTACCTTGCCTGACGCACCATATCAAGCTGGTTCAGTTTTGGGTGTTCCAATTAATAGTGGAACCACCGTTACTGGTATTTTGACGCTTATTCATCCACATGTCACTCACTTTCGTGATGATGATCTAGAGTTGATGCAAGATGCTGCCAGTCAGATTGCGCTAGTAGTTCGTAACTCACAAATCTTTGAAGAACAAAAAAGAATGGTGGATCGACAAACATCCTTGTACGATGTTTTGCAATCTATTAGCCAAGAGCTAACACCAGGGGCGGTAGAACGCCGAACAGTTAAAAGAATGATCGAACTTACTGGTTGGTCAACGGCCGCTATTTTAAAACCAGATGAAACAGGCCGCTTTTTAGTTCCAGTTGCCCAAGAAGGAACAAACTTGCTTCATAGCGATTACCGGATTAAGCTTGACGAATCAATGGCCGCTGGGGAGGCTTTCCTTCAGAACAGGAAAGTCGAGGTTCTTAACACCTTAGGACTCAGTAGCCATTTCCCTCTGCATTTAAATACAAGAAGCGAAGTCTATGTTCCTATTCAAATGAAGGGGAAGACCGACGGCGTACTTGCTTTTGGTGATGACAAGTCATATTCATTTTCTGAAGACGATGTGACCTTGATTGAATCTGTCGCAGAAGCGGCTTCTCTCGCAATTACTAATGCCCATCTTTTTCAAGAAATTTCTGAACAGCAAGGACGCTTGGAGGCTTTGATTAATTCAAGTAATGATGGAATTATTTTGATTGGTCAAAACCAAGATATCCTAGTCGTTAATCAACCAGCATTGGATTTGCTTAATTTGTATCATCAACCTACCGATTGGCTTAAAAAACCAGTCAGCGAACTTAGCAAAAACTTGTTAAGTGCTGGTTTTCCCGAGTTTTCTGAAATTTTTTTAAATCAACTTGCCTCAATACAATCGGCCGACCCTGCTAATTTCCAGACAGAACCCCAAGAATATGAGCTAGCCTCAAATATCGTCTCTATATCCTTTCTTCCTGTAACTGGAAAAGAAGGATACATTGGCTGTTTGTATGTCATTCGAGATATTACAGAAGAGAAGTTATTGACGCGTATGCGGAACGATCTAACACATAGCATTGTTCACGATTTAAAAAACCCTCTTTGGATGCTTGATACTGGATTAAAGCTGTTAACCGATGCACTCCATAGCCAAGGAGCACTTGGAGAGACAGAAACACAAATGCTTGATATTTCATCGACCCAGGTTGAAAGAATGCTCAGGTTGGTGAATGCGATTCTTGATATCAGTCAGCTTGAAGATCGAAAGATGCCACTTTCGCGTGAAGTTTTTGATATTCGCACTCTAATTGACGAAAGCATGCACTTAATGAAACCTGAAGCGAAAAAGAAAAATATCCTTCTTGAGAGCAATTACTCTGCTTTGGCCGAGTTGGTGAATATAGATGCTGATAAAGAGCTTATTTCGAGAGTTCTTCAAAACCTCGTGGGAAATTCCTTGAAGTTTACGCCGGAGAACGGGACTATTTATATTGCTTGTCAGCTCAACTCAGAATTACGGGTCATTAATATTCGTGTTAAAGACACTGGCCCTGGGATTAGAAGCAATATGACTGCCCACATATTTGAAAAATTTGTAACGGGTGATCATGATGAAAGCGGGAGTGGATTGGGGCTTGCCTTTTGCAAAATGGCAGTTGAAGCTCACGATGGAACAATTGAAGTTGAAGAAACTTCATCGGATGGAACAATTTTTAGATTTTCATTGCCATTATCTGGCACGGCTCTGAGAGAATATTAATTATTTATTTCAGGTGCTTCAGGGCGTGTTTCTCTTAAATTTCCATAGGCTACTAATCTGGATCCGTAGAGTCCTGTCAAAGAATTATAGTTCCCACAAGTGACTAAAACTATGCCATCCTCCCCATTTTTATTTAGGACGCCCACATTAGTTGTGTCAACGATCAAAAAGCGACTAAGTTCATAAAGATATTCAGTGTCTTCAATTTTCAATATGATAGGATCGCCTAGGCTCATAAGTTGCAAATTTGCGAAGGGTCCGGCCGTTGGCCATTGAGTTGTTGCATGTGCCACAATGACTAGGGGGCCAGAGCCTTCTGGGTGTTTTTTAAATCCTTCTAATATGCCAGCATCCTGATCAAGTTGCGAGATATCCCAATTTCCAGAAATAATTGGGACATCTACTATGGTGCTTGTAATCGCAATGCTAGGCAAAATGAGTTGTTTAACTTTTGGCAATTTAATTTCGGCTTCTAAATCAGCGACTACCTCAGGGTTTTGCACAAGGTTGGTGCTCGCAGTCTTTGGACCTATTCCGGTCAACTGATCATCTTTAGATGAGATAACAATCTTGTCGAATCGAGCCTCGTCGTCGTCTTGATTCTTCTCGATGCTTTCTTCTGATGAGGAAGAAAGTGAGGAAGAAAGCATCTCTTGTTTTTCAAGGTCGAGCGTTTGCAAATCGGCCGACAAGGCTATTTTTTCTGTATTATTTGCAAGATGCTGGGGAGCAAAGACTCTGTCCAAAATGTGAACGATATTGAGAACCGCCGCCGCCGAGATGGCGATCATAAGGGCTAGTATGGCAAGAGAGATGAAATACCTTTTGGCTGGGGGGAAGTAACCTTCCTTGCTGAATCTTCTAAAATTCATAAAGATAGGGCTGATTTTTTTTGTTTAAACGCGATCATGTTTTTGCTTTGTGCAAGCTAATTGTAACGGAATTCTAATCCGAAGTTCGATACCTTTAGACAATACATTGTAAAGTGAAGAATTTCTGTGTTTAATCCGCCCAAGTATTAACGTTGGAAAAGGAAAAGGCTATAGGTCTATTTGCCTTATTGATCCCAACCGTAAAAGTGATTAGAATATCTACTAAGACCTCATCTAGTTGGTGAGGGTTAAATCTGTGAACTTCGAAATTACAATCAACTTTAAAAGGTTATCACATGAGCGAAATTACTTTGTATGGTTCATTATTGGCAATTGCTTCAGCACCCGCTTTTATTTATTTATGGCATGAGGCACGGCGGAAAAAGGAAGAATCACTAAAAAAAGCGAAGGTTGTTGCTCGCCGTAGACAATATCATGACTAACTGACCATTTGTTTAGATGGCTGGTTGCGTCTGATTTCTCTAGCCTTTATACATGTTTTAGAAAACGTTTATTAAGGCTGGGGTTTTATACACCCAAGCATTTATTCCCTTGCGAATAATTCGATCAATATTGCGATTGAACTAAAAGCAACCGAACTTGGCAAGGTCAGAATAAAAAGCCAGCATTTGTTGAAATTGAAGAAGTGATTGAATCTAAACTAGGTAAGTTGCGCTGACTCCTTGTAGAAAATATAGAAGCGGCTGAAAAGGAAGATGACTTTTCTCTTCCTTTTCTCTTCTTAGATAGTCAGTTGGGTCTAAAATGGGAGAGCTACAAGCTATTTGGGGAATCAGTTGTGCAAGGTGCGTGGGATATGGGATAAAAGAGGGGTGAGCATGCAACAAAGGAGGTAATCAATGATAGAGATGGAGCCAAACAGATTCAATCATTCGCTGGCTATCACTTTCTCTATATAAAAAGACTGATTCAGTTTTGCTAGAGCGAGTAGGCAGAAGGGAATTGAAGCCCTTGAAAAGTTTATGCGTGAAATTCATCTTAATCGTCAAACGGTTTCCTTGGAAAGGCCAACGGCGTATTCTTCTATATTGATATCATTGATTTCACTGAAAGAAACGATGCTCTTGGAATAGGTGAGAGTAGAGCGTTTACATAAAAAAGGGTATCATCTTGGGAGTTAATACATTAATTGTTCAACAAATTATAGATTTTCCAATTCGCAAATTGAGAAACGTTTTGAGTGTAATCGCAATTATTTGTTTTCTAAATTATTAAACGCCCGAATTATTGAATTTTCAACCTCTATTTTCAACTTCTCTATGGACAATCCTTTTTATCATCGGGGCGCGATACGCGAACCAGAAAGATTCTTCGGCCGTGAATCTGAAACAACCCAAATATTAGGTTTGTTGCGCAATGGACAGAGCGTTTCGCTAACAGGGCCGCGCCGTATTGGCAAAAGCTCGCTATTGTTTAATTTGTGTCAAGACAGCGTGCGCGTTTCCCATCAGTTGGACACGCCCAACGCTCTTTTTATCCTTATCGATTGCCAAATGATCGGCGGTGCACCGGCCGAAGAAGTGTATGAAGTCCTGCTCGATGAGATTGGGATGGCGATTGAAAACGCTGGGATCAAAGTTGATATCAAAACCTCTGCGGGTACATGGCGTGCGCTTGATCGAATGTTGGGTGCTGTGAGTCGCTCCGGTGTTCCCATTGTCATTTTGTTGGATGAGTTCGAGCTATTGGCTGCCAATGAAAACCTTACCCCTTACTTCTTCACCCGCCTACGAGGGCTTACAACCCGTTATGGGATCGCTTTTGTAACTGCTAGCCAACGGCCGCTGTTTTCAATAACCGCTTCTGAAGAAATCTTAAGTTCACCCTTTTTCAATATATTTGTTAGTCTTTCACTTGGGTTATTTGATTATTCTGATGCTGAGCATTTATTAGAAGATCGCTTGGCAAATACTGGCGTTCGTTTTTCAGATTCACTATCGGAGCATCTTATTTATCTCGTTGGCCCTCATCCGTTTTTCTTGCACATTGCTGGTTATCATGCTTGGCAGATGTTGGTCGAAAATAAGAAAGACGGGGACGGCAAAGACGAACAAAGTAAAGATCGAGCCGAAGATTTTGAACGACTAGATCGAGCAGTAGAGCGTGAGGCTGATTCTCACTTAGGGTATGTATGGCAAAATCTAAAGCCAGACGAGCAATATGCACTTGTGGTTGGTGAAGGGGCATCAGATGTCATTCGTAGTCTTGACCAGCAATGTCTAATTCGAGACAAAAGAGATGGAACAAGTAGTCTGCGCCTGACATTTAGTAACGATATACTGCGCCGATATGTACGCCATCAGACGGTTGAACATGTGATTCAAGCTGACCCTTTTGTGATTGACCTCAATCGTCATCGGGTCACTGTCAAGGGGCGAGAATTGACTTTAACAATTAGTCAGTTTGATCTCTTATCTCGTTTGGCATCTACCCCTGGCCAAGTGGTTGATGCGGATAACCTTGAGCAGGCGGTTTGGGGTGAAGCACTGCTTGACGACCCTGATCGGTTGAAGACACTGATCAAGCGTTTGCGTAAAGCGATTGAGCCATGGCAAGGTTGGATCATGAGTGAACGCGGAGTCGGCTATGTATTACGCGAACCAACTGATTAGTAATGAGCCAACGTTTCGAATTTCGCTATAAACTTGAATAGGGTGGAAATAGAGATTAATATTCTCATATATAAACGTCTTGGACGGCGGATTGAAAACAAAGGTATCTATTCAGCCAACTCATGGAGTGAAAACCCCCTACACACAATAAGAAACAAGGACACGACAGGCATGGACACAGATTTATTTATTCATATTCGGCCGTGTTCATTTGCTGGAAAGTTTACATAACATTTTTTTCTTAGTTAGCAGGGCGCAAAATCATGTCTTGGCCTACAACAAGGTTTAAACAGGGTAGCGGGACAAATCTCGATGCGCGATCATCTCTTGAATAAGTTGAGCCATGAGTCTGCTTTTTAATCCGGCCGCTTCTGGTTTGTCAAACAAATTCTCCGTTTCGAGCGAATCATTCTCCAGATCGTAGAGTTCGCCCATGTCAGAGCCAAAGTAAACAGTCAGCCGTGCCTGGGCGGTGACAAGGGTTTGCATGAAATGATCGGTGCCTAATCCGATAAAGTCAGCTTGATAAGCCTCCTCTATCAAAACAGTGTCACGCACTTCGACTGCGCTATCTGCCAAAACCGGCCGTAGGCTGTGCCCCTGCATGCCGATGTAAGGTTGTTCGCCAGCTAAATCGAGCACCGTTCGGCCGATGTCTAGCAAGCAAGCCATCGAGCCGGTTTGCTCAGGTTGAACTCCGGGGGCAGAAATCAACAAGGGTACATTGATCGCCCCCTGATAATGGGCGGCAAATTTGAGCATCAGCCCATGATCACCACCTAAATCGCCATGATCAGCGCAAAAGATAATGACTGTATTGTCAGCCACGCCTAGCTCGTCTAGTTTGGCCAACAAGCGGCCGATCCCTTCATCAAGGTGGGTGATTGAGCCATACTCAACCGCAGTTGCTTCGCGATATTGCTCTTCGCTGACGCTAAAGCTAAATGGGCCACGCTTGTTGGCTCCTCGTTCGTCGGCCATTCTTTTAAGATGGGGCATTCCGTTAGCGTGATCGTTGTGAAACGTTTCCGGTAAGGTGATCTGATCCCGGTCATACATGCTGTAGTAAGGTTCAGGCACACCAAATGGATGGTGCGGATCGGGAAAGGAGGCGGTTAAGAAAAACGGTTCGTCGCTAGCGACGGCCTCTTCCATAAATGCGGCCGACCGTTCGGTGATGAAATTGGTGGTGTAGAACTCCAACGGGCAGCTGCTTTTCCAAACCTGCACCCACGGCTCAAATGGGTCGATGGCATTGGCTAATCCACCGATTTTGTCCGGGTTGCCACCTTGTTCTTTAACCCACCAGTAGTGATGGCCGCCCGGCCGGTCGTCGTGATTTAACGTCAGCTCAACATGATCATAACCGTAATAATCTTTGGGCATTTCAACTTTCCCTTCTTTATGTAGCCAATGGCGTTCCCATTTATCCCAATTGGGGTCTTGTTGCCAACTGCGTTCAACCGCATGTCCTTCCCCTTCTGGCGGCCGACGGACTAAGCCCATCTTGCTTAAATCAAGCATATTAGAGCCGTCTTCAGACGGGCGACGGTCGATACAATCTTGCAGATGGCTTTTGCCGACGAGGCCGGTTTTGTAACCGCTTTTGCGCAATACTCGCACAAATGTGTTTGACTCAGGGTCGAGCGAAAGTGCGTTGGTCCAACTGCCGATAGTAGAAGGCATTCGGCCGCTGGTGAGCGAACAGCGGCTAGGGCCACATGAGGGTGAATTGCAGTAGGCTTTGGTGAAGTTTTTTGACTGGGCGGCCAGCTTGTCGAGATTTGGCGTTTTGACAAGCTGGTTGCCGCCAAATCCGGTGTGGTCCGGCCGTAGTTGGTCAGACATGATGAAAAGAAAGTTCGGTTTAGATGGTTTGGACATTTTGGACATAATGAGGGGAAAGTAGCACAACCTAGCAGCTTCGTCCAGAGAAGGATTTTGCATATTAGAGTTGTTCCAGAATAAGATTTTGACAGGATTTAGCAGATAAACAGATATCCTTCGACAAGCTCAGGATGCGCGCCCTGAGACTCCGGCGTAAGCCTAGTCGAAGGGTGTTAATCTTTGCCTAAAACACGCGCGCGAAATTCTTTTTTTGTGTTGGTATAAGGAAATAGTTCGTCGGGAACAGGCAGTTGCAGAGCTTGGCATATCGGCCCCCATCCATCGCTGGCTTGCCATACAAGCAGACGTTCGGCCGGGATTAACTCGATCACTTTGCGATTCCAATCTTCAAATAGAGCCAAGCTCGCTTCTTTATCTGTGTGAATAATCGGATGAATCGGGAATCGGGTGACGCTGATCTGCCCCATCGTTTCTGTATAGACTGAGGGCTTGGAAAGGGGAGGTGCGTAGATTGTCTGGCGGGCGCTGTCCCACCAGGATTCTGCTGAGCGGGTCGATAAGATGACAAGTGCCTCTGGAAAAGCCACGCTGAGTTCTGGGTAAAAAGCAGCGGCCGGCCAGTCAACGGTTGCAACGTATTCAGGGAGTACGCTGTGCCAGTCCGGCATATTCCCAAATGCGGCCTGATGCCAAATCGGGTTGTGGTCTGAGTTCTCCATCAGTTCGCTCATGTGATAGCAAGGGGCGTTTAGTAGCTGTTCGAGTGCCCTTTTTAAGGATGAAGTGGCTGTACGACCCAGTCCTGCTCCTATAACTTTTAAATTCATTTTTGAGATCTCTTTTTCTAATGATTCTTGTTCAGAGCTTAGCCTATGATTCACTTGTCGCAAGCCACTATTAAATCATGCAACAGACTGACGATTCAAACCTTGTTAGATTGGGTCGCTTTTGTTTGTCTGTTTCACCAATCAAGATAAAGTTGCCCAGTTGATGTTGGGGGGTATTAAACCAGTTGTGTGTGTTTGATCTCCCATCTTTATAAAAAATTCTAGAGGTAAAAAATTCCATGCCACAGCTTGATTTAGACTTTGTCCGTTCTCAATTTCCCGCTTTTTCAGAACCATCTCTTGATGGATGGAGCTATTTTGATAATGCTGGGGGTTCCTATACTTGTAAACAGGTTATTGATCGGTTGATGACCTTTTACACGCAAACAAAAATTCAGCCCGATAGTTCTTCATTGTCACCCGCATCAAGAGCTGGTGGAGAAGCGATAGACGAGTCTTATGAGCAGTTGGCCGCCTATCTGAATGTGGGTGTTGACGAATTGCACTTAGGCCCCTCAACTTCTCAAAATACCTATGTGTTGTCTCACGCTTTGCGCGGTATGTGGGAAGATGGGGATGAAATTATCGTCTCGAATCAAGACCACGAAGCAAATGCTGGGGCGTGGCGACGCATGGCAAACACCGGCATTGTTGTGAAGGAATGGCTTGTGAATCCTGAAACGGGACATTTGGACCCGGCCGATTTGCACGCGCTCATCAGCGATAAAACGCGCATGATTGCTTTTCCCCATGCGTCAAACGTGGTGGCAGAAACCAATCCAGTAGCCGAAGTGGCGAAAATCGCCCATGCGGCCGGTGCAATTTGTGTGGCCGATGGGGTTGCTCAGGCACCACACGGTTTGCCCGATGTCAAAG
>JBLIMP010000134.1:0-11933 GCA_047638855.1 Cellvibrionaceae bacterium | reverse complement strand
TGACATAGCCTCTACATGCTGGTGGCGCACCTGAATAGTTACTGCCTTTTAACGAAAAGCTTTCCAAAAGATGAGATCGGCCAAATTCAAAGGATGACTCATGCCCTAATCCGGAATTTACCCAATAGTCTTTAAAACGAACCAACTCACTAATATCTAGCATCTAATATCTTTGGAGAAAAACATGTCATTACCAACACCAAACTTAGAACCACCTTTCCATATTGTGCGAGTGGCGTATGCTGATCTTGCCATCACTGATATGGGATATAGCCGTGAGTATTATCACGATATTATCGGCTATCACATGGAATATGAATCGGCCGACGCGATGTATTTGCGCGGCATGGAAGAGCGTAATCACCACTCGCTGGTGCTACGCAAAGCGGATAAACCGATTGTGAATGCGCTCGGCTTTCGGGTACGGACCGAAGAAGATTTAGACAAGGCGTATACGTTCTACACCGGCCAGGGATTACCGGCCGAATGGGTGGAACGTGCAGGCCAAGGGCGCACGTTGAAAGTACGTGATCCGTTTGGAATTCCGTTTGAATTTTATGCCACGATGGAGTTTGTCGATGATATTTTGCAGCAGTACGGCAAATATCATGGCAGTCGGGTGCAGCGCATCGATCATGTCAATTTGTTTCACAACGATGTGAATGCGGCAACCCACTACTATGCCAATCTTGGTTTCCAGATGACCGAAGCGACGATTGGAGATATTAACAATCTCGATTCTGACATTTGGGCAAGCTGGATGCATCGTAAAGGCGGGGTGCATGACATTGCGTTTACCAATGGCCGTGGCCCTCGTTTGCATCATGTTGGTATCTGGAACCCGTCTATGATGGACATTATCCATCTATGCGACACGCTGGCGACATCGGGCCATGCAGATGCATTGGAACGTGGCCCCGGCCGACACGGTATCAGCAACGCCTTCTTCTTGTATATTCGCGACCGGGACGGCCATCGTTTTGAACCGTTTGCGTGCGATTTCCTGACGATGGATCCTGACTTGCCACCTCGCTTGTGGGACCTGCGTGATCCGCAAAGGCAGACGTTGTGGGGACAAGCAGCCCCGAAATCATGGTTTGAGCTTGGCTCGCTTTTTGATGGGCTAGAACCGATTGATTCAAAACTGTTTGCGGACAAAGCTCCGATTATTGCGCCTGAATAGAGTCATAGGGCCAGACGGGTTTCAGAGACCCGCCTGGCCTTTTTTTATATGAAACGAAACGAACTACTTACACCACTACCGGCCGCAGAATGGGCTGAAAATATTCAACATATCGCTCAGCGGTTGGGCGACCCGCTCAATATTCATAAGATGATTGCGCACAATCCGGTGCTGATGGAGGCGTATACGCCCTTGCGTTATCACGTTGTGCGGGATAGCTCGTTAAGTGACCGTCAGCGTGAGATTTTGATTTTGCGCGTCGCACATCAGATCAAGTCTGACTATGAATGGAGTCATCATGTGGTGCGGGGACAAGCGGCCGGGCTTTCGCTCGATGAGATTGAGCGGGTGAAAGGGGCCAACTCATCGTTGGCCTTAGGCTGGTCGGCCGATGAGCGGCACATCATCGATTGTGTGGATCAAATCATTGCCCAGCAGCAAATGACGGTTGAAACGGCGGCCGGTTTGCTCGAAACGGTTGGCAAAGAGGGGATGCTCGACGCTGTGTTTACTGTGGCCGTTTACTTGGCATTGGGGTCGTTGCTTAAAACGTTTGACGTGCCCATTGACTAAAAACCATTTGCTGAGTCACTCTTGTTAGGTTTTATGAAGGAACTCAACATTCGGCCGATGACTACTCCAAATCTAAACTAAAACCCTATTTTACATTTAAGATTTGAGTCTATGCTCACTGTCATATCAAAAATTTTTGGAGTAAAGAATGACTCAAATGAAAGCAATTGTAAATCTGTCCGTTCTCGTTTTGATTTTTCTGACATTGAGCGGGTGTACTCCGCCAGGACCCCCACGGCCGGGTGAAGAAGAGGAAGTTGAATCTAGCCCGGTTGAACCGCCAGTCGTGGTTATAGCAGAAGATACAAGTGTAAGCGGGTTTAGTCTCACTAGCCCAATGATGCAAAACAACGGCGTTTTGCCCGTTGATTTCACTTGTGATGGGGATAGCCTGACACCGCCATTGGCTTGGGATAACCCACCGGCCGGAACCGTGAGCTATGCGCTTTTGATGGACCATCAGCCTGGACCTGAGGATTACCATTGGTATTGGGTTGCGTTTGGGATACCGGCCGATGTTAACTCGCTAGATGCGGGTTCCAATATGGCTGGTACGCTGGGAACCAACAGTGTGAACGATCAGCAGGCTTACGCTCCCCCCTGTTCAAAAGGGCCAGGCGAGAAACTCTATACCTTCCATCTGTACGCACTTTCGGCCGTGGCTGAAATCGCTGATCCGGCAAATGCTGATCGTGAAACACTTTTAGCCGCGATTGATGGCATTACGCTGGCGACGGCTGATCTTGATGTAATTTTTGATCGGGATAATCCGGTAGCTGCGGAATCGGTTGCTGTACCGGCCGAACCAGAGACAGTCGCTCAGGCAGAAGTAGCCCTGGATCACCAAGGCGAAGTTGATCATCATCATGATCTTTGTGCTGAAGGCAGTGTTTTTGAAGCACACGACGATTTGGTTGATTTTACTTGTGAAAACGGGACGCTGATTGTGGAATCGGAAACAGGTCAGCCCAGCCATGAGATGATGCGTGGTATCACCAGTTGGATTTTGCGTGTGCCTTTAACATTTACTTATGAAGGAGATAGCGCCTGGCGCTTTCCAACTGAGCCGGTTTGGTTGAGTGAACACGGCGAAGTGCATGCCCGTGGCCCTGTCGCGATGGCGGTGAATGGGGTGCCTGTCTATCATTTTGATAAACGGCCGGACGTTGATTTAGGGGCTGGCTATGTCTATGAATCGAAATTTGATACGGTTGAACAGGGGGAGCTCGATCATTGTGGAGGACACGCCGGTCAAGGGGAAGATTACCACTATCATACCGCTCCTGTTTGCTTGCTCGATGATCATGATCTTTCAAAACCGATTGCTGTTTCGCTAGGGGGTGCGAGTATTTTTTATGGGACTGGGGCGACCGACTATTATGGTGAAGGGCGTTACAACAGCATTAATAATTTACCAGACGGAGCGTTAACTGAATGTAACGGCTACCTGCTGGCTGATGGCTCGTATGTCTATTACACGACGAAAGAACCTCCTTATGTACTGGGCTGCTATCACGAGCAGATTGATTTATCGCAGCAGATTGAGGCTAGGCAAATGCGCGATTTAGGCGATTTCGGCCGGGATCACACTGAGATTGTTAGTCTCACGCAGACTGGCGACGTACGAACCCTGACGTTTTTAACTGATCAAGGCGAGTTGAATGCCGTAGTGTATCAGCCGTCCGCGGCCGGAGTTGACTGTTGGGATATGCAATTTAGAACCGATGTGAATGTGGCGGTGACGGCCGAAACACACTGTAGAGTAAGCCAATAAAGCCAACCCTGAAATATAAATATCTGGGAAACTAGCTCAAACAGGACCCCGTAAAACAAGGAATTTAATCGTCAGTTTAGAAGGAACGGCGGATACAACTTCGGTGCTTAATTAGATTTCCGTTCCTAAGATCAAATGTAGTTGCAGGGAAGTTCGCTTTTTAGACCAGTTAGACCAGCCTTATCTTGGATATAAGGCTGGTCTTTTTGCGATTAATGAATCGCATGAAATAGCAGGCGGAGTTTATAATAATATAACGAACACCACTTCTTCATCCATAGTGCCTGTACTTGATCTTTTGATAGGATCAAGTAGACGTTCAATGCTCTTGCTCACCCGCCCATAGCAAAGTTATTTGTAAAAAGTAATGAGAGTTAAAGTGCTCCCATTACTTTAAACTTTTGGATATATATATAAAATGAAACGTTTTAAAACAAGTCTGATTACCTGTTTATTATTGGTTATGATGTTAGTGTCACTCGCTTTTTTTCCTATCACTTCTCATGCTGTGATTGACCCAGTGTTGCCACCCCGGCCGACCCCAGGACCAGCCGAAACGACACCCTCACCTTCAGTGGTAGGCGCAACCATTACGCTGAATATTCCTGCGGCCGACAATGACACAATGAGCGCAGACAACTGGGCCATTGTTCAGTGGCAAGACCACAACGACAAATGGAACGATGTAGATGGTTGGCAAGGGAATCTTGCTTATGACTCATCTTCTGCTAGTTGGGAAGTGGTTTGGTGGGTCGCCCGTTCTAACTTTGGCGAAAAATCATTCCGTTGGGTGATCTACTCAGACGAAAGCAAAACGAAGCAGGTTGCGACCAGCGTGACATTTGATTTGCCCGAAAACAATCTGCAGGGGGTTGCTGTGACACTGGAATAGCCGTGGCGTAAACGAGACAGCCACAAAATTGCTTATTTCTTATTTAAAAAAGGGCTATTGATTGTTAAAACGGTCAATAGCCCTTTTTTGATTTCTACTGTTGCACTACAACTACCCAGCTTTTCTAGAGTCATCGATAGAAAAAATGTTGTGCTTTTTCTTCTGTGTAGTATGTATAAACAATTAAATCACTCAAGTACTAGCATAATAGATCCGTACCCTCTTTATAATGAGTGACATTAATAATGGAAATGAAGGTAATGTGCCATGGTTTTAGAGTTCTGTTCTCTAGCCGCATTTCCAGCGCCATCTCTCTTCATTGCCCTAATGCTGAAGCGTGCGGATATAGGCGATGATGTCTAAAATATCGTCGTCAGACAAAGTTGGATTACCACCTTTGGGCAACATAGCAATGCCCGTCGTGTTGTCTGGATCATCGGCCGCACGCCCTTCTTCAATAAATGCTTGCAAACTCTGATCGGTCTTACCGCGGATAAAGTCGCTCGTTGTAAATGGCTTACCCAGATTCTCAACCCCCTCTCCCCCAGGTCCATGACAGGCGATGCAGGTTTCTAAATATAACCTTTCTCCATGGATGGGATCCCCCGAGTAGGAGGCGGTAAGGGTTGTGTCATCAATCGGCGTGACCCCATCACTACCGCAAGCCGCTAAAATAGTAATTAAAACAATTAAATAAACTGGCTTCATTTTAAAATTCCCCACATCAAGACTTTACAGTTTTTTAAAAAAAGAGCGCAGAGCCTACGATCTACGCGCTCAACAGGTTCCTGGCTAATGCCAAAATTGCTTATAATTGGGTGCGTGGGTGGGTCTACTCAGGAATCGCATTTTCAGCTTGCTGCATGCCAGCCTTTGTCTTTTCCCAAATATCATAGGTAACAGGTAAGAAAGATATCGCCCACAACATGTAAGCTGCACCATGCAGGTTATTTCGCATGGGTTCGATCAGGATGCTTGCCCAGAGAATGATTGACCCCGCATTAACTAAAGCAAACGAAAGCCATGTACCGCCCAATTGTGCTTTCTCGCCACCCAGAAAAAAGCGATGATACAAATAAGGCAAAATAGCAAAACTAAATTGCAATACCCAGCCATAGATCAACGCTTGAGGAGTCATCGAATTCAATGCGGCCGTGGGAACCCACTCACTTTCCATCCCAAAAATAACCCACGGTGCGGTTAGCAATGGGGCAAATAGCCAAAAATAAGATGCTAACAAGTGTGAAATACCGGGGGTCCATGCTAATTTGTCACCATATAGGGGTTTGATGGCGATAACC
The DNA here is from genome assembly GCA_047638855.1 of Cellvibrionaceae bacterium. GTDB lineage: Bacteria > Chloroflexota > Anaerolineae > Promineifilales > Promineifilaceae > WTJY01. Next base: position 6,210 of record JBLIMP010000134.1, on the reverse strand, counting down.
AACAGCCAGATCGAGGCGATAACGTGCAACGGCGCACCGATAAGGGCCAGTAGTTGGCTACCAAACCACGGGCTGAGTACCAGCGTTAGCGCACCCCATGTCAACATCCAAAAAATAGGCGTGATCGCTTTTGAATTGGACAACTGGCGGTTTGTCCAGACTGGGTATAAATCTACGAAAAAACCGGCAAAGACTAAAGATAGAAACCCCCAATTCTGGGCATGGATATGTACTTCGGCCGCATCGCCCCGAATACCAAGCGGGCCAGACCAGCCTGTAAATAATCCTGTGCCGACCAGAACCCCGATCAGGAGGAAGATTAGCCCAGAAATATAGAATTTTTGCCCATTGCTGGGTGCATCGCTTTTTCCAGAAGCGCTTTTCATCCCCGCCAGTTGAATGATCAGTAAGACTGCTGCGATAAAAGTCAAAGTTCCGCCACTAATAATCGGTATTTTGCTAATCAGCGGAATCCCCATGATCAATAAAACCATGCCACTATTTAAGAGCAACCAAATGTCCCAACGCATTTTTGGTTTCGGTAGATTGTAGGTTTTGGCAATCAGGATGGGAGTCACACCAAAGATAACTTGTGTAGTCACCCCGATTGTGATGAAATGGAGACGTAGCCAGATCATGCCGTTAAACCATGGAGAAAGCCCCCAACTAATGAAAGAGGTTTCTAAGGCCGCTAGAATAGCAACGAGGATGTAAAGGAGGGCTACAATTAGGTAAGGAATCATATGATTTTCTGCTTATCCTTTCGCCCTTCCTTAATAGATAAAAAAATAGATAAAAATAGAAGGGAAAAGGAAACATAAAAAGGCAGAACAAATTGATTTCTGGCCTATTTGGCTTAATAAGATAAACCTTTGACGAGTAATATTTTTTGTTCTGCCAAGTCAGATGTGATTAAAAATCGGTTCAGTAGACGAGCCTGTTATCCAAAGAGCAAGTTGTAGAAGCTGTTTTCTTTCAGGGTTGGAAAGCGGTTTTCAAGCCAGCCGTCAACACCAAAGATACGGCCGGCACCAAACGCACCTAATCCGAAGAGCAAAACAGCATAAACGATATGGTCGTCTACGACCCAGCCATGCTCAAGTGCGAGGAATGTGCCCAGGCCACCCGTCAGACTAGCCGCCCAAAACATGATCATCATGAATGCACCCCAGAAAGCGTTCCAACGGGTGAGTGCACCTAACATTAAGCCTAAGCCGGTGAGTGTTAATCCCCACATGACCAGAAAGTCGAGGGCGGGGCTGCCTGCCATTGATCCAAAGAAACCGATAAACGGATTGCCTTCTGAAAGACCAAATTGTAGAAATCCGGCCGCTGTCCATTCTGGGTCAAGTATTTTGACAATACCACCTTGAAACAGTGTCCAACCCATTAAAACGCGTAAGCCAACAAGCGTATATCCGATGACGCTTCCGGCGTATTCTGTTGTCGCTTCACGCCCAAAAATTTTGTGATTAAGATTATAGGTAGCCATTTTAGTTCCTTCCTTTTTTGAATTACCTCGATCAATAGTTGATGAAGTTAAATCCATTGTAGCTATTGCAAAAAAATCGAGACAGTGACATTGATCAGTAGAATAGAGTCGGTGTGTCATCGGTATTTAAATAGGAGCGACACACGTCGTTTTAAGATTGTGTCTATCAGATAGTTGACCCGCCCTACCATTCAGGATTTTTCAGTAAAAATCAAAATAGGTTGCAAACACACTTTAAGGGGCGAGCCAGCGAAGACAGCAAGCACTGTTTTTCAAATCGTGACAGTTATTTAATTCTCAATCCTTAAGGGTATGAGCCATACTTGTGTATAGATATATGCTAAAGACTGCCTTGACCTTAGAATTGCTCCAAAACTTACACATTAAGCCAAATGGCCTACGGCCGTTCAGCCAAACATCTCATGGAATCAGCTTTAGGTAGGTGTACTATCAAGCATTAAACAAGCATTAAATTTAAAATTTTAACTAGGGGATATCGTATGAATTCAAATAAGAAAAGCAAGAAGCGTCACGGCGCAAATGTTTTGGGAATCCCGATTTGGGCTATCATCCTAGTTGGTGTAAGCGTTACCGCCCTACTGGCCTGGGGTGCGTTGAGCGGCTCAAGCCAGAGCGTAGGGGTGGAACTAACATCGGCCGAAATCGAACAGTTCGCAATCGGCCGACAGGTCTACGCGCAGAATTGCGCATCGTGTCATGGCGAAAACCTTGAGGGGCAACCCGATTGGAAATTGCCAAATGATGATGGAACGATGAAAGCTCCGCCCCACAGTGAAGATGGGCATACATGGCATCATAGCGATGCTTATTTACTGGATCGTATCCGTAATGGCACCCAATTATTAGATGCGGCAACTCAAAACCTAAGCAATATGCCCGCTTACGATACGATCTTGACAGATGAAGAAATCGATTCAGTCTTGGCATATATCAAAAACACATGGTCGCCTCGAATTCAAGAGATGCAGTCTCAGCGCTAAAAAAGTAGCGTTAAAAAGGAACAAATTATGAAAAAATATATACTGTTTGCTACGATGCTTATTTCCGCCTTCTTGACAGTGAGCTGTACCCGTTCCGATTCTTCTGATGGGTTGGAAAGTAGTGACAAGCAATCGGCCGACATCGAGATTGTTAGCCCAGCGTTTGTCTTGTTCTATACCGAAAACTGAGTCCCTTGAGAAGAATTTGCGCCCATCGTGAATGGGCTAGAAACTCAGTATAAGTCAGCTGTTAATTTTTATCGATTTGATGCAAATGACCCTGAAAACCAGCAGCTACAAAACGCTCTTCAGCTACGTGGACATCCGTCAGTTGCCATAATTAATCAAAACGATGAGGTTGTACAAAGGTTATTCGGCGTTCAGCAAGAAGACGCATTGACACCGATATTAGATATGCTTGCTGAAAGCGGGTAGATAGGTTTTGACATCTTGGCAATGAGCACAAAAAATCACATCCGGGTTGTCCTGGCCGATGACCATGCAATGGTTCGGGCAGGGATCAAACAGCTAAAATTTAGGCAACAACTTTGAAATTGCGCATCATGCCCATGTCCTCGTGTTCTAAATTGTGGCAATGGTAAATAAATAGACCCAGATAGTCGCCAAAGTGACGTAGAACTTGTACCCGCTCACCCGGCATAACCAGCACCGTATCTTTCCACCCTTCATCGACAAACCCTTCGCTGAGGCTGTTCCAATCGGTCATGCCTTCATTATTGGGTTGACGGCTGATCACTTGGAATGATTCCCCGTGCATGTGCATAGGGTGAGGCAAGCGCATATTGCTCATCATGCCCCTTCCATTTCCACTTGCAGCGGCATTGTTGAATTCCCAAGTTTCGAGTGAATTGAGTTGAATTGTTTCATCTTTCGTAACATCGGACATCTCAAAAGTCTGTCCATTGAGGGTCCAGTTACCAAACCTCATTTGCAGGGCCACCTCTCGGGTTCGTTCAGAATCGGCCGCAGAGAAGAATTTCGGATCTGATAGTCGCTCGGGGAGCGTAACATTGTCCGATGCCTCTTTTTCGATCATGATCGCCAAAACAGGGAATTGGCCGCTTTGAACCTCACCGGCCGAAAATGGCAAACTAACCAGATTGAGTTTTGTCCCTAGGGCACGTCCACTAAAATCAACCCAAATTTCGACCCGCTCTGCGGGGGCTAAGGTTAGATACGGCCGTTCAAGCGGCTTTTCTAGCAGTCCGCCATCGGTCCCAATGACGGTAAAAGGGGTCCCATCATCCCAGCCCAATTTATAAATTCGAGCGTTCGAGCCATTTAAAAACCGCAACCGATAAGCACGCGTTTCTACCGGCAACGTCACGTCTGGCTTCCCATTTACGAGCATCTGGTCACCCAAAAATCCCATCATTTGGTCCATCATGCCATTGCCGATGTATTGAAGCTGCCCTTGATTGTCAAATCGACGGTCTTGCAAAACCAGCGGGATGTCATATTCACCTGTTGGCAAATTGGCGACGTCTTCTTCTTCATCCGAAACCAGCAATAATCCGGCCATACCTGCATAGACTTGTGGCCCAGTCCGGCCGTGTGGGTGGGGGTGATACCAATAGGTACCGGCTCGATTGCGGACTTCAAACTCATAGATGTAGGTTTGTCCGTTGCCAATCGCAAACTTAGGGTGGCCGTCCATATTGGCTGGGACGTGCAAGCCGTGCCAGTGCAAAATAGTCTCTTCCGGCAGCTCGTTTGTAAAATGGATTCGTACTTTCTGACCCTTTCGCAAACGCAAAGTAGGAGCAAGATAGCTATCAGGGATGTTTTGGAGTGTTGTTTCGCCTCCTTTGAGCAATTCCCCTTGAATGCGCCAAACGTTGGTAGCGGTACCGGAAAAGATTTCGGCCGTATCTTGAACCGCCCGCAAGGCGATTTCAACATCTGCTTCAAAAGAAGGATCAGCAACCATGGTTGGCACCGGGAGTGCCGTTTGAGGCAGACGACTGGCGGCCGGAGTTATAGTGGTTGATTTGGTTGGCAAACAAGCAGTCAGAATAGTGGTTGCCGCTCCAACCCCGGTTATCCGAATAAAATCACGTCGGGTTAATTTTTTCATTTACAAATTTTCTATTTCAGTTTAGCGAACGTAGGCAGAATAATCGCTTTGTTCTTTGGCATTGCCAGAATATATATTTCGCCCAATCGTTTATTAAATGAGCCTTGTCTTTCATACATTCCTAAAGCAAAAACCGCCGAACGCACGCTATCGTGTACATTCGGCGGTACAAATGACTATATGTCACTTTCTATGGTCAAGTTTCGTGTGTTTAATTAAAAATACTCATTTTCAAAACATAAGATAGTTACGTTGTAACAACTGGCTTGAGGCCAAACTTTTCGGCAACTTCAGGCGTGATTAGCCCTAATAGCGCATAGCCGAGACCCGCGATCACGAGCCCAAGTAAGGTAAATGCGATACCGAGTGCCGTTGCACCGTAAGCGAGACCCATTGCCATTGCAGACAAGCTCAATGCTGTGACCAAGCCAGCAGCAGTCAATTGAGTGTCTCGGGCCCTATTGGAAACGGTGTTACCGTTGCCGTCTCTCAACGCCAAATCTGCGTTGCTTGTGCCAGCCGGATCGCCACTCTCTACGGCAAACCGGCCCATTTGGGCATAAGACAAACCATTGCTGCTATCCGCTGCATGGTGTTGAATAATGTTTGCCATGCTAAGTGCACTGGGAACATTGTTTACTTGAACATTCGGCATTGAAGCATCTTCTGGGGTGGTTATGTTTTGGGCAGCTAACTGCTGACCCACAAATGACCGGACATAGATTCCGGTACCCACTGTAACCAGACCTGCAAGCGCAAAAATGATTCCAATTAAGATGACCAATTTGGGGAAAAGTTTTACCGTATTCATGAGATTCTCCTAGATAACTATTTGACTACTTAAAGTCACAGTAACAATTTAATATGAGGTAATGATAGTGAGCCAGAAGGTTTCTATGCAGTGTCGATTGTCATGCTATTGAGATGTAGGAATCATCTATAATAGATGACAAGTAATCGTATGCATGCCTGATTTGTCAGCTGCTGCGAGGTGGAAAGAGCCGGACGTACCATTAGGCTTATTCTGTCAGGCCACACCGGCCCCTTCCCCGCGACTGAACTAAAAGGAATGCCCATGGCCTATATACACGGGTCACCCCACAAGATCCCAAAGAGCAAAAAAGGGTGTGCAACTTAAACTTTGCACACCCTTTCAAATTAGCCTCTATTATTTATTCGCCGCTTACAGCATGTGTTCCATGATCCGCCAGTTGTGCCTCAAACCAAACATGAATCGCGTTGATCAACGCTTCATCCGTTGTTGAATAGGTGATTTGCCCACCATCGAGCAGCGGTTCATAAATCATATCGAGTTTTGCATACTCAGATTGCAGTATCGCTAAGCCTGGCATGCCATCTCCATGAATAAATGCAGGGTCTGCAAAGTCCCCATTTTGAAAACGGCCATATTCTTCTTCGAGATGAGTTTGAATCAATTTAATTTGTGCTGAATCACTGTCGTCAGACAGCACTTGCTGAATACCACCCTCTGTCGTTTTTTCAAAAACATGCGTTGATCGGTCTAAGTCAAAGGGCATCACGTTGTGCCCCTTTTCTGCAACTTCGAGCTGACGCTCAACATCGGCCGTACCATGTTCCATTCCTTCCGTATGGTTCAT
>JBLIMP010000133.1:0-11956 GCA_047638855.1 Cellvibrionaceae bacterium | reverse complement strand
AGCTATTAAGGTTAGTTATCGTATCGTGGCTTATCTGCATCAATGTCCCACCAACAGGCGACTTCATGAAGCGCATTACTTTTAGTTTGCAACGTTTCAAGCAGTGGGTTTTCTTCGTGACAACGCGCATAAGCCCAATCACAGCGAGGAGCAAAAGGGCACTTGTTAGGTATTTGTTTTAGATTAGGTGGCTGACCTTTGATATTGATCAGTTTTTCGCTACCATCGCTATCTAAGCGAGGAAGTGACCCTAAAAGTCCACGTGTATATGGGTGTTGTGGGTTTGCATATAACTCTTTAACTTCTGCTTTTTCAACAATAAGGCCACCATACATCACAGCAACCCGATCTGCCAAGCCAGCTACAACCCCCAAGTCATGGCTAATCCAAACAATCGCCATCCCAAATTCTTTTTGAAGTCTTTTAATTAATTCAATAATCTGGGCTTGAATCGTCACATCAAGAGCGGTGGTAGGTTCATCCGCAATTAACAATTTTGGGTTGCACCCTAATGCAATTGCAATAACAACACGTTGGCGCATACCGCCTGAGAATTGATGAGGATAATCCTTTAGCCTTGAACCAGCCATCGGGATCCCAACTAATTCGAGCAATTCTGAGGCCCTAGCGGTAGCTTCCTGCTTTGTCATGCCCAAGTGTGTGCGCAAAGGCTCCATAATCTGGTGCCCAACAGTCAGGACTGGATTAAGAGAAGTCATAGGGTCTTGGAAAATAAACCCTATATGGTGACCTCGAAGTTTACGAAGTTCTCCAGGTGACATTTGCAAAAGGTCAACACCGTCAAACTCTGCAACACCATCAGTGATTTCACCTGGGGGCATCGGGATCAACTTGAGTAGGGACATCATTGTCACCGATTTTCCTGAACCGCTTTCGCCTACCACCCCTAGCATTTCTCCCTCAGCAATGCTAAAGCTTACCCCATTCACGGCAAACACTGTTCCGTCTTGGGTGTGAAATCGTGTCTCTAAATTGTTAACTTTTAAAACCGATTGCATCCTAATATTTCCTGCGACAGGGTGTTCCCCACTATCGACTAAATGCAGAAATCTCATCTTTCTTGTAAATTAAACAAGCCGACAAGAAATCCAATTGATGGCGATTTTATATCAAGCATCCATTATGTCAACGCTAAATCAACAAATGACTGAAGTACCAAAATAAAACCTATTGATTTATAATAACCTCAAATTCAAAAGTGGCAAATTGGTGACTTTTACATGAATAATACAGAAGTAGCTGTGCGATTTGGCCAGGTAGCTGACTTGCTGCAAATACGTGGTGACAATATCCATAGGGTCTTATCATACCGGAGGGCGGCCGAATCTATTACTGATTTGGCGCAAGATATTAATCAATTAGCAGAAAATCATGAATTAACTTCTATTCCTGGTATTGGAAAAACATTAGAAGAGAAGATTAACGAATTATTAGACACAGGGGATTTGTCATTTTTAAATCGCTTGACAGAAGAAATCCCTTTATCAATTTTAGAGTTACTAAGAATTGATGGAATGGGGCATAAACGGGTCAAACTTGTTTATGATACTTTGAAAATCCTAGATCTTAACGGGTTAGAAAAGGCAGCGAATAATGGGAGCTTGGCAAAACTAGCTGGATTTGGAAAGAAATCGGCCGAAAAAGTGCTTAAGGGGATTCAAGCTTTACGATCATTTGGAGATAACCGCGTTAGATTAGGCGTTGCCCTACCGGCCGCCGAAAAGATTCTGGCCGAGTTACGCCAACTACCTAGCGTTACAAAAGCGATGATCGGAGGATCGGTTCGGCGTCGCAAAGAGACAATTGGGGACATTGACCTATTGGTTGCCACTAATGATCCGGAAACGGTCATGGACACTTTTACAAGCCTAAACGTTGCCAATGAGGTTGCATCAAAAGGACCTACTAAGTCACGGATTGTTATTGAAAATGGGTTAGGCGTTGATTTACGTGTATTACCGGCCGAAAATTGGGGAACGCTTCTTTCATATTTCACCGGCAGTCAAGCTCATAATGTGCGACTACGAGAGCTTGCGAAGGCGCAAGGATTGAGCCTAAATGAATATGCGTTTTCAAAACCTGACAGTGACGAAGTCATCCTGTGTCCCACTGAAGAAGATGTTTATAAGGTGCTGGGAATGGCATGGGTTCCGCCTGAGCTACGAGAAGATAGGGGTGAAATTGAAGCGGCTCAAGCTGGAACATTACCAACACTGCTCAAAGAGGAAGATATTCGTGGTGATTTGCACATGCACACGACTTGGTCAGATGGCAAACAGACCATTTTAGAAATGGCTCAAGCCGCCGTGGCATTGGGTAGACAATATATTTGCATCACTGATCATTCCTATAGCCTTGGCATTGCGAACGGACTAAGTGAGACTCGTTTGCTAGAGCAACGTCAAGAAATTTTAAAGGTGCGTGAGGTAATGGGAGATCGTCTCGTTATTTTGCATGGCACAGAGATGGAGATTCGTACAGATGGCAGCTTAGACTTTTCCGATGAGTTGCTCGAGTCACTCGACTTTGTGATTGCGGCCCTACATTCAGGGCTGTCACAATCGCGACAACAGGTGACAGATAGAATGCTTAACGCGATTGAGAACCGGCATGTCGACATGATAGCGCACCCAACCGGCCGTTTAATTGGCCGCCGCCAAGGGGCAGATCTTGATATGGAGCAAATCATTAAAGCGGCCGCACGCACCCATACGATTCTAGAAGTGAATGCCAACCCGGCTAGGCTTGATCTAAAAGATGTTCACATCAAAATGGCCATCGACAATCATGCAAAAGTAGCCATTAACACAGACGCTCATCATATAGACCAGCTTGAACTGCTCCCATTTGGCGTTGCAACCGGCCGCAGAGGGTGGGCAACATCTGAAAACGTCGTCAATTCTTGGGACTTTGAAAGGTTTACTCAGTACATTTCAGAGTAATCACAAGAATATTTTATTTATAAAGTTCCACAGAATCCGATCTAAGAAAATTTTATAATCAGAGTAAACAGACTTCAAATACAAAAGATCAACTAATCAATCCCTTAGCTGACTAGCTGAAACAAAGTGTTACTGTCTATAATTAGGGGGCTAATTTTATTGCACAGCTTTGAGGCTTTTTAGCAGATTTGAATATCAAAATCAGATCTTTATAAAATTTACTTTATTTGTAATTATTCAGCACATCTTATTCAGCACCTCGTAGTAGGGGTCGACGCCGTCGGTGTGTCATTTCGCTCGAAGAACTCAAGGTTCATTCCGACGGCGTCGACCCCTACAGTGAAAATTTCACCTGTTGAATAATTACCAAATTCAAACCTATACTGGAAAGATATTTTGCAATTTGAGGAACCAAGAGAAAAAAGACGTTGGGTGAACTCACCTATCCTTTGGCTTTTAAGTGGTATTTTATTTACCGTTCTAGTCATCATCGGGTCTCTAATGATTTTGACCCAAAGTTTGACTCAAAACAGACCCGACTCACTCAGCTCCATCGAAATAAGTAACGCCCCCACAATAATTCGTATTACCGCTCCGGCCACATCAATACCAACAGAAACACCCATTATTCCCACCCCCACATCGGAACCAAAGCTGACTCCATCTCCTACCCCAAATCGCTTAGTTGCCACAGAAAATATAACAAATGGATTTTATGCAGAGGTTGCCAATACAGATGGATTCGGGGTCAAGTTTCGCACCGGATACGGGTTGGGAAATGACTTGATTTCCGTATTAGAAGAAGAGACTGTTGGGTTAGTGATTGACGGGCCAGTTGAGTCAGACGGATTTATTTGGTGGCGTTTAGAACTTGAAGATACCACCCAAGGATGGGCTGTAGAGCAGTTTTTAGCCCCGGCCAATGAACCCACAAACTGGCGAAGCCAGTAACAAAAACGTAGATCCAACAAAACTTTATCTTGCCTCGTCCTTATTTGAGAAACTATGTCTATCATTCGCATTTCAGACCTTCGTGATCAAATCAATTTCCATATTCATCGTTATTATGTGCTAAACAGCCCTGTGGTCAGTGACGCTGAATATGATGACCTATTTCGAGAGCTTCAGGAACTTGAGACAGCGAATCCGGAACTTGTGACGGCCGATTCTCCCACGATGCGCGTCTCTGGGTTGGTGGCCGATGCATTCGAAAAAGTCACACACGCCGCCCCCATTTTGAGCTTGGCAAATGCCTTTAACGGGGAAGATCTCGTGGAGTGGGAAGCACGTAACCGGCGCCACTTAAAAGATGACCCAGCGGCCGGCAGCGACTGGGATTACGTTGTTGAACCGAAAATCGATGGGTTGACTGTGGTTTTGACCTATGAAGACGGCCGGTTTGTGTTGGGAGCCACCCGTGGAAACGGAGAAATCGGAGAGAACATCACTCAGAATCTGCTCACCTTGTGGAGCTTGCCCAAACGCATTCCGGTTGATCAAGATCAAAAACTAAGTTTCAATGTCCCGTCACGCTTGGTTGTACGAGGCGAAGTATTCTTCCCGCTTGACCAGTTTGAAACATGGAACAAAGGATTAGAAGAAGCGGGGGAAAAAACCTACATGAATCCGCGGAACGCCGCCGCTGGCTCATTGCGTCAGCTCGACAGCAAAAACACAGCCAGTCGGCCGTTGACGATGTTTTGCTACGACCTAGTTGATTGGGACGGCGACGTGCCAGAATCTCAGCAAGAACGGCTCGAATGGCTCAAAGCATTGGGTTTTCCCGTTGCACCAGAAACAATCTATGCGAAGGATATTCAATCAGCCGCAACACGCTATGAAGAATGGGTTGAGCTACGCAACAACATCAACTATGAAGTAGACGGGGTTGTTGTCAAACTAAACAATCAACCCTTGGCCGCAAGCCTAGGATTTACCGGCAAAGACCCCCGTGGAGCCATTGCCGGCAAGTTTCCCGCTCTAGAAAAGACAACTAAACTGCTTGATGTGAAGGTTAACGTCGGCCGGACCGGCGTATTAGCCCCGGCCGCCGTGCTAGAACCGGTCGAACTGGGCGGCGTGATCGTGCGAAATGCGACCCTGCACAATTTCGACGAAATCGCCCGTAAAGACATTCGTATCGGAGATCGCGTCTGGATTAAACGAGCCGGAGAAGTCATCCCATATGTTGTTGGGCCCGTCGTTGATTTACGAGATGGGACAGAACGGCCGATAGAAATTCCAACCCATTGTCCAGACTGCAACGAGCCAGTTGTCCGCATCGAAGGGGAAGTTGCCGTCCGCTGTGACAATCCATCCTGCCCAGAGCAGCTAATTCGCCGGGTTGAATATTTCGTCGGCCGGTCAGCAATGGACATTGATGGATTTGGAGCGCAAACGGCCGAGCTTTTGGCGAAAATTGGGATGATCAAAGATGTGGCCGACATCTACTTTTTAGACCGTGACGCACTGCTAGAGCTAGAAGGGTTTAAAGACAAAAAAGTTGATAATTTGCTCAACGGGGTTGAAAAGAGCAAACAACAGCCCGCCACTCGCTTTTTAACGGCGTTGGGCATCCGCTTTGTCGGTGAGGTGGTTGCAGGTATTTTGCTCGATGAGTTTCGTTCTATCGACGGGCTTTCTAAAGCCGATCAAGAATCAATTGAGGCGGTACATGGAATTGGCTCAGGCACGGCCGAAAGTCTGACCGCTTGGTTCGCTGACGACCGAAATAAAGTATTGCTTGAAAAGTTCCGTCAGGCCGAAGTTCAATTTTCAATTGGAGAGAAGCCGCAACCGGCCGAAGGTGAAAGCCTGCCGCTAGAAGGGTTTGTTTTTGTAGTGACGGGCACATTGCCGAGCATGAGTCGGCCGGATGCGAAAAAGCTAATTGAAGCGAACGGGGGCAAAGTAACCGGATCGGTCAGCAAAAAGACGAGTTATTTACTGGCGGGAGAAAAAGCGGGGAGCAAGCTGACGAAGGCGGAAGGGTTGGGGGTTGAAATTCTGTCGGAAGAAAAATTGCTGGCGATGATTGAAAACGCCCTGTAGGAATTAGTTAGGCGGCGTTTGGGAATTGTGCTATTCGCTTTTAGTATTGGTAAAACCATTTGCTATAAAGGTTAAAACGCCTGCAACAGCCACCCCAGCAAGTGAGATTACACCTTTTTTTATCTTTGTATTCCGATACGCAAGATGATAAGGGCAATACTCCTGCCCCTCATCTACTTTATTGGGACAGGACTTTCCATCTTCTAGAGGTTCAGCTTTGCAAAGTTTCATGATCAAACTCCTTCGGGAGGTAAAATCTCTTTGGGTTGGAATTCAACGACAATAGTTTTTTGCAGGATGCCGTCCAAGTCCTGTATATTTGGTAAAACATCCCGAGAAATAATCGTAAGACTTTCACGCCAAATACTCGTTGGCGAAAGCCAATGCACAATTTCTCCTACCTTATCTTGAAAAACTTTGACATCATTCTCTGCTTGTTCAAGCGAAACTCGTAAAGAATCAGGTTCATTCAGATCAGAGTATGCCAGTACAAGATAACGCGATGATTCAACTATGGCATGAGTTGCTTGGCAAACATGTTCGGCTTTTAACTGTACGTATTCAGGAATATCCAAAATACGGCTAAAAAACATACCTACTTTATTTCGTGGTAATTTCTCTACAAAACTAAAGTCAGTAGATTTTATTAACTTATTGCGCCCGTCATTCAATTTTTGAATCGCACCAACCATTAATTCGCGTCTTACATCAGAGTTAGAAGCAACTATGGCTTGCTCGTAAGTCTGGATACCACTTTCAACTTCAGCAAGCCGGTCATTAAATTGCCCCTGCAAAACGTCGGTAATTTTTTCATCAATGACTTCAAGGCGGTGAACAATATCAGCTAAAGTTTGCTGTGTTGCCAACTCATTTACTGAACTAAGGAATGAGGATTTTATTAAACCCAGAAGTTGCCCTGTTCAAGATGATCGTAGGGCGCACCCCTTGTGGGTGCCCTGGTTTCACACCTGCAACTTGGGCGGGCACAAGGCCCGCACCCTACGACAGTGTTAAATTCCCAAAGTTTCTGGTTTTATTTAGTTCTCATTCCTAAGCAAATTGGGCGCAACTTCAACCAAGCTAGCGTTGTGAATTATTCTTCCTGTTTCAACATCTAAAATATTTGCGCCCAAAAGTCCATTCTTCCTACTCACTAATCGAGCTGAGCCATCTTCTATCTGTTTCAAAATTTCTGGAGAAATGTGTGCTTGATAAATTTTGTCCGCCGATAGATTTTTGGCTACCTCTAAAATAGCGGGGACTTGACGCAGTATGTGGATTAGCTTTTGACGTTTTTCTCCATCAAAAGTTATTGCATCTGACAGTAAGGTTGTATAAGAAACAATTTCACCATCTTGCTGGATAATTAAGTTATCTTTGTTGGACATTAGACTTTATATACCTTTACTTTGTTGGCCTTCTCGATAAGCTACTCGAAGTTGTGCTTAAGATTGATGCACCAAACGAATCTCTAACTGACAACCCACAACTTCAGCATATTTACGCAACGTAGCCACAGTAGGCGAATGTTTGTTACTACCGCCACCGGCTTCTAATCTAGCAATTGCCGATGTTTTTGTACCCATTCTCTCCGCTACATCAGCCTGGGTTAACCCTGCTTCTTCTCTAGCTTTAAACAGCATATCAAAAAGCAAGAATTCCGTCTCGAGCGCATCATATTCTTCTTGAAAAGCTGGGTCTTGCTTCCATTCTTCTACCATTTCAGCATGTGCTTTCATATTGCACCTCTTAACTGACGAATCGCAATAAATTTACGTTTTAGACCGCTAATTCAACTGTTACTTGTCGCCCAGCACGGGCTTCAAGCGTTATTAACATCTCCAAGCTGAATTTTTCCCATTTTCCACGCACTAGGTCAGAAACACGAGATTGCGTGATCCCTAGTTTTTTAGCCGCTTCGGTTTGGGTCATACCGCTAGCGTCAATGTACAACCTTAAGTCGTTCATTAGCTTGGCTCTCATATGCAAAATAACAGATTCTGCTGGCTCTAAATCTAAATCTGCAAATACATTTCCGCTTGATTCAAAAATCGGTTCATTCATTATTTATTCTCCAAGTTGTTTATAGCGTCGCTGAGCAATTTCTAAATCATTTCGGCGAGTTTTTTGTGTTTTCTTCTGAAAAGCATGAAGGACATAAACCGCATCGCCAAACTTAGCCACATATAAAATTCGCCATTCGCCTAAAACCCGAATACGAATTTCTCGAACACCTGAGCCTACTGTTTTCATCGGCTTCCAGTCGGTCGGCTCGAACCCACGCTGGATAGCGTAAAGCTCAAAACCTGCCTGCCTTTTGGCTTCGGCCGGAAAGCTCCGCAAATCATCAAGACTAGAACCAATAAATCGCAATGGTTTCATGAATGCAATTATACAAGTATTTATATAAAATATCTAGAAAGTTAAGCTTTTCGGGCTTTATAAGGCCGTAGTCCGTTGTAACCAACCGTGTCATCTATGCCTCGGTAAAAAAACATGTAAAGACAACTTGTCTTACCCCTGCGTTGCTTTCTTCCCCTCAACAAAAATCCGGTAAATATAGACCACCCCACCGGCCAAACTAGACATACGCAACATCAAATAAACAATCAGCGTAATCGCCACCGACGCTTCCGTCCCTAATCCCGCCCCAGAATACAAAGATGGGGCCAGCATTTCACGTGGCCCTAAGCCACCCACAGAGGGGATCATGAGCGCAACTGCAAAAACCGGAACCACCACTAAGTTATAGAAGAAGCTGATTGAATGCCCCAAGGCGTAAGCGGCGCACGACCACCATCCGACCAAAACAATGTCAAACAAGGCCGATATGCCAAGGGCTTGCCACACCGCCTTTCGGCCGCACCCTTGCACGGCCGCCAGAAACTTGGCCAACGGGCCATTACCAACAGGGCAAATCGCTTTTGGCAGCAGTTGGCCCAAAGCGGAATCACCCACCCAGCGTACAAGTCGGCCGTCGATTAAAATCACCCCAGCGATCAGCCCCAATAGACAGACGGCCGCAATCGCCAAAGCCCATGAGCTGGGAAAAGCTTCAGGCAAAAACGGTAGACCGATTAAGCCAATGACAAACAAAAGAAGCAGACCGGTAAATCGGTCTAGGAAAACAGTGCCAGATGCGATATCGGCCGGGATTTCCTGAGCCACTTCAACCACACGCACCACATCTCCCCCAAAGCCACTAGGCAGAAATGCGTTAAAAAAACTACCCACGTAATAAAGTTGAACAAGCTGGCCAAACCGGATGTTTTGCACCCCTAATCCCTTTAGCAGAACCCACCAACGCCATGCACGTAGCGGCATGCTCATAAAGACAAGGAAAAAGCCAGCGAACACCCAACCCCAGTTGGCTTCCTGCAAAATCGCCCATAAAGCAGCAAAGTCGATCCCATTAATCGCCCAAACTAACCCTAAAATTGTAATCGCTATGCGCAGAACCGTTCCCAGATATTTTTTCATAGAGGGCAATTCTATCTTTTTTTGCTTTCATGAGGAGGTTATTCATAAGTTTTTTCATCGAGTTCACTTATCCGTTACACTATCGGCCGCATGCGATTATTTGGTTTTGAAAAAATCACCCTCATTTTGCTCATTTTGCTATTCTTTGCCCTGGCCCTCGATAGCCTCATTATCGACAGCCCGATTATCGATGAGCAAAATCACCTCACCCGTGGCTATTCATTTTTGACTACAGGTGACCCTCGCCTCAGCATTGAACATCCTCCTCTGGTTAATTTATTGAGTGCAATCCCACTCAATCTAGTCGACGAGCTCCAGTTTTCGGCCGACCATACCGGTTGGCAAAACCGTGAGTGGTATTCAGTGGCCACCCGCTTTTTTTGGCAAGATGGAAACCCGGTAACCCTGATGGTTTTCTTAGGGCGATTACCGATCGTATTTTTAACAATTTTTCTGGCCCTCACAGGATTTCGCTTTGGAAACAGGCTCTGGAGGCAACCGGCGGGGTTGCTCACGTTTTCGGCATTACTCTTTGACCCAACGATTTTTGCGCACGGCCGGTACATTACGACCGACTTAGGGGGCACGTTATTTATTTTCTTGGCCACATTTGCCGTCTACAATCTTTTTCACACAGATCAGAGTCGGCCGATCCAAGCGATTTTTCTGGCGGCACTAACTATTGGATTGGCTTTTGCGTCCAAACTCACCAGCCTGGTTTTTATCCCGATTTGGATCGTTTTGGCCCTTTTGCCCCTTTACTCTCAAAACCGATCAACCATCGGCCGCCGATTAGCCCATCTGGTGACGGCCGGCATCGCGTCGCTTTTTGTACTGTGGGCAGCATTTGGCTTTGAATGGGGCAATTTCCTTTTTATCGACGAATCAATGCTGTGGCTCAATCGCTTTTCAGCCCCCATGCCCACATTTTGGTCAGGCATTGAACGCATCACGCTAATCAGTGGTGGCGGCCGACCCTCGTTCTTATGGGGACAATATTCAACCGAAGGCTTTCTGCTCTATTTTCCCGTCGCCTTTTTAGCAAAAACGCCGGTTTTCGTCCTTTTTGCGCTTTTCGCTTCGCTCATATTCTTATTAGCTCAGTTGACTACGCGCAGAAAAACCCTTTGGCTATTGATTCCCCCACTGCTTTATTTTGGCTTTTCAATGACCAGTGCGCTCAACATCGGCTACCGCCATTTAATGCCCATGCTGCCATTTGTCTACCTGATTATCGCAGCAGGCTTTAAACAGCTTGTATTTGATACGCACCATTCAATCATGATTAAATGGCTCGTAAACAGAAACAACACCAAACATGCTCTCATTTTAATCATCATCGCTGCATTTTTACTCCCAACAGTTTTAATTCACCCCCATCAAATCAGTTTTTTCAACCAACTATTTGGCGGCCCCACCAATGGATCTAACGTATTGGTAGATAGCAATATCGATTGGGGGCAAGACTTACAGCGGCTAAAACATTGGATGACCCAAAACGGTGTTGAAACGATTAATCTAGCTTGGTTTGGCACGGCCGATCCCGCCCTTTATAACCTTGCCTACACCCCCTTGCCCGGAGAGCCAAATTTTCGGCATTTGTGGTGGGATGTCCCATTTGATCGCACCAATCCCCCCCCTGGCATCTATGCGATTAGCGTCACCAACCTGCATGAAATGCCCCTCATCCCCGAAGAAAAAACCGTGTATGCCTACTTTCGCAACCTGGAACCAATCGATCAAATCGGCTATTCGATCATGATATACGCCATTGACTGACCGAGTCAGCACTATATCTTTGTAATAAGGCCATCTTTAAGACTTAGAGATTGTGACTGTTTCCTCAAGATTACCCGTTTTTCAAAGCTAGGTTTGATTTTTTGTTGAAACTAAGCGGCCGTATCGCTATAATCCTATCCACTCATTTGAAGGATAACTTTCGAATAAAATATTTAAAACATTGGGAAAAATGCTGACCTTTCAGCCTGAAAATCCAATATTGTAAAATAAATTTTCCCCAAAAGGGGGTGATATAATATGCCAAAAGTCTTACTCCAAGGTGGAGAAACACAAGAACAATTACTACGACGCTTCCGTAAAGAAGTTGTCAAAAGCCGCGTTCTAACTGATGCACGCCGTAAACGCTGGTTCATTCCGAATAGCGAGGTGCGCCGCATCAAAGAGAAGAAAGCATCACGCCGTGGTGGCAGTGGTGGTAGTAGCAGCGGTGGTAGCAGCTATGATGGTGGTGGTGGTGGTGGTTACAACCGCTAATCACTTTCAATTTAACACAGACTAATATTTAGCCTGTATTAAATAAAAGATGTCAAAAAGCCTCTGAGCAAATAAGGTTCAGAGGCTTTTTGTATTTCTGGCGTAGGAAAGTTTTTGAGCTTGTCATGTAAAATAGTGGAATGAGAACATTGCGTAATATCCTCGTCTCCCTTTTTGCATTTACCCTT
>JBLIMP010000132.1:0-12002 GCA_047638855.1 Cellvibrionaceae bacterium | reverse complement strand
TGCCGATTTTGGCATTCGCCCCCATTGTCAACAACTGGTTTGGGGTTGACAATCGTCTTTCTAAAATGGTCATTGTTGCTGTGATTATCTTCTTTCCGATGATGATCAATACGGTACGTGGACTCACACTGGTCGACCCGGCCGCACTTGAGCTTATGCGCTCGTATGCTGCCACCGACTATGAAATTTTGGCCAAACTACGCATTCCAAATGCGTTACCCTATGTTTTTAATGGATTCAAAGTTGCCGCGTCACTCAGTATGATCGGAGCGGTTGTGAGTGAATATTTTGGCGGTAACCGATCTGCCCTAGGCGTATTCATCACTCAGGAAGCGGCGTTGTTCCGTTTTGAGAATTCATGGGCCGCGATTATTATCGCCTGTGCTGTGGGTATCACGTTTTATCTTATTATCCTAGCTGTGGAACGGTTTACCATTCCATGGCATGTATCATTTCGCGACACAAATTTGTAGCGAGCTTGTAGCGAATTAGCTTGCAGGTTGAATTTAAATTTGGGTTTGAGTCGCATTTAATCTATTTTGGAGAAAAAAATGAGTTTCAAGAAAAAAGTTACAGGTAGTTTGTTATTGATGTTGCTTGCATTTTTTGCGGCCGCATGTGGTAGCACAGAGCCAGCGGCCGAAGTTGCCTCTGGCAGTTGTGAAACAACCACCCCGGTCCGGTTACAGTTGCAGTGGGTAACCCAGTCTCAGTTTGCAGGCTATTATGCCGCTTTGGCCGAAGGGTATTATGATGAGATGTGTTTGGATGTAACGATTTTAGAAGGTGCAGTTGAAATCGTACCTCAGCAGGTTGTGGCTTCTGGCGAGGCTGAATTTGGCGTTGCGTGGGTGCCAAAGATGCTGGCTTCGCGGGAACAAGGAGTTGACTTGGTTAACATCGCCCAGATTTTCCAACGTAGTGGTACGCTCCAAGTTTCTTGGGCTGACAGCGGTATCTCTTCACCGGCCGATTGGGCTGGCAAGCGTGTAGGAACTTGGGGCTTTGGCAACGAGTTTGAAGTGTATGCGGCTCTTCGCCAGGCTGGTATTGAGCCAGACAACGCAAGCGAAGTGACCATTGTTCAACAGCCGTTTGATATGTCGCTATTGCTTAATCGAGAAATCGACGCAGCCCAAGCGATGACTTATAACGAATATGCCCAGGTGCTTGAATCGGTCAATCCAGAAACAGGAGAGCTGTATCAGCCAGAAGATTTAACCGTTATTAACTATGAAGATGTGGGTACAGCGATGTTGCAGGACCATGTGTTTGCGAATGCAGATTACTTGGCTGCAAACGAAGCGGTTGCGATTGATTTCTTGGCGGCCACGTTCAAAGGATGGATGTTCTGCCGTGATGAGTTTGAAACGTGTGTTAACCATGTACTCGACTCTGGCCCAACCTTGGGTGAAGGACATATGACTTGGCAGCTGAATGAAATCAACAGTCTGATCTGGCCATCCCCGGCCGGTATCGGTGTGATGGATGCAGATGCTTGGCAACAAACAGTTGATATTTCTGTTGAGTTTGCTGTACTTGGAAGCGCACCTAGCGACGGTGCATATCGGACTGATTTAGCTGAAGCTGCTTTGGCTAAAGTGTCAGGCGACACGAAAGGTTCTGGCTATACCAAGGCGACGGTTGAAGTTGTGCCAGGCGGCGAGTAAGAAGTGGTGAGTAAAAAGTGGTAAGTAAAAAGCGGTGAATAAGATGATGGCATGATGAATAATCACATGTCATCATCCTATTCAATCAGTCATTTCCTTAGGCGATTTCCGAGAATAAAACATGCAATTGCATCAACAAAATCGCCTCACAGCCAACCCCTGAGCTAGTTTGCTAGATAATTATTTTTCGGGGTTGGCCTTACAGCAGCATGACACAATCCAAAATAACAAAACGAGGGGTAGAGTGGCTAGCACAGACAGATGAGTTCCGCATTTTGCATCACTTTGATAGTGTGTGCGATTTGATCAACGAGTCGAAGCAGGTCTTAGCGTTGCACACAGTTAAGATAGGAATGGGGCCATTTAGCTGTCAAACTAGTGAAGAATCGTTTCAACAATTTAACCGTCTGGTCGGGGTCGGAGGGGCCGGAACCATCTACTCTCTTCGGAACCAAAATCATTCCGACCTCTTCGACCCCTACGGCAATATTTTCGCAACGCAAAACGCAATCTTATGGAAGGCCCGGCCGGATTGGAAGAAACTTACCCCAGCTATGCTCATTGAAATTTCTCATACTACCTCTGACCGAAACAAAATGTTTTTGAACGGTCTTCATAAAGCGATTGTTGCAGATAATCGGCCGGTTATTTCTGGTGCGGCGAGGCGCTTAGCCGGTCGAGGGTTTGGCTTAACGCCTGAAGGGGATGATCTACTGATAGGGACGATGTTTGCCTTGCATGTTTTAAACTGGGATCAAGATGTTATTGATAGGATTGGCGAAGCGACACTCGGCCAAACAGCATCGTTATCGGCCGCATTTTTGCAAGCGGCCGTAGCGGGTGAAGCAACTGAACCTTGGCATCAGGTGCTTGCCGCTGAGCCAAATGCACTAGAAAAACTTTTATCTGTGGGAGATACATCAGGGAAAGATGCGTGGGTAGGATTTGTAAAAATGATGCAAACGGCCCAACAAGTTGGGCTTAGCGGAACGAAGTTCCGTGTGTAAGCGAAGCGGCAGGCTGACAACTAAAAAGGAGTAAATGATGAAACTAGACATTAACGGTGAACGATTGTGGGACTCAGTTCACGAATACGCAAAGATGGGAGCCACGGCCAAAGGTGGCGTCAAGCGGATGGCTTTTTCTCAGCTTGACTATCAGGCACGAGATCAATTTATCGATGAATGTACAGAACTAAATATGGTGATCCAACGAGACACCATTGGCAACATTTTTGCCACCATGGCGGGGGAGCAGCCCGAATTGCCTGTAGTCATGGTCGGCAGCCATTTGGATACACAGCCCACTGGTGGCAAGTATGACGGGGCTTTGGGTGTTTTGTCTGCACTTGAAATCGCAAAATCTGTGTATGAAGCGGGCAAACGGCCGCTGCGCAGTCTGCAGATCGTCGCCTTTGCCAATGAAGAAGGGGGGCGTTTTGCCCCAGCCATGATGGGGTCTGGGGTGTTTGCTGGCAAGCTCGATCTCGCTGAAATGATGGCGAAAAAAGACATCGATGGGATGACTGTGGCGGAAGAGTTAGACAGAGACAGCACGGGGAAATATCCGACCCGGCCGAAGACAGCCATCGATAGCATGTTTGAAATCCATATCGAGCAAGGGCCAATCTTGGAAGAAGAAGGGCTTTCGATTGGGGCAGTGACCGGTGCGCAGGCGCAACGGTGGTACGATGTGACGATTATCGGCTCAGAGGCACATGCGGGGCCCACACCGATGACAAGCCGCAAAGATGCGGGGTTAGGTGCGGCCGAACTCTCACTCGCCGTTGAGCGCATCGCTTTGGAGCATGGGCCAGACGGCCGGGGAACGGTTGGTGTACTGGTTCCCAGCCCGATGTCGCGCAACGTCATCCCAGGTTCGGCTTATCTCACCATCGATACCCGCCATCCTTCAGACGAGGAGCTGTTGAAGATGAAAAGCGCGATACAAAGTGCGGCTAACCTGATCGAGGCCAAACGAGATTTGAAGATCGAGCTTGTCGAGATTTGGCATTCTCCAGCAACCCCATTTGACGAAGGGCTGGTGCAAAGATTGGAACACTTTGCGGCCGAACGTGGCCAACCTATCCGGCGTATCTGGTCGGGTGCAGGGCATGATTCTGTTTATATCGCTTCGTTGGGTGTGCCCACGGTGATGGTGTTTACTCAAACAAAAGATGGGATTAGCCATAATGAAAGTGAAAGCATCAAAAAAGAGGATGCGATTATCGGCTGTCAGGTGTTGGCCGATGCCGTGGTTGAACGGCTTTTTAAGGGATAATACGTTTATGATTTTAGTAACTGGCGCAAGTGGGAAAACCGGCCGGGCGATTATCGCCCAGCTTTCTAAACGGCAGATTCCGGTCCGGGCATGGGTGCGACGTGCTGATGCCCAGATCGTGGGAGCAACAGAGCTGTTTGTCGGCAACATGGAACAACCGGCCGATTGGCAGCGTGCGTTTGAAGGGGTGCAAAAGATATATCATATTTGCCCCAACATGCACCCAAGCGAAGTTGCTATTGGTGAGATGGCGATCAAATACGCTGTGCAATCTGGCATAGACCATTTTGTCTACCATTCTGTTCTACACCCGCACATTCAAGAAATGCCTCATCATTGGAACAAACTATTAGTTGAAGAAGGTTTGTTTAAAAGTGGCCTTGTTTTTACGATTTTGCAACCAACCGCCTACATGCAAAACTTGCTCCCACAATTAAGCTCAATTAAAAAAGATGGGGTTTTACGCTTGCCATATCCGGCCGACACCCGAATTTCGCTGGTTGATTTGAACGATGTAGCTGAAACGGCCGCCATTGTGCTCGCATCAGGCCGATTTGCTGGGGCAATATTAGAACTTGTAGGAACCGATCCGCTCAGCCAACATGAGGTCATGCGCCTGTTGGGTCAATGGCTTAAACGGGACGTCGTTTACGAAGAAATTTTGTTGGAGGCGTGGGAAGAAAGCAACCAGTATTTGC
This sequence comes from Cellvibrionaceae bacterium, assembly GCA_047638855.1. GTDB lineage: Bacteria > Chloroflexota > Anaerolineae > Promineifilales > Promineifilaceae > WTJY01. The sequence continues at coordinate 7,354 of JBLIMP010000132.1, read as the reverse complement.
CCCAATATGTCCAAGAAACACTACTTGCAATGTTCCGTTATTACGCTGAGTTTGGGCTAGTCGGAAATAAGGCGGTGCTTGATTTGGTTTTGCAACGGCGGCCGACGGGGCTTGTTGAATTCTTTTGATCTTCGGCATTTGTCGCTTCGCTTACACACGGAACTTCGTTCCGCCAAACTCAACTTGTTGGGCCGTTTGCGCCTTCCCCTTGCTCCTTTTTATTCTTCTACATTTAGTAAAATCGAATCAGATCCGGTGCCACCATCGGCCGTGACTTGAATCTCGCCAGAAATATCAACCGGCATTAGAAGATTCGCCTCCCAATAACCAAATTTATCAACATCCACCGTATCGCCCGCTGTAACCGAGCCATCTGCCAATTGTACTTGGATATCGAGCGTTCCACCTGTCGCATTCCACGTTGTGCCTTGGAAGAAGACTGTTTCGCCCGGCCGGATTGAACCCCCTGTTTGGGGTGAGCCGATCTTTGTCCCTTTTGCTTCGTTTTTAGGAACGACATTGATTAGATATTGCGCTTCACGTCGGTCGGTTGACTCCTCATCTCCAAACCAAGCGATTGCACAGGCTTCTCCCGTTACGGTTTCAGGAATTTGCAGAAAGCCACGCCAAGAGCCGCTGCCATTGAGTAGATATCGTTGACGTGAGACGATCTTTTGACAATCATCTGCTTTAATAGCAATGGTTACGACAAAATCGACCGGCCGTTGAGCGTATCCATCAAAAAACAGATAGTAACCGGCTGCGGCTTTGCTGTCAGCACCCGGCCGATCTACTTGCAAATAGCGGTTTTGCTCGATGTCTGGCACGATGTTGACGAGCACGCTATCGCGAGCGGCCGAGCTTTCAGGATTATCATTCACATTCCAAACGTTAATCACAAAGCGAGCTTGGCCGCTGAATGTATCTGGCAGAGGCAGTTTCGACTCCCACGCGCCAAAGTCAACTTCTTCGATTTGTTCAGCAATAAGCAAACGGCCATCAAGCGTCCACAAGGCAGCTTCTAGTCGCTGGTCTGAGCGGCGAGCCGCCCGGCCGGAAACGACCAATGGTTGCCCAGCCTGGATCGCTTCTCCTGTGAGACTGGTGATATTCACGGCCGGTTGAATGCTTAAATCAGGGGTTGGGGTGATTGTAGGTAGAGTCAGATCAGGGGTTGGGGTCAGGGTAGGCGGAATAGGTGTTGGGGTTGAAGTGAGGGTAGGTGGGATGGTTGGGGTCACTGTTGGCACTTCGGCTATCAGTGCGGTGGTTGGGAGCAGCGTAGGGAGAGGGGGTAATTGTGTGCTGGTAGCTTGACTGCAACCGGCGAAAATAGTTAGAGCTAATCCTACTATACAAGTGAAATTAAAGTTTTTCATAAACGTGAAAAAATAACGAACTAAATAGATGAAATGCTGTATTTAAAAGGGTTAAAGGGAAAGGGGCACGGTGCCTAGAGTCGGTGACTGCGCTATTTTGTAAATATCGTTTTGATTAGCTCACGGGTTTCAATCGGCCGTAAATATTGTCCCAAGTAACCTTGATCACCATACCAAAGCTCAAAGTGCAAGTGGGAATCGACCGTTGGCCCGTCGAGCGAGCCAGGGGAGCCGGAATTTCCGACTTGGCCGATAACTTGCCCTTGAGCGATTTGAACGCCAACGTCAATATTAAAGTCAATTGTACTCAGGTGTGCATGACGTGATATAAAGCCGTTTTCATGTTGGATCCAAATCTGCCGGCCGCGAAAAAAATCAAGGGCTTCATCGGGCGTATAGCCTAGCTCGGCTGATCGAGAACGCCAATGGGCAAATAGCTCCGGCCACGGTTCAACATAGTCCCAATCGGCTCTAATAATTGTTCCAGCGGCTATAGCTCTAATCTCACGGCCAGGGCCCCAGTAGAAATCCATCCCTTCATGAATCCCCTGTCGATAATGTCGTGGTGCGCCGGGTAAACGCAGCTCACGAGCATCGGGCGGTAGGTTTTCTATGGGTAAAACGAGGTCAGGCATTTGTAACCAAGTCTGTGGATCATAGGCGGCACTGTTCAGCAAAACGGCCGATTGACCGCCTGTAGGCACATCGTTTAGATCGATGATCGTCTGAGTATCCGGCTGCCCTGGTAGATAAACTGTATTGCGCCCCGCATAGATGGCGAGCGAACTACCGAACTGATCAAGATAAAGTGCGAAGGTTGAAATCGGAAAAGGGAATTCTGTTTGCGAAAGCACCATTCCGTTTTCGTTGTTAAGCACCGATAGGCGTAATCCCCCTTGATCAAGCAAGTAGATGGCGGTGGGGCCAACTTGTATCTCACGCGGTTGAGTGATTTCGATGTTCGGCCGGAAGTTGTTGTCAATTTGTCCTTGAACATAGCGGATGATCTGGGCGTTAGCTGTATCCACTGGCCGTTGAAGCACATAGGCGAATGAGGCGGTTGCGTCACGTAATACGGCTAAATCGACCAATACATCTTCTTCATCAACCGACCAGCCTGTTTCGCCGGTTTGACCCGGTAGATAACGTACGCCATAGCGATAGCTGGCTTCAAGCAGAAAACGATCTGAGCCATTGGTGGACAGAGATAGATAGTAGTGGGATGAGGTTTGCCCAATCGGCCGGGAATATCGATCCCACACCCATTCCCCTGTTTCAAAATCAAGTAGATAGACATCCCCGACTCTGTCCAGCACAAGTAGTCCCTGTCCTTGTCCCTGTTCATTACCAAGATCAACAAGCGCTAGATCGAGCGGCTCTTGGACCGGCTCGCCTAGAATCATATCGCCTGGGGAAAGAATAACGACGGGCGCATTGGGATTTTCAAGATCGATTTGCAACACGCGACCCCCGTCGAGTAACCACGCCTGCTGCCCATCGCTCACCATCGAAATCGGGTGGATAAAGGTCTCACCTTCAGTCGATATGTAGCAAATTCGGCCGGAGCGAAACAGCTCAGGCTGAGGGCAAACGGGTAATATTTCAGTTGCATGGATTTCAGGTTCTGGAGAAGGTTGAGCAGGCGGGGTGAGGGTGGCTACTGGTAATTGAATAGGTGTTTGGGTTGGATTTATTTGTGTAAGCTCTATTGAATGACTAGTAGAACGGAACTCTTCGGCCGCAGATATGACAAGATCCTCATCATTTGAATTCGTGCCGGCTGTTATTTGCTCGTCAGTAAACGAACACGCAGTTAACAAAAGCAACCCAGACGCAACTAGGGCCCACACCCATTTTAATCTATTCACGGCGGGGATTATACAGACTTTCGAAATTTAGGGGAAAGTCTTAGGTGATTAGAGCGGCGGTTAGCCACTCTAATCACTTCTCGTTTCTTAATCAAATACGATGACGTTGCGTAAAGCCTCACCGTTGCGGGCTGAATCGATTGCTTCATTGATTTGGTCAAGCGGGTATCGGCCGGTAATAAGTTCGTCTAGCTTCAGACGCCCTGCTTGATAAAGTTCAACTAATTTTGGCACATCAATTTGCAAACGAGCTGAGCCCATTTTGCTACCTTTGATTGTCTGGGAAGCCGCCGCGATATTGGCCATTTCAATTTCGGTTATCACGCCAATGGGAGGCATTCCAACCATCACAAAAGTGCCAGTTGGGGCAACAAGTTGTAACCCTTGGTCAATAGCGGGGCCGCTCCCGGCCGCGACAAAGACATATTCAGCCCCACGGCCGTGGGTTAAAGCCAGAATTTGCTCAACCGCATTGTCCCGTCGAGGGTTAATGGCGTGGGTTGCACCAAATTCCATAGCGGCTTCAAGCTTGCTGTCATTCAAGTCGATGGCAATGATAGGGAATGCGCCTGAAAGTGCAGCCCCTTGAATGCTGTTTAGCCCAACCCCGCCAGTACCAATAACGACCACGCTTGCCCCTGCTGGCACTTGGGCCGTATTGGTAACCGCCCCAAGGCCAGTGATGACCCCGCAAGCGAGCAGTGAGGCGCTGTCAAGCGGAATATCATCTGGTATGACGACAACTTGTGACTGATCCACAACAACATATTCAGCAAAAGCACCGGTGTTTAAACCTTGATTGACCGCTTGCCCTGCATCATCTACGAGCATGTCCCCATCACGACTAAAGTCAGTTTCACAACTCGTAAAGTGCCCTTGATCACAATAATAACAATGACCGCACGACTTAATAAGGGTGACAACCACATGATCACCTACCTGTAATCGGGTGACGCCTGGGCCGACTTCGTCAATAATACCGGCCGCTTCATGCCCCAAAAGCAATGGAAGGTTGCCCCCCCAGCCTCCGTCGGCATAAATAATGTCGCTGTGGCAAATGGCGCAGGCGGCCATTTTGACTTTTATTTCCCCTGCTTGAGGAGTACCTATTTCTAATTCTTCAATGACAAGTGGCTTGCCAAATTCGCGTAATACAGCAGCTTTCATAGTGGAATTTCTCCGAACAAAATAATTTTGCGAGATAGTAGCTTAAAAGTCGAAACAGGGAAAGAGAATACCGCTTTTTAATGAAAAAGTTGCAACAAAAAGGCCAGCTTTTTTAGAGCTGGCCTAGTCTTTATTTCTGTTTGTTTCTTGCTAAATATTAAGGAGTTGGGAAACTTTCGATATTTGGTTCAAGACCAAACTGAGATAGTTCTGGAATTGCAAGTCCTGCCTGCTCAACCAATTGAGGCAGACTGACGGCCGTCGTTACAAATGTCGCCCGATCACCTTGTGAACGCAACGCCAAGTCGATATCAATCCCTGGTTCTTCCAACGCCCATTTCAGCGTCAGCGCATCTTGTAATGGCAAACTCAAAAGGATGATGTCTGGTGTTAACTGGTTTAAGCGATTACGTGCAATCGCTAATTGGTCTCTTAAAGTTTGAGCTTGCAAACCATAATCAATCAACAGTCGCTCACGATCTTCAGCGGATAAGCGTTCAACGTCTCGCTCGAGGCGCTTAAGCTCTTCGAGTTGCACCAATAGTGCATAGTTGTTTGGCCCTTGCCAGCCAGATTGTCCACCATGAACCCAGTCGCCCAGCCAGAGAACTTCAGCTTGCTGAATAGTTAATTGTGAAGTACGGCGAGGAATTTGTTGAACAATTGTTTCTGCTCCAGAACTAACGGTAAGACTGTCGATGCTCTGCGGCACAATTTCAACGACGCGATTAATTTCGGGAATCAGCTCTAAACGCCCTTGAGTGACGGCCGGGAGGAGAAAGGATTCTCCCGCCTCTAATGCGTCCGCATCTATAAGGCGAGTGATATTAGGAAGAGGTGTCTGAAATTCAAGATCAAGCTCGATGAGGTCAAAACTCATCATAACGTCAACAAAATCTCCGGGTCTCATCGCAAAAGATGCGGCTGAAAGAGTATTGACTGGGAATGCGACAGACACTCGCCCATTGTCGATATGTAACGATAGATCAGAGCCCATAGCAGGCAAGTCCGCTGCGTTTATAGCTAGCATTGGGGCTAGAACTTCTTGCCCTTGGGCGATGTTTGTTTTTACGATGCTACCTGCAACTTCTTCTGGGGCACCAAAAAAGTAGCCACCTCTGACTGCGATGTTATTGGTTGGGCGTAATTCTGTTTCCAGATGCTCCATTTCGAGGCGGGTGCCTAATGGGATTGGGACTCGCGCAACAACAACCTCGACAAACTCATTATTGGTTTCTTCTTCACCTTCACCATCTTCTTGGCTGACGAGTTGCGGCCCTTCGGCCGCGAAAACTGCACCGGTCGGTAGCCCCAAAACAAATAAAAGGATAAGCAGCAGAGCTGGTAGTGATTTTTTCGTTTTGATTTTATTGGCCATCAGTGCCTCCTTCAGTGGGTACAACTCCTGCTAAATCAACAGGTCTAAATGTGTTATCGTCTGTATCAACTACATAGGTGAAGTTTGGCGGAATCTCAATATTAAAGCGATCAAGAATATATTCTAAACTTACATTTTCAACTGCATAAAGTTGGCCGTCACCCTCACCTCTTAGCGCAAAATCAACCACAGAATTTGTTTCAATTGCATATTTTAGGAAAACTTGTTGCTGTGGTGGTAATGCCACAAGTATGGTGTCTGCAAAAAGCGGATCGCTTAGTAATGCGATTGTCTCATTAACCGCATCAGCTAACCCTGATAAAGAAGTTTGGTCCTCAGTGGCTGATTCTCCTGACTCTTCTTCCTCAGGGGATAAAGTTGGTGTCGGTAGCATCGGTGGCACGGGAGGAATCCATTTACCGACTTCAATCACACGAGCATTTTGAATAACAAAGGCGACATGTTGTCCACGTGCATTTTTCTCTGAAGGAGCGACGTTAGCGAGATCACCTGTTGGCAATTCTTCATAACGTCCTTGGGGCTCAACAAGAAATGGAACTTGAATCGTTTCAATAATCGTGTTGCCGTCTGCATCCGTTGATTCAATTTCTTTGGTTAGGTAAATAACCGAATTGTTGTGGAGGCGAGTTTGGAACTGCTCATCTACTGGCAACAGCAAGAAGCTGATTAGGATATCGATTGAATCTCCTGCTGCTATTGCGCTACCAACACCATGTTCCCTACTAAATGGGATAGACATGGCCACAAAACCAGGGGGGATTAATGAGGATGGACCAAAATCTTCTTGCCCCACTTGTCTCAAATCACTCACCAACGCTTCGATTGTTAGTGTTTCACCTTGAAAAATGCTTTTTCGAGTGAACAAACCTATCGCATCATTGATGTCGGTAATCATGTTGGGAGAAATTTGATCTGCCAAACGCATTTCAGTCTGTAGTTCAGATTCAGTTAGCTGAAAGCCCCGTGGAATCGTATTGTTTGAAACAACAACTTCGACAAACTGGACATTTTGCTCGGCCGCTACTGTCACAATCGGAATTTCGGTTGGCTGACCTTCTATAACAGGGACAGGGATAACCGTCGGCACCGCTGTTGGTTCAGGTGCGAAAGGATTTCCACCATCGCCTAGAAAGAAATAAGCGAGGCCAAAGATTGCAGCAATAATGACTAACAATATTATGAGTATTCCAACTACCCGTCTATTCATACTGTCTTGGGGTGCATCATTAAGTTTAGGGAGAACCTGACTTAATCTGCATGTTGTAAGCTTGACGCTATTTCTGCTGTAGAATCAGCGGAAACCGATTCAAGCCGCCTGTAAATCCGAAATATGGGAGTTCGGGTGGAAGTCGCTATTTTATGGCAAATACCAGAGGTAGAAGAATCAAAAATAAAATCTTCGCCAACAATATGTCAACTTAACAAGTGGATATTAGCATAGGGAAGAAGGGCTGACAACTACATGAAGGCTCCTAGCAGGTGTAAAAATTTTAACAGTTAGCCTTTATGTCCTGAGATAGTTACAAATGACAGGGAGGAAA
>JBLIMP010000131.1:0-12041 GCA_047638855.1 Cellvibrionaceae bacterium | reverse complement strand
GATCTTGCTAGCTAAGCCCAGCATTGTAAAGGGCTACGAATTGCTTGATCAAAAAGTCAGACCTTCTAAAGATTGCTCATATTGCTTAACTATTAGATGATCTTATTTAGATAATGATTGGTTGAGATTCAAAGAAGGTATGAAATGGATATTACAATTCTTGGTGGAGGGGTTATCGGCTCATCCATGCCTATTTCCTTGCCCAAACTAAGCAAGTTGGTTCGATTACAGTGATTGAGCCTGACCGTGAATATACTTTTGCAGCAACACCTAAAGGTGCTGGCGGGGTGAGACAACTATTTAGTCAACCTGAAAATATTCAGATGTCAAAGTTTTTACTTCAATTTTATCGAGATTTTGCGAGCACGATGTCTGTTTAGAGTGCTCCGGCCGAGATCGACTTTAATCAGCGTGACTATCTTTTTGTGGTAGGTAAAAGTGGAGCTAAGCAGTTGGAGGCTAATTACAGCCAACAGACTCAACTGGGTGTTAACGCGCTATTGCCCGATCAGGCTGCACTCAAGAGTCGTTTTCCTTCAATGGGAGTTTCTGACATCGCCCTTGGATGCTTGTCCCCTGAAGATGCAACTTTGACGACAACCAAAATATTGAAAGGGTTCTGTCGTAAAGCCGAAGAGTTAGGCGTTAAATATATTGAGTCAAGCGTTTGCGCCTTAAAGATGGGTAATGGTCGCGTTCGGCCGGCTCAACTTGAAAATGATGCCCAGATTCAAGCACTTGTATACTGCCTGTGTCTTTTCAGGTCATGGAATTATGCATGCTCCGGCTGTGGGGCTGGCTTTACCTGAACTGATTGTAAATGGACGATTTGAAACGATTGATTTAAGCCGTATGTCATACCAACGTTTACTCGACAATACGCCTTACACAGAAAAAGGAATCATTTAATGAAACGAGCTAACTTTAACCCAATATCTGTAGGTCCCGGTACAAAAGATTGGGGTTATATCGACATCCTTGATACTTTGGCAGCAAAATTTGACATGCCAGTGATGGTGATTAATGGAAAGACTGATGGACCAACGCTGACTGTGACAGCAGGCTTGTACCCGCTTGAATATTGTGGAATTGAAGCGGCCGCACAGCTTTATCAGCAGGTTGATCCTGAAAACCTGATGGGTAAGCTGGTTATTGTTCCGGTGGTGAATATGCCGGTTTTCCAGTTTCGCACTCCGCTATTAGGGCTGACCCAATCGTTTAGCCCGATGGACGGGTTGGACATTACAAAGGTCTTCCCCGGCAGATTGGATGGAACAGCCACGGAAGTTTTAGCTTATAAACTCTTTCATGATGTTATTTTGGGATCAGACTACCACGTTGATTTACGCGGTGGCGAACTGCTCGAATCTCATCTGCCCCACTCGATATTTTTAACTGGGATGGGGCAGATTGATAATGTTTTGCAACAAATGGGCACCGTGTTTGGATTGCCCTATTGCTTAACAAGTCGAGACGATATTAGCCATACTCAGCCAGGTTCCCTTGTGTACGAAGCGATTGCGCAGGGTATTCCATCGATTATTAGTGAGTCAGGCTTGGGGTACAACACGCAACCCAGTGATGAGGAAGTGGATGGGCATGTTGTTGGAGTATTGAATTTGCTTAAACATTTCCGGATGCTGGCTGGTGAACCTCAATTGCCTAAAACGCAATTTTATCTTGAGCCAGATCGGATTAGGGTTTTGGCACCAACGGCCGGAATCTTTAAGCACATCTATGATCAAGGGGAGTTTGTGAAAGAGGGGGAGCTGATCGGAACGATTGTTGATTTGGATGGAGAGGTGTTGAGTGAAATTTTCGCACCGCAAGACGCTGTTGTGCACGAGATGATGCCTCGACGGTTGGTGTACACCGGGGATCGAATTTACTCCCTTGCTATTTTAGCTGGCTCTGTTCGCTGAGGTGGACGATATTAGCGGGAAATGTAGATATGCTTCTTCTATTACTGTAGGGGGCATGAATGATCACAATACAACTTTGCTATTTACATTGGCCTTATCCTGCTGGCACTTGCAATAAATCATTTGTATTTTCGCAAAAGCTTATTCATCAGTTCAGCCAAGTCTTCGGCCGACATCCCATATGTATCTGGTAAAGATGCCTCTGTCCGTGTGAGCTTGTCTGATATTTTTCGCTCAGATTCAGGGTCACCAAATGCCTTCGTGTAGCCCCAAATGACCAGGCTGTTTCCTGGAAATTTGCGGATTGAAAACGAACTAACATCTGACCAATTATGCGTTTTTCTTTGAAATAGGTTGCAAACCGTAAACCCATCTTCTGTCATTTCGAGATAAGCGCACCCTGGTAAAAATTGCACTCCAAAAACGATGATGCACAAGCCAAAAAATATGGCCGTGACCGTACCTAGCACCGGCAAACCTGATCTGATCCAAATGCCACCAGCCGTAAATGCAACAGCGAATACAAATGAGATGATGAGTTTAAGGTAACTGGGTTTTAGGGTGAGGGGGAGTTGTTGATTTGAGTCCATAGGTTGTGTGTTAGACCTTTCAGGTTTTTAAAACCTGAAAGGTTTTGAATCTACTGCGATATTTTAACCGCACTGCCACCATTTGCGGCCGACTCTTTTATTGCGTCCCACAAATGGGCCATACGCAAGCCCACTTCAGGTGGGGATGGATTTTCGATTAATCCTAGACGTACCGCCAAGAACTGTTCCCATACCCCTAATGTGGGTGGTACCGGAATTTCAGTCCAAGGTTGATCTCCTTTATAACGGATATCGAGATAGCGTCCCCATACGCCAGTGCGCATCATCGCTTTGGTGCCAACGATTTTGACTTCTGAGTGGCAAGATTCAAACGCTTCTCCACAAGCATTGAGGGTCACAAGCGTGCCCGATGCCAATCGGCCGATGACGACTCCCAGAATATCAACCGGCCGCCCCAAGTTGTCTAAGAACGCTGCTACTTCAACAAAAGGCTCACCGGCGAGGTCGCTGACAGTGTTGAGCATATGTGCTCCGGTGTCAAACATAAAGCCGCCGCCTGAAAGTTCAGGGTTTTGGCGCCAAGTATCAGTTTGGTTTTGGTTCCAATTTTGCCAAACTTGAGCGTCGATGTTGCGCACAGTGCCCAGTATGCCAGCCCGTAGTAAATTGTCAGCCATACGGACTTCAGGGGATAAGCTTCCTTGAAAGGCAACAACAAGCACTCGGCCGGTTTTGTCTCTGACCTTGATTAATTTTTTTGCTTCGTCGGCCGTCATCACCATCGGCTTTTCAAGCAAGACATCGACACCTGCTTCCAGACAAGCAACTGTTTGGCTATAGTGAAACTTATGCGGTGTGATGATAAATGCCACGTCGAGCTGATCTGCATATTGGGCGATCAGTTGGTCAAGGTTAGGCTCGTTGGCCGGGGCCGGTTGGCCTAACTCTTTGAATAGCTCAACTGTTGCCTGGTATTGTTCGGCCGAAGGTTCACACACTACCGGAAAAGAGGTATTCGGAAAATTCGTTAAAATCTGGCGAAAATGGTGGCGGGCCATTCCGCCCGCGCCGATCATGGTTGCTCTAACAACCGCTTTTTGGGGATTTAGTTTTTGAAACATTTTAATCTTTAGGCTCTATTATTTCGAGTGGCTTTGGCACGTTATGCGCCTCGCCAATGCCACGTGCGGCCGTGTTGCCATCAAATGCAGCCCACTTCACAGCATTATGAATGACCTGCATAATTTCCGAATTATAGAAGACGGGGTAGGTTTCATGGCCCGGCCGGAAATAGAAAATTTTCCCACGCCCACGGTGCCATGTTGCCCCACTGCGGAACACCTCGCCGCCCTCAAACCAGCTCACAAACAAAAGCGATTCAGGTTCTGGAATGTCAAAGACTTCGCCGTACATTTCCGCTTTCTCTAGCTCGATAAACGGACCGATGCCTTGCGTAATCGGGTGATACGGGTTTACTACCCAAAGGCGTTCACGTTCATCCGCCTCACGCCAAAGCAAGGAGCAGCTTGTCCCCATCAGCTTACGAAAGATTTTTGAATGATGGCCCGAATGCAGCACGATAAGGCCCATACCGGCCAGAACCCGTGCGTGAACCCGCTCCACAATCTCGTCCTCAACTTTTCCATGAGCCAAATGGCCCCACCAAAGCAATACATCGGTGTCCTCCAGGACCGCTTGCGTTAAGCCATGTTCTGGCTCCTCAAGCGTTCCGGTGCGGACTGTGCCGACCCCATCTTGCTTTTTGAAGAAATCAGCAATGGCCCCGTGAATGCCGTTTGGATAGATTTCGGCCACTTTCGGGTCTTTTTTCTCGTGTACAAATTCGTTGTAAATAGTGATATTCATAATTTTTGATATTAGAAAGATTTCATCCTAAAGATGGAGGCACGGTAGCCATATTTTATATGGCTGATAATGACCCTCAACTATTGTACGGGGCAGATTATCAAATAATTTCTCGTAGATTGGGTACTTGTATCTTTGGCGGTCTTTCATCTTATCATGAAAACTACGTTTGTTAATAATAGCCCCGAACAATGTGGGCATATTACTCGTTCGGGCCAACGCATTTCTCTAATTGTGCCTAAATACTTTTTAGCGTCAACTAAGCTTTGAATACTCAATATGGGTACTTCGCAAGGATGATTTTGTTTGACAAGACGATTCTGTTTGTTTTACATCGTAAAAAATCGACTTTCTAGGTATCGTGCAAGGTAAAAGTGGTAGCTAGCTTGAATGTTGTTTGGATATCGCCTGCTCTAAGTTGCATTGAGGTCAAAATAATTGCTTAAAAACAGAAAAGTGGCCGCTGATTCTTGACTTTTTATTTTTGAAAAAATTGCCAAACTGTTATTTTGCTGTGTCAGCACAGACCACATTCATGTTCCGAATATCTTGCTTGAGCCAAGGATTCGAATTAACTCTCAAACTTCTATCTCCATTAAATCATGACCCAGCAACAACTCGCCTGCATAGTCTTGGCGAACATCAGCCTCAATTTCCGCAGAATTTCCGGCCGTGATCGTGGCACTCATATGCGTTAGAACCATCTTTTTAACACCAGCTTCTGCCCCTATCCGCCCCACGTCCCCGGATGATGGCAAGATTGACGTTGTCAGATATTTCATCAATGGGGTGTTTGCATCGCTTTTGGGAAGATGACAACATTGAACAAGCAGGTCTACATCTTTCGCCAAATTGATAATCCCCTCGCAATAAACCGTGTCCCCGCTAATCGTCACTATCTTTCCCTCTGCCTCAATCCGGTAGCCAAGGCAATGCCACTCAAAACCGGGAGCATGAGCAAAATCACCGTGTAGTACATAGTCTGAAAACACCGCCCAATTATCTGTTTTAGCGACAAGTCCCCGGCCGATATCTTTTACGTTAACTCGAGAGATCGCTTCCGGTTGCTCTTCCCAGCTTCCACCTTTTCGCTTTATATCTTTATCCTCTTCAAGCCGAAAACGGATATCTTGAGCATAAACTTGCTCAAGCAAGGCGGTGACGATTGCTTGGGTTCCGGCCGGGCCATAAATGTCTAAACATTCTGTTCGCCCCGCCATAGCGGTAGAAATAATCACATCAAACAAATCGTTGATATGGTCAAAATGATGGTGAGTAATAAAGACCGGATTGACCTGTTTAATCTCAACCCCAGCTTGGTACATTTGGTGAACCGTGCCCCGGCCCGCATCAAACAATAGCTTGCTCCCACCAATTTCAACCAAAACTCCGCTTTGAAAACGGTTGGGATTGGTTGGCGTGCCGGTGCCTAATAAAGTGACTTTCATTTTAAATATTACCGTCTGATAAGCCACAGAATTCGGTCATACGAGACGAGATAATGGAGCGTTGTCGTTAAGATTAAACCCAAGCCTAACCTTGTCCAACCCAAACTATAAAGTGCAACAGCCGCACCGCCAAAAAGCGCAAATTCTATCAACAAACGAACAACCCCTGACACCACGATGGGTGCTTTTCCAGACCGGCTGGGGTCATCTGGCACAGCAAACGTCCCCCAAATAGCTGCCGCCAAAATCGGGAGGCCCAAAGCAAAAACAAACCGTGGCCAGTTATGGGTCAAGTGCCACGCCCAACTGCTTAAAGCGGCCAATGCAGATAGCTCTAGCAAAAAACGAACCGCAAGATTAACCGGATGTGATCCCATAGTTGAACTTCTACCTCATATTTAAAAGCCCAGAAGGATAACTATCCTTTGCTACGGCCCACCAACTGGTGAATGTCTTCTTCATATTGACGAATTTGATTTTTTAAAGATTGTGCCACTTCATCCCACCAATTCTCCCCATCTCCATTGTCAATCGATTGGGCCTTACGCCATAGCTTTGCCGTCGTTTCTGATCTTAGTGATTTGAGTTGTAGGGTTACCTTTCGGCGGCGTTGACGACAGCGGCGTACCTGCTTTTGTAGCTTACGAGCCGCGGCCGAATGCGTGTTGCCCGCTTTGCTCAACTCATCTACCGCTTTGGGGTCTAACTCACCTGCTAAGTCGCGCAAAGCTTGGGCATCTCGTCGAGAATAGGCATCGTTAACGGCCGCCATCATCGACGTTGCATAACTTTTTTGCAACGCCCCTTCCGCCAAGTCCGGGTGATGCTTGCGGGCTAAATCTCGATAAAGGCGACGAGACATTTTCTCGTCGGACGTCGTAATGTCATACGGCAAATCGGCCGACTCAACCAAACCAGTCAGATAAGATTCATCATCGAGGTTTAGATCGTTTTCTTCCAGCCATGCCTCTTCATCAAACGCACCGCCTAGCTCTTGGGCCTGTTGGCGCATCTGTTGCCGAATCAAGATGCGCTGTTTTTCAGTGTATAGATCGATGATTTGATCGACCCACGGCCCTAGTTTGAGGCGGCAGTGCATCCGAAAAGCATTAATAGCGGCTTGCTCTTCTCCCAATACCGCTTCGACTTGGCGCAGTTCTTCTTGAGCTACCTGCATGTCGGCTTGAAGCCGTTGCAAGTGCTCATCGGCCGAAAGTATTTTGACGAGTTGGTGCTTAGACATGTTGCTGTTGCAAAATAGCTGAGTGATTTATGTCAGGTAGCTAGCTACTTTTCTTTAAATTCAAAAATAGCGATCAGCGGATTATGATCCGAAGAGCGATATGGGCCGGTGTCTTCAGCCACCGATAGCGGATAATCTGCATTGATGGGTAACGCAATGACCTCGATCAACGCATCAAACAAGAGATCCGAAACCAAGATGTGATCAAGCGATTGAGCCACTCCTTCAAAGATATAAGTGTATGGGGCATACGGTACGTTTGTTTCCCCTATCTTCTCACCTGTTTTTTCAAATATGTGGTTGAGCTGTACCTCTAACGCATCAAGTGGAGGCGTGCCCCTGAACGAATTAAGGTCGCCTAACACAACCACATGGGCACCCTGAAATACCTCCAGAGTTTCAGCCACCAAACCGGCATTCCACTCAGCTTGGGCCGTACGGCGGGGCAAACTCGCCTCTTCGCCACCTGCCAGTGAGGTGAAATGGTTATTAATTAGCACGATTTCTTGATCGTCCCCAGCCATTTCAACTAGAGCCAACATCGCCAATGGCTCTCGACTCGTAATCCCTTCAGGAGCGGGGCGCTGTTCTAAACCGATTAGTGTCACTCGATTGGTGGTCATATAAGCCACATCGATTCCACGACTGTCAGACCCTTCAAGCAAATGAGCTTGGTAAGTGGGTCCGCCATCGGCCGTGATTTGTTCTGCCAAATCTTCAAGTACTTTAAGATTTTCAACCTCTTGTAGACCCACAATTTCGGGGTAACCCATCAGCTTAAATCCGGCCGAAAGTTTGGCCAGCTTTTGACGATACTGATCTAATGATGGCAGTGGTGGCGAGCTTGGATGAGGGTCAAACGGGTCAAAAAAGTTTTCGACATTAAAACTTGCGATCGCAATCTGGCTCAAGGGGCGTGGCTCCGGTTCAGCCACGGTCCGCTCAGCATACGTGGATGGTTCAACAATAATATCGGCCGTGTTCAACGGTTCGATTTTGTAATTGCCAAAAGTGAATGCCAGTGGTCCTGTCACATTTGAAATGATGTCTCCTGTAACAATGGGTAACGGGAGTTCATCTCCGCTGGCGTATTCTGCATCTGAGCCATCGTCAACAAAAATAATCCCGTCTGACATCATATTGTCCGCCTCGCGATAGATAAGCGGTGCGGTTGAATCTAGGTTTTCTGACAAACTAATCGGATAAAGTGGAAATTCTCCAAAACGATTGACTGGGCCAATGGAAACGGCGTACCCGTCTAGGGTGACCAGCATCCCCTCACGCGCTTCAAAGTACGCTAGCATCCCATCTTGAACAGGGGGAATAAGCTGTACCGGTTCAATTGTTTCCAATAGATCAATTGTGCTTATGATCGTAATCGCGTTGCTTTCTGAATCTGCTAGTGTCACTTGAATTTCTGTTTGTCCAGATTGCTCGCTGATTTTCCCGGTGACATTGATCAGCATACCGGATGCAACCGCCTCTGGTATTTCCCCGTCAGTTATATGTACAAACAGGCCGTTTGAAGTGGAGATATTTTGGTCGTTTGATTGAGATTGGATAAAAAAGCCGTCTAAATTTGGGAAGATACCGGTCACAATGCCGGCAGTGGTTGCCATACGGCCGACGTAGGCCGACTTTGTACCTGACCCTTGAATCGCCCAAATCGGCAGAAGCCCACCGGTGTACACAGTTAAATCGGCCGATTCGAGTGCCCCAATGCTTTGGTCAGATGTCACTGTAACCGGGAAGAAAAAGATGCGATCTGTCGGGTGACTGTTTTCATTTCCAGATGCGATCAGATTGACCGACATATTTAGAATAACTGATTGGCCAGGATCCAACTTTGGAATCAGCCAATTGATGATTTCCCGTGTGGCGGTCACACCAGTATCGATGATCACCGTTTCGACGGCACCTTCCGGCCGGGAGGCGGTCACCAACAAATTAGTCTGCACTTCGGTGGTGTGATTCGTGACCTCGATTTCGTAATCGATTGGGCCAACCGACACGGCGGCCGGTGCCCGAACCTGCACCAAAAGCTCCTCAGGCCAAATGCGGGCTAAATCTGCCTGTACCCTAGGATTTAGGCGCAAAACACCGTCCCATGATTCAAAAATACCGGCGATTTTGACTTCTTGCCCCACATCAAACTGTTGTACCGACATTTCGGTGAGTTTGTCGATATAGACCAAAACTTTGTTCCCATCTTCGTCTTCGAGATCAATTTCATAGCTGAAGTTGAATTCTTGCAATCTGCCAATGGTTCCTTCAGCCAGCACAAGTTGGCCGACAAGGCTTTCATCGCTTCCGGCCGCAAGTAAGTCAACCGAAATAGCTTCTAGCTCTTCAATTGATTTAGCTGATTTAGCGGCTTTTTCAAGAACTTCAATCTGGGTCGCAAAATCGGCCGGGATCACTTCGAGTGCAGATCGATAGAGCTCTGTTTTACCGGTCACACGGACCCGATCTCCGATGCTGATACGCACCCCGCCTTTGCCACCAGGGACAAAAATTTGGACCCCGCCAGTGTCGTCTGCAATGTAAAACTTCGTCCCGCTTGACCCGGCGAAAAAGCCGTCGGTATACATCGTTGCAATGCCTTCAACGGTGACCATTTGGTCGATAAATGTGCGGGCTAAACCGATGGGCACAACCCCTTCTACAGCAAAGCTTTGGGCTGGCACACAAGTGGCTTGGCCGTTGATGACCGCTTTTCCGCCCCGCAGAATAACCGATTGCAGGGTGACCGGAGCCGCGAGTTCGATTGATTGGCTTTCGCTGAGTGGTTTTTCGAGTTCAACATAGGTGGCTTCTATAAAGGGGTCTGAACCAGCTAACCCAAATCCCGCTGGAATCAAGATTGACGCTGACTCGACAGCGGTCAGATCCGTGATAAACACATCTAGGGTAAAAGCGGCTCCTGGGCTGATAATCGATTCGGTAAACGTTTGAACAAGCGCATTTTCGGCCGAACAGCCGGGAACGGCTGGGTCAGCTTCTGCAATAAACAAATCAGCATTGGCCGTTGAGCCGCTGGCGAATGGCGGGGTTGTTTGCCGAACCATTGTCATACCACGAGGTAACTTAGGGGCGGGTGAACCCATGTAGCTGCCTGCTGGCATGTCGCCCCAGCCGACAAGATCAACAATGCGGTGATCTCCATCTGTTAAGACCAGGCTGCCTCGATTGAAAATTTGTTGATTAAAAGTAGCATCTAAAGGTTGAGCAAATTCTTCCCCTTCACGTCCCAGTAAATAATGACCACTGATGAACGGTGTCGTTTCATTCCAAGTCATAAGCGTTTGTAGCTCATCATCCGGCCGGGGCTGATAGCTCAGCGTATAGCCTTTTAGATCAACCTCGTTGCCCGTGTTATTGAGCAGCGCCACGTAGTCGTAGTTGTTGTTGCCTTGAACGCCCGCCAAGATATGTGAAATCAGAACAGTTTTTGGATTGGGATCAGCGATTTCAGGCTCAGGCTCAGGCTCTGAAACAGGTTCAGCTGGAGGTGGCGTTTGAGTTGGTTCTGCTGCTTCTTGCGTCGCCTCTTTGGTAATTGCCTGAATCGGTAATGATTCATTATTATCTTGACCACAGCTGGCACTCAATATTAAGGCCAATAAAATTGTAATTAAAAGACCGATGTTTTGTTTATTCATATAAAAGCGTTCTACTATCTTGCTTGCTTGACTGATTGGACTAAATGAATCAGTTGACTAGATTCTAGCTGAACATGAAAAAAAGGGTGAGGAGTTCTAATTTCTTCCCGAAAATTTTAAGGAGGTTTTATGAGCGATGTTGTATATATAAGCAATGGCCGTATTGAGCGAGTCAAAGGGCCGCTACGTCGGGCTTATCTGCCTACAGAAGCAGAACCGGTTTTATTCGGTGTCCATTAGGGGCTATGTCATTTCTGTAAACAAAAATGGCTCGCCCTGTAACCCAATATTGTTATTAACGGGGCGAGCCACACCTCTAGGTGTGACATAGCCCCTACAATCGGCCATTTACAACACCACCTGTACAGTTACTAAAATTTAAGCCTTTCAGCTCTCAGTTTTCTGAAGACTGGGAATTGAAAGGCATTGATACGTTTATGAATCAAAAATCACTTCCGGCCGTTGCGGCCGATGTTCTAGGGCTGATCATCTTCATCGCTCTCAGCGCCCCATTTTTAAGCGAGAGACTTCAAACGCCAACCGTCAGTGGTGGGTCAATCCTCTTTTTTGTGTTTCTGTTTGTTGCTTTTGGCATGAATCGTATTAAACGACTTGAACCTGTTTCCGGCGATGCGCAAAGCTGGATCGGCCGGTTTGACTTCACCGGTAATCAGCGCAACATGATTTTGCTTGCGTTGACCTTTGTTTTCGCCTTCGTTTTAATGCAGACCGAAATGAATAACATTTGGGGAGACACAGTTAATCTGTTTGAAAATACGGGCGAAGTACACGAAGGTGAAATGACCTTGTACATTACGTTTGGCCCGATTTTTATTTGGTTTATCGCCAGTGCAATTTACCTGATCGGGTTTGCATTACCGACAGATAGATCAATTGCGGCCGAAGAAAAAGGATATGCGATCACTGAATTTGTGGCCCTTTTGCTGATGAATTTGCTCATCGGTTTTTACGCTCTTTATTTTTCAGGGTGGATTGGCCGCATGTCGCCATCGGCCGGTGATATAGTCACTTTCCTGGCTACCCTAATCATTTTAGAGCTTCTATTTATCCCCATGCGCTTGAGACATAGTTTTAAGAACCCACAAATTGCGTCAATCATTTCTTTTTTTATGATGCTGTTGAGTATCGTTTTTCTTGTTTTCTAGCAAAACTAGATCGGTAGATAACTCGTTTCTGGTAAAATATTTTTTATTAAACATTTAACTATGGAGTTTTAGATATGGAAGGCAATCTTTTTCTGATTCTTTTGGGCATTTTGATCCTCATTCCTACCGTAATGGCTATGGTTGAACGGGTTAAGCGCTTTAAAGATTAATTTTAATCGATAC
>JBLIMP010000130.1:0-12098 GCA_047638855.1 Cellvibrionaceae bacterium | reverse complement strand
AACCCTACACGGGCTGCCATCGATGGATTTTGGCTGCCATCAGCAACAGCGCTTAAAATTTCAGGCCGAAAATGCTCTGCGTCACCCAAACGAACCGGCCGGGAATTTTCAAACTCTTCTTGCATAACCACCTTAATATCACTCGGCAAATTGTCCCAAAAGCCGATCTCTGCCGTAGTGCGTGGCCGGGCTGGAATTGTGCGCTCAGCCAAAGTAATGTGCTGCCTACTCAGCCAATCGATAAACGTCCATGTGCTCACCGGGGAATCTGAAAAACTGCTGATCGCCCCACCACGCACAATAAGCGGCGAAATTGAGGGGGAATGATCTGACTGCGGAAAAGCGATCATGACTGAGTTACGTGCGGCCCGATCATGCTCAAAAAATTGTGCCCTTGAAACCCACATCCCTGCATTCCCATTCGACACCGATGCCTGCGTCATAAAATAATTGATCTGATCCATCACTGTTCCGGCTGGGGGAATTGAGATTTGGTGGCTGTTTTCACTATAAAAATTAAGCGCATCCTCAACCGCCGCCGTCGAAAGTTCAATCGAGCAATAAATCGGCCGACTCTCATTTGGGCACCGATTGTCGCTACTATACGCCTTCGACAATAAGATACTCGCATTCGGTGCTACAACCCCCCAATCGAGCCCCTCCTGTTGTGAATAGACATCCATCACGTGACTAAATTCTTCCCAATTCCAATCTGGATATTGCTCTTGGGGGTCATTCGCATGGGCCGCATACGAGCCATCGTATGAGACAAAAAACATCTCCCCGTCAATGGGCAAGAACCACATATGATCTTGCCACCAGGCGCTCGCCCAATGCTGTGCATAAAAATCAAGATGTTTACCTTCAGCCAAATCATCTACCGGCTGGATGGCACCTGACATGACAACATCAAGCGATGGTTCTAAAAACAGCCCATCTACCGATTTGATAAACTCAACATAATCGACGATGCCAGGATCATAACTTACCAACTCAACCTTGATATTTCGTCCAAAGTCGGCCGCCTCAAATTGAGCCACAAGTGCTGGGAACTTTGTTTCCAACGTTGATGGAATCCCAAAGCGGATGGTGGTATCCAAGAGAAGGTCTTGTAAATGACTGTCAAAATAGCTCCAATAGCTTTCAGGAATGTGCCCTTCGGCGGTCAGTCCGTAAAGTCTGGGAGAGGTAAACTCAAACTCATCAACAGGGGTAAATGCAAACGGGCCGATGCTGATAGAAATCGAGGCGCATTCATCTAATAAGTCACTACTGCGACAATAGGCTTCAAGAATCGGGTTAATTCTGGCTTGGAAAGCACTCTCATACGGCCGATCTCGTTCAGAAATCACCAGCTCGCCGTGGCTTAACTCAGCCGCGTAATAGGTTTGCCAATAGGCCTTTGACCCGACACTCAAGCGGATTGATGAGTCCACGTCTGTAAAAAACACAGTGCGGTACAGCTGCTCATTCTCAGCCGAAACCCATTCTGCCTGAACCCAAATTTCATCCTCGAACAATTCAAAATCAACAACTTCTGGACTGCTCATCCAAAATTCGATTTGATAAGGGTGCATTTGTAAATAGGTGCTTGAAGGCAGGCTCGAATAATTTGTGAAATACAGGTCTCCATCTCGATCGCTAACCGCATTGGTTTGTAGATCAACGGCCGCTTGGAGAAACTGCTGTGTCTCCCCATCATATTGGGTAATACGCCACCAGCTTGCAGCTGTTATGGCAGATACAAATACAAACACAAATAAGAACAATTGCCATCTTATTTTGCGAGGTTGTTTTTCTTCCAGTTCCCTTTTTAGGAAATCGGCTTCAGCATCTTCATCTATATCCCAATCGAACTTCATTGTGTTCACCCTAGTGAGCGTTTCTATGATTCGCAACACTTTCCAAAAAAAAGAAAAGTTCAGTACAGATTGTGCGGGCTTAAAACAGAAAATTAAGAGCCGCAGTTTATCATAGAAATAAGAACTCTTGCCAATGGCGCAGGCGGCCACTTAATTTAGGTAGTCGGTTGGTAAAACAGAATCAGCTGGATAGAAATCATGTCCTTCGGCCTGCTGCTACAAGCTACCCTGCAAAAAGCTCGTTTTCTTGAACCGTATACCCTGCAAACACTTGGTTTAATTTAGGGTTCTTCATCCGTTTGCGTAGCGCTTCGCCTAAAACATCCCGATAGTCGGTAGTGATCACCAAATCGCCCGGTCCTTCTTGGACGTCGGGGTGCACACCTGGCCAGCGAGCATGGACCTGATTTCCATTCACCCCGCCACCCAACAGCATCATCATATTACCGTGGCCATGATCGGTGCCTGCCCCACCGTTTTCATGGATACGTCGGCCGAATTCCGACATCACCATCACTGTGACCGAACCTGACTTTTCACCTAAGTCTTCGTAAAACGCCGCCAAACCTTGTCCCAACGTAGCCAGATTGCGAGCCATCAATCCTTCTGCCCCACCTTGAGCCACATGGGTGTCCCATCCACCTAAATCAACACAGGCGACCTCGACTCCGGCCTCCGCATGGATGAGTTGGGCCACAGTCTGCATTGCTTTACCAAAGTTGCTATCGCCATAAGATCGGCCGCGTGACGCTTGTGGCTCCCGGCCGATTTTGCGCATCAAAGCCAACGCATCGAATGTTTGAGCGGCGGCCGCTCGCAACAGCTCGTTTTGTTGCTCTGCATAAATTTGTTGTAGCATCTGCGCCAGTTCACCCGCAGACTCTTTTCGGCCGTGTAAATGATAGTCAGCCACCGACGACAAAGCTGTGGCAGAGAGCTGCCCTGATAATGACTGCGGCAAAATCTCGCCAATCGCAATCGCGCGCAAAGCTGAATCGTTGCCGGTGTCAAGTGTGCCCAAATGGCGGGCCAGCCAGCCAGAATGTTCATCTGCGATCGCCCCGCGTTCCATTAGATCCATCGCTTCAAAATGGGAGCGGGTTTCATCCGGTGAACCGGTCGCTTGGACAAAAGCCATGTCTCCGGCCGAGTAAATAGCATGCAACGGGGCCAAAGCCGGATGTAGGCCGAAAAAGCCATTGAGGTCAACAACCTTGTTGCCATTCCCGGCCGAAACATCATCCGGCCGGGCAATCGCAATCGTCGGCCGTTGATCGTAATAAGCATCGTCCCCATGCGGCACAACGATGTTCAACCCGTCGGCCCCGCCGCGCAAAAAAACACAGACCAGCGTGTCACCACGTGGGCCGGTGTGCTGATCGGCCAGCGTGATTTGGGGTGCCCATGCAGGCAGCGGGGTAACTCCACTGCCTGTAAATTGGGGCTGGGGCACTGTTTGTCCCAGCATCAGCCCGGCCGCCCCAAACAAACCGCTACCGAGGAAATCGCGGCGAGAAATTTTTTCGTATCCTGAACAATGTGTTTTTATCGTTTTTGTCATGGTAAAAGTCCTTAAAAGTCCTTATCTGAGAAGAGCGGGGAGCACGGAGCGACGCCTCATGTCCCTATTCGCTTGAAACGTTAATTGATTTAAAAAGCCAACTTATGGTCATAGTGTCGCCCCTCGCTACATCACATCACATCACATCAACTGAAACTCCGCCCCTGCAATCATCAGCCCAACCACCTCACGCAAGCGGCCCTTTTTCTCTCTCTTTGATTCGGCCGCCATAAGATAGCCCAGCAGCCTCTGCCGTTCGGCCGATGGTAGTGTTTTCCCCACTAAAAGCGTGGCATATAGATCGATTAAATCTCCCGGCCGGTCACTGCCTACTAAACCAGCTAACTTTGCCGGATCAAAACTTGCGCCTCCTAATTGATCATTGACCAAATCACTTGCAAAATTCCAGCGGGCCAGCTGATTGCTCGCCCAGGCTTCTGCTACATCTGGGTAACCGTCAGGCGTGGGCCACATAAATGGCACCTGCCCCATCCCTTGGAAACGACTGTACAAATCCCGGCTGAACCGTACATTGATGTTAAGCGCACGCAAAGACGACACAATGTAATGCACCGGCCGCTTGAGTTTTGGCGGGGCCGATTTAAACTGTTCGCTTAAAAAAATTGTGCGCAACATTGGCCGGATTTCCCCATCGGTTGTGCGAAACACTTGGGCGACTTCAGCCACAAGCTCGGCCGGAGGATCATCCGCCACAAAACGGCGCACCAACTTTGAGGCGATATGGTCGGACGTGGCCGGTTGATCGACCAAAAAATCAACCAGCTTCGCAATCTCTTGTTCACCCATCCCAGCCGGATAATTTTCGCCAATCACAACCTTTTGCTCATCGTCATGATGCTTATTGTTAAATGTCGTTTGCCACTGCCAAGGTCCTCTTTTCTTCACGGTCAGACCGCTCAAAATGCGAGCCACATTCATCACATCATCCTGGTTGTAGCCGCCAAAAACCCCCAGTGTGTGCAATTCCATCAGCTCACGTGCGTAATTTTCATTAGGGTGATCCGCATCGTTTTCGGCGTTGTTAAGGTAAATGAGCATTGCAGGGCTACGCACAGATGCGTGTAGCAGTTCGCGAAAGTTGCCCAACGCATTTGGCCGGACCACTTCCCGATCATCGATCATTTTAAAGAAAACCATGTACTGATTGGTCTTGGCGTAAATCGTAAAATGGTCTGACCAAAACTCAACCATCGATTCAAAGAGCTGGCGTTCAGAATAAATTTGGCGGGCTATGGTCGCCCAGATCAAATCTCGATAGCCATCATCAGGATCAAAACCGAGCATGTAGTTGATATCGGTGTTATAAAGTGAAAGCCCTGAAAGGATAAGATCGGCCTTCGTGTCTAGAATCTGCTCGGGGTGTAATTGCTGCTCCAGCCATTGCTCAAAGCCTAATTGCCGAGCATTTTCGATGTCACCCGGCCGGGGTCCGTATCCGGCCCGATTGAGTAACCGCACCAGCGGTTCAGATGCGGAGCCACTTGTCGTAGCGGTTAAAATTTCATGATCGGCGGGGAGGTCACGCACCACCAACTGGCGGCCGACGACGCTACAACCACTGGCTGCCATCGCAGTCCCCGCCAACCCCATCTGAATAAAGTTTCTGCGAGTAATCATCAACTTGCTCCTCTTGCTCCTCTTGCTTCTGATGAAAACCCTTCTGTAGGGATCAAAGGGGTGGGAACGAGAATTTGATCTTCGAACGGCAGAATGTCCCCGCCCCTTCGCCGCCTACTTGGAACCCAGCGCAGCAGCGCAAACAATCCGGCCCCGGTCGTTAGCACAAATAAAATCGGCAGAATAAACACCCAGCCGATAATCGGGAACAAAGCCGCCAACTCGTAAGCTAAAGCCCCCATCAGCACCGGTTTTAGTGGGATAGTTTCAGCCGTGCCGAACATTCTCCGGCCGATGAGCAATACCACACCAGCAACACCAATCCGGCTAACCAATGTCAAAATGACTATAAAAGTGGCACCAATCGCCGCTAGCGGCCCGCCTGCACTTATCAAAACGGCTGCCATCCCCCCCACGAAAGCGACAACAGGCAGCCCCAGCATAAGACAGGCAACTGGGGTTTGCTCAACCCGCATCGTTGACCGGTTGGCCAACTTAGGCAAACCAAAAACGATTAGAGCGATCATCCCGGGAAAGGCGATCAAAACAGCCAGGACCAAAAAGAAAATTGAATACACATCTGCTATACCAAACATGGGAACCTCTCTAAAAATATGATTTTAAATATTCATTCATAGGGCGCGCCCTACCTTTGCTCCAACGTAACAGGAACGGGAAAATGATTGCATGCTTAAACTGGCCCGTACATGGCATTAAATATAATTTTTCGATTCATCGGTTTCTCCGTTATTTTGTTTTTGTATTTTTTGTATTTGTTGAAAGCTGCGTTTCATCACGTTGCCAGCAGGTTACTTAAAATCGGAAAATAGCAGAAGTGTCTAGGCTCAGTCTTAATCGTGAAGTTTTATAGGAGATTTATGCAGATTTTCACGGCCGATTATGCAGATTTGCATATCGGCCTCCCAACCCATCAGGTATAATTTCTTAAATGAACCTAACCGTAAGCGAACCGAGCGAAAGTGAACGCCCAAACAGCATCGATCCCGAACATTTGATTGAACCGGGCATTTTGCAGGTTTTACGTTGGGCCACCCTTATCCTATGGATCATCCACACGTTGACCCTCTGTGAGACGGTGAGCAAAACCCCACCCGATCTATTTGTCATTTTTAACTGGTTATTTTTTGGCCTGCTCCTACTAATTCTGTACCGGCGCAGACTTCAGGTACGATTGGGTCATCGTTTTCTGCCAATCGCACTCATCTTGGTTTCGGCCGGTCCCATCTTAGGAGACGCGGCCGCATCATGGCTCTATGCTGCCAACAAAGTCCCTATCGGAGAAACCACTTTAGACCCCTCACGCCTGCATATTTGGCTCATCCTCCCTCTTTTACTTGTTAGCTTGCAATATGGGGTGAAAATCGTCGCTACATTTACGGCCGGGACAATTATTATCCCGGTATTATTGGCGATTCCTCCAGCCCGTTTTTACGGCGGTGCTGTGCGGCAACATCTGCAACAAGGGGTTGTACGTCTTGTGCTGTATCTGCTCGTTGGGTTTATCATTAGTCGCATCACGACCCAGCAACGTGAACAACGGCAAGAACTTGCGATTAAAAACGGGGAGTTAACCCGCTTAACGACATCGTTGGAAGATTTAACAATCACTCGCGAGCGCAATCGGTTGGCGCGTGAATTGCATGACACGCTTTCGCACACGCTCTCGGCCGTCAACATCCAGCTTAAAGCGCTCGAAACGGTTATGGAAACGGACCCAGCGGCCGCTAAAAACAGGGTTGCTCAAATGCAAAATCTGACCCGTGATGGGCTCAACGAAGCCCGCCGTGCTTTGGGCGAATTGCGGGCAAAACCGATTGAAGAGTTTGGCTTGGCCACCGCCCTGCGCCGTTTGGCACAACAGGCGGCCGAGCGGGGTGGTTTTCAAATCCAAATCGCCATGCCTCTTCAGTTTGAAGGGGTCCCGTCCCAAACTGAACAACAGATTTATCGCATCGCTGAAGAGGCGTTTAACAACATCGTACGTCATGCCCAAGCTCGTCGGGTTGACTTATCATTCAATCGACGAGGTAATCGGCTCACACTTGAAATCAAGGATGATGGGGTTGGTTTTGATCTCAGCAATAGGCCAGACAGCCGTTATGGTGTAACTGGCATGCAAGAACGAGCCAGGCTCATCGGTGGATCGTTATCTTTCCAAAGCCAATCGGATGCTGGCACAACAATTCAACTGACTGTTGATTTATAATTTGCAGAGCAGTAGCAAGCTACTGCTGCCCAAAAATCATGCAAAATATCAAAGTATTAATCGTAGACGACCAGGCGATCATCTGTGACGGTCTATCTGTCATGGTTGGCGCTCGGCCGAATCTTGACGTGGTTGGCACCGCCAACGATGGATATGAGGCGCTTGAGATGGTAAAAAACCATCGGCCGGACGTCGTGCTCATGGACCTCAAAATGCCCCGCATGAACGGCGTACAGGCGACCAAAGCGATCAAAGAACAGTTTCCAGAAACGCACGTCGTCATCCTCACCACCTACGACGAAGATGACTGGATCATCGATGCGGTACGGGCCGGGGCCAATGGCTATCTGCTCAAAGATGCTGGACGCGATGAGATAATTAGCGCAATTGAAGGGACCGTTGCAGGGGAAAAGCCAATCGACTCGGCCGTGGCGGGCAAACTATTTAGCTATGTTCAATCGGGTGTTCCGGTCCAATCATCGGCCGTTGACGAGGTGGGGCTGACCGAGCGTGAACTGGCCATCCTTAAGTTGATGGCAACCGGGCTATCCAACAATGGCATCGGAGATCGACTCCATTTGGCAGAAGGGACAGTGCGCAATCATGTGACCCACATTTTGGGCAAACTAGGGGTCGATGATCGCACCCAGGCGGTTGTTTTCGCTTGGCGGCATGGCTTGGCTCGGCCGTAATTCAGTGACCCGTATTTGAGTGGTAAGTTAGCCCAGAACAAACACCCAAGTGCTTATTCCTTATTCAGAAATCTGTGTTAAACTCATATTGTGAAAATATTCACAATATGAGTTTTGATAGCTTGGAGGTACACAATGACAATGGAGACAAAACCAAAGGTTGCTATTTTAGGGGCAGGATTTGGAGGGCTGTGGGCAGCACGCAAATTAGCCGGTCAGCCTGTTGATATTTTGCTTGTTGATAAAAACAACTATCACACGTTTTTACCGCTGCTTTACCAAGTGGCAGCGGCCGAACTTGAGCCAGAACGCATCGCTCAGCCGGTGCGCTACCTAACTCGTGATCAAGCTAATCTCAATTTTAAAATGGGGGCTGTCACAGCGCTGTCTCCGGCCGAAAAGACAGTTTTGATCGATGGGGAAGCTATCGATTATGACTACCTTATCTTGGCTTTGGGTAGCACAACCGCCTTTTTTGGTGTGCCCGGGGCGGAAGAACATTGTTTTACGCTTAAATCAATCGACGAAGCGGTGTCGATGCGGAATCACATACTACGCAAATTCGAAGCGGCCGCCAATGAGCCTGACCTTGTTAAGCAAAAGCAGATGTTGACCTTTGCCATAGTCGGTGGCGGGGCAACCGGCGTTGAGTATGCAGGGGCTTTGGCTGAACTGATCTATCAGCCGCTTGAGAAAGATTATCCTAAAATGATGCTCAAAGATTTGGCCCGAGTGGTACTCATTGAAGCGGGGCCACAGCTTTTAACCGGCATCGATAGCGATGGCTATACGGCCGCCCGTTTGACCAAAATCGGGGTTGATGTCCGTTTGAATACCAAGGTCACGGCGGTTGAGCAGGATCGCGTCAATTTGGCTAATGCAGAGCCGGTCTTAACAGACACGGTGCTGTGGGCGGCGGGGATTCAAGGACAGCCAGTAGTAAAGTCGGCCGGAGTTGAACTAACGCACGGCAGTCAGTTTGAGGTTTCGCAGACTTTACAAAGTCGGGAATATCCTGAACTATTTGTGGTGGGTGACCTCATTCGCTTTGAACAAGATGGGAAGCCGCTGATTAATACGGCCCAAGTGGCGATGCAGAGCGGTGAAGTTGCGGCCGAAAATGTGCTGGCTTTAATGGCTGAAAAGCCGCTCACTCATTTTCGGTATTACGACAAAGGGATGATGGCGACAATCGGCCGGAACGCGGCGGTGGCAAACATCGGCGGCCGATATTTCACCGGCTTTTTTGCTTGGCTGATATGGCTGTTTATCCACCTATTTTTCTTGATCGGTTTTCGAAATAGGTTGGGCGTATTGACCAATTGGGCCTGGAACTACCTGTTTTTTGAGCGAGTTGTACGGCTGATTATGCCGTTGGATGCTAAGAAAAATGAATAGGTTAGGAACAAAAATTTGATGGATATTAATCTTGGTGCGCTAGAGTTCGGCCCCCATGCAAACCTAATCGGCGAAATAGCCCAAAAATGCGCTGCTGATGAAACAGTCCAAGCGATTTGGGTGGGCGGGAGCCTTGCCACTGGGACGGGAGATCAATTTAGCGACATTGATCTTCGCATTGCAGTTGAACCTGACCAAATGCCTCTTTGGACCACCCCTGACTGGGACCGCTATTTGCCGATGGGGGTGAGCGGGGGCTCATTTATGAAATTTGGGGAACACGCACTGCTGCATCATTTGGTGATGGCCGATGGGACGATTGTCGATTTTTACGTGCAGGATACGACGCGGATCAATCATGAGCCAAAAGTGGTGATTATCGGCTGTCGTCATGCGGCGTTTTTGAAGATGCTGGAAGGGCTTGAAAACCCGGCTGCTTCACTTACCCATGAGATTAACGGTGTTCAAGCCAGGCAGTTTTTTGTTGACTATTGGATCACGACGCATAAGCAGATGAAGGCTTTGGCACGCAAATTTGATTGCTCCCCGTTTGTAGGGCTATATTTTGAAAGAGTCGCACTTTTACGGGCATGGTACATGCAGGCGATAGGGGAAGATATTGTGTCACGTGTGAGTATTCATATGTTGGGGGTTGTACATAAGGGGTTAGATGGTGCACTCACTGTGGATCAGCGTCATATTCTTGGTTTGCCATCGAGAACGCCAGATGAAACTGTGATTGCCATTGAAGCCATCCGATCAGAAATGGCCACGGTTGGCCGATTTTTGGCTGAACAACACGGCTTTTCATATCCGCATGAACTCGAAGAAGTTGTTCACAGAACTTGGCAAGAGAATAAAGCCTCTTTAGTGGTACGTTAAAGATGATAATCTATGAGGCTAAGCCTGCCGAAAATGGGCCAATCTGCTGATCTTTGATCAGACAAGATCGGCCCATCTTGAGCCATGTGTGCGGTACACCAGTTATCAATTCAGAACTATTGGAAGCAGAGACGAAAACTTCTGATGATCATGCATCCCCAAACCATTATTCATAATTGCTGGCTCGTCTTGCGTGCCTTCTTTTGCTTCTGATAGGCGCCACCCATCGACAAGATTCCCGTTGTGACAGTCGTACCTGTCTTTAATGCATGTTTCTAAGATTGCTTCCATGACAGCTGGATGCCATCCATTGAACCAATCGGCATGCAGCGACAGCCCACCCTGATCCTGCTCCGTTATCTCATAATTGTCTGAAGCAAGCCTCCAGCCTTTACTGCTGAGCTCAATTGGATCATATACTTCTGGTAGTACCCCAAATGCATAATGGTAAGTTGGTCTAACGACGGCTACTGGATGGGAATCAGGGCAAACCGTTTTGCCTGTTGAATCTTTTACTGGGTAGGCCATATGACTCTTGTGGTCATCTGAGTCTAAATCTGTTCCATTCCAGCAGCTTGGGAAAAATATATCCATTCGTACTCGGTCTGGTGCAGAACACTCGGGAATGGTCGCGCTCCAGCGTGGGTTGCTGTGGTCATTTGATTCCCAGCTTTGACAATGCCAGCGAACGATTGATGTGTCTTGTGTTTCACCTGGCACCGTGGAGTGATCGCCTGCAATGATGCGTAACCCTGCAGGAATGGGCTGAATGGCGTCTAAATCATCAATACCGGCCGAATAATAAAAGACTTCATGTGCTTCTTCATTTGTTCCGACAACTGCGGGAACGACTTTCCAGGCTGGATCGCCATTTTCATCTACATTACGTTCGTCCGTAACAGGGTCATAATCAGGTGCAAGTAAGGCTGGAACCCAATATGCGCTTCGATTGAGCTCCCCACCTTGACAGGTTGAATCACCCGTTGTTAACAACGATTCCATTGTTGTATTGTGATCAATCTGCTCATTTCCATAAAAGCGATGCAAATGGGCGGCACCTTCTTCACCAGGAAATACAATTGGATCGTTGTAGCTACTATGAGAGAAATCACAATTGATGCGTAAAATGCCACGCCAACTGCCGGGGTCAGCATGATCTGGAACTTGGCTTGAAGGCAATAAATCAATAGAACCTGAGTCAAAAACATTCAGCACTTGCCATGTATAGGAAACTTCAGTTGCTGCATCAGCTTTAATTCGAGCTGTAAATATTTGATCACCTTCGCTTTCAACATCGCTAATGAATACATTGGATTCACAAGCTGAGAAATTCTCATTGTTTAAACGGCATTCAAATTGCTGATCATCCGATGATTCGATTGGCTCTATAGTAAATGCTGCGTAGCGGTTATAAGTAGTGGCCGGTGGTTTGTCTGAAAAAATAAGGGGCGACCCAATTTCTTCAGATGAAGCATACGTGTTGCGCGCTTGAGTTGTAGGCGTACAGGCGGAAAAGATAACCGCAGTAGCTAGGGCGATTATTGCAATAAACACCATTGAGCCTTTCAATGGTGGACGCGGTTTCAAATTGAGTTTTAGCATAGTTAAATTCCTGTGTATTAGATTGTTTTTGAAGTTTTGCAAGCATTATTGACTCTCTTGCATGTTCTGAAGTATAGGCAAGACTGTGTGGAAAATATAAAGATACTTTGTACTACTTGTTAAGGTTCAATTCTGTCTTTCGTCTGTGGATGAATAGATTTTAATGATCTATTCTCATGAAGACTTTTGCTTGAAAACACGATTGCTCTCTGTTTGTAAGACCCTATTTTGAGCGA
>JBLIMP010000129.1:0-12191 GCA_047638855.1 Cellvibrionaceae bacterium | reverse complement strand
TTAGCGATAAAACGTGTGACTAATTCTTGGACGGTTTTGTCATAAGCAGCTTTATCTGCCCATGTATTTCTTGGATTTAGTAATTCACTCGGAACTCCACGACAGTCAATTGGAATGTGCAACCCGAAGAATGCCTCTTGCTGATAATATTCGTCAGCGAGTGTGCCATCGAGAATCGCATTGATCATGGCACGGGTGTATTTGAGCGACATTCGTTTACCGACCCCGTAAGGCCCACCGGTCCAACCTGTGTTAACCAGCCATACATTGGCATCATGCTGGTCGATTTTCCGGCCGAGTAGTTGAGCATAAACTGATGGATTGAGTGGTAAGAACGGCTCACCGAAACAGGTGCTAAATGTGGCTTCAGCACCCGCACTCATGCCTGTTTCAGTTCCGGCTACCTTGGCTGTATAGCCGCTCAAAAAATGATACATCGCCTGTTCGCGAGTTAATTTGCTCACTGGCGGCATGACCCCAAAGGCATCGGCCGTTAAAAAAACTATGTTCTTTGGATGTCCGCCCATTCCAGAAAGTTTGACATTAGGAATGCTTGTGATTGGATAAGACAAGCGGGTGTTTTGTGTAATCGACCCATCTGTATAATCAATTTCACGTGTGACAGGATCAAAAACTACATTTTCAACAATGGTTCCAAATTGTCGGGTTGTGCCGAAAATCTCCGGCTCGTTTTCTTCAGATAAGTTGATCGCCTTGGCGTAGCAACCCCCTTCAATGTTGAAAACTCCATCATCTGTCCAAGCATGCTCATCGTCTCCTATGAGATGGCGTGACTGATCGGATGAGAGGGTTGTTTTGCCCGTTCCTGACAGACCAAAGAATAGAGCGGTGTCTCCGTCTTTACCCTCATTCGCAGAGCAGTGCATTGACAGGACATTGACCAGAGGAAGGCGGTGATTCATGATTCCAAAAATCCCCTTTTTAATTTCGCCGGTATAGTAAGTACCTCCGATTAAAATGAGTTTACGAGCAGGATGGATCAAAATAAACGCTTCTGAACGTACGCCGTCTGTTTCAGGGTCTGCAAGACAGCCAGGTGCTTGCAAAACGGTGAAGTCAGACTCAAAGTTTCCCAGCTCTTCATCAGTTGCTTGCACAAACATATTGCGTGCAAACCAGCTGTGGTAAGCCATTTCTGTGATGATGGTTACCGGCATGCGATGGTTTTTATCCTGGCCTGCAAAGCAGTTCTGAACGTAAACGTGCCTGCCTGCTAAATAGTTTTGGACTTTGCCTAGCATGCGATTAAAGACATCCTCACCAATGGGTTGGTTAATGTCGCCCCAGTGAATGTCATTTTCAGAGGATGGCTCTTTGACAATAAAACGATCTTTGGGTGTCCGGCCGGTGTATTTACCAGTACGCACAATGAGTGGCCCATCTTTTGAGACGTAGCCTTCATGATTTAGTATCGCTTTTTCATAAAGCTGAGGGGTGGTTAGTTGCCAGTAAATGCCAGCAACTTGGTCTAGGCCTAAATCGGCCGGAAGTAAGTTAGATGAGCCTTGAGTCATGGGTGGGTTTTCTCCTAAAAGGGTTGAGGTCACTCGTTACAACTAAGAAAGTCAAAAATAATAGTGGGATTGGTTAGCCGAGCCTGCATAGCTTCAATTGGTCTATGGCTATGGTTTAGAGGCTATTTAAGGACTTGAAAAGTAGAATATGCTAGAGCTTACTGAGCAGGGATACGCAAGAGTTACAACCCTCATCTCCAATAGGTCGCCCATTCGTCGCCCATTCATTGAAGTGTATGTATTGAAAAAGCAGTTCAGAAGGACTGCCCGCGAATTAGCCGTTAGGCCCCAATAGAGTTATTTATTGTATTGATGTACAATTTACACTTAATAGCATAAACACTTCTTGCATGGAAAATCACCCCTAACTATTTTCCAATTGAAATGAGTGCAGGTAAGTTGTGTGGTGCACCTTCAACGATCTTATGTACTTTCCTATAACCAATGAGCAACCAAATCTCTAATTTGATTAATGATGATCTGCTACAGATTGTTAGGCAAGAATTAAAAAATTACCATCTGTTTGATGAAGAGCCAGACCAAAGGCTAACAAGTTTTCGAGCTATTAAAAATCAGCTAGAAACTCAGTCTCAGCCCAACGCACCTTTTGCGAATCGATTGGCATTAAACACGATTTTGCATCAAGCGATTAATGAGCTTTCTAAAGAAAGCAAAAATTTTGCTATTTTATTGAGAAAACGTTTTTTCGATAAAGATACAATCCCCGAAGTTTCTGAGTATTTTCATATTAGCATGGCAACAGCTAGCCGTTGGACAGATAGAGCTATTGAAACTGTGGCAAGCAAACTGATTGAGATTGAGAATCAATCTAATGAGTCCTGGTATAATCGTTTGGTGTCGCGATTGCCTGCAAGGAAATATGATCGTTTGGTTGGTGTAGATATGTTGAGGGATCGACTGGCTGCTAAAATTGTCGATCCAAACGGACCTGGAATTATCGCGCTTTCTGGAATTGGGGGGATTGGAAAATCTTCACTGGCTGACTATATTGTGCGAAAGACGTTGCGACTTGGCTTTTTTCATAAAGTAGCATGGGTGGAATTTCGTCCGGGTCATGATGAATGGCTTTTCGGCGATGATGAAGTAAAAAAACAATTTATCAAGTTACTGGTTAATAAAGTTGCTCCTAGAGCAAACTCTCTTTCATTTGAAAAGCAATCTGAGCGTTTAGCCGATCGCTTGAAAAGCGAACCCCACCTCATCGTTGTGGATAATTTGGAAGATCAGCATGCGACGGACATTGTGATTCAGTGTTTAAATGGGGTTGAATTCCCTAGTCGATTTATTGTAACCACACGAGTTCAACCATCTCGCGCCACATGCTATGTTCGTACTCTTACTGAATTGGCGAAAGATAGTTCGGTAAGTATGATGCAATATTACCTTGAATCTACGGGTCAAACGCAGATAGGTATAGTGGATGAGGAAACGTTAGATAAGATTTTTCAGATTGTGGGGGGTAATCCTCTAGCATTAAAAATTACAGCGGGTTTGATGCAGTGGATGCCACTAGATAAAATTTTGCTTGATTTAGAAAAGGGGCGAGGAGATGCGACCCTGATCTATAAAACTATATTTTGGCATACATGGGAAACACTGGCACCTGATTCTCAATTGCTATTGCAAGCAATAGCTTATGCCAAGGTAGTAAGCGAGGCTTCGGCCGCGGAAATGCAAGGGGAATGTGGTTTGGCAACTAAAAATTTCTGGAGTGCGGTTGATGAACTTCTCTTACGCTCGATGCTGGAAGTTCGTGGCCCGCTTGACAATCGACGTTATGGGATTCATCAGCTGACAGAAGCTTTTATAAAAACTGAGATAATCGATCAGAGCGGCGACTGAAACGTTTTCTGGTATCTATTTGTTTGTAGATTCTTAGGAGGGCTGCGAATCGCATCGCTATTAGAGTATGATAAAGAGTGGAGAAGCTATAGATGGCTTATGAAATGATGAATAATTTAGATTTAACGATTCACCATCCAATAGAACGAAGCGAACGACGAGACGCGGCCGAAAATCGTCAATTACTGTTAGCAACCGCTTCACGGCTGTTTGCGGTACATGGGGTTGAAGCGATTTGCATGAGCGAAATTGCAAAGACGGCCGGAGTTGGTAAAGGGACTTTATATCGTCGTTTTTCAAGCAAAGGGGAACTTTGTCTCGCGCTGCTTGATTGTGAAATGCGTCAATTTCAAAATACAATATTAAAGTCATTTCAAGAGCAAATCGAAAATGGTGTGTCGACAATCAGACGATTGAACTGGTTTGTTGAGCAGTCGGTTGCTTTCACAATTAGCCATCTGTCCTTAATGGTTGAAATTAGCCAAGCTGGGGGCGAAAATGCAGTGCAAGATATCAATCAACCCCATTTTTGGTTGGAAATGACAGTTAAAGGGCATCTACAGCAGATGAAAGCGAATGGGGAAATCATGCCTGAAACTGATCTGGACTACATCACAACTGCCCTCTTGGCACCACTCGATGCTCGAATTATGAAATCTCATATCGATAATCGCGGGTACTCAGAAGAGCAAATTGTCAAAGGCATTCAAGACTTAATTGCAGGATTAATGACAGCCATTCATTAAATTGATGCAATTTGTCACTTCATAAACAGTCAAAACCTAAGTAACTTTTAAACAAAGTGTGACTTGGCCCAATACTTTCGCCAATTTAAGCATGCACATTCGTAAACTCATGCGGCCGAATCTTTTTGTGGGTATTATTTTTGCCGCTCAAGCGGCAAAAATAATACCTGTGATCTCGAGAGCGGCCGGGGGTCACAAAGTAGTTACTTGAATTAAAAACAGATTCAGGAAATGCACGATTTGTCTTGGGAACTTTTGCGAATACCGTGTCGTTTTAGAAGAATCGCACATTATGCGGAAATTTTATTTTTACAAAGTTGATCATTCTGCCATGACTATATGGAGACTCAAATAGATGTTAAAAAAAGCTAAAAGCTATTCATTTTTAATTGTACTTTTTGCCTTAACGGCAATTGCGGCCTGTGGTGGCGTTGATTCTGTAGAGCCAGATCAGCCAACAGAGGCTGTGCCGACAGAGATTTTGCCGACATGGACGCCTGAACCAGTACGCGAAGTGGAACCTACGACTGAACCAACAAGCGTGCCGACAATTGAACCCGATTTATTAGATCAAACGTTTGATTGGGAGCCTCAGCCGATCTTGTTTAGCCCAGTGCCGGGCCAAGAAACCCTGCTTGATGGGGCGATTACCATCCGCTTTGACCAGCCTATGGATGAGGCTTCAGTTGAAGATGCGTTTGGTATAGAACCGGCCGTTGATGGGCAGTTTTCATGGCCACGTCCCGATCTTGTCATTTTCACCCCTGACGGCCAGTTAGAGCGTGAGCAACAATATCAGGTTCAATTAGCAGACTCTGCTAAAGGGCTCAATGGCAAGCAGATGCGTGAAGCGGTTAAATTTCAAGTACAAACTGTTGGAATCTTGAAAACAAGCAGCATTATCCCGGCTGATGGGACCCAAGACGTGCCAACTGATGGAGCGATTACGATTCTATTTAACCGGCCGGTCGTGCCGCTAGTTGCCACCCAAGATCAAGCCAACCTACCGGTTCCCATCAAACTAGAGCCACCCACACCGGGGAAAGGCGAATGGATTTCTACAAGTATCTTCCGATTTGTGCCTGAATCAGGCTTTGCAGGAGCAACAAACTATCAAATCATAATTGCGAGCGGATTAAAAGATGTAACCGGTGGCGAGCTGGTGAAAAGTGTAGTCAGCCGATTTAACACAATCTCCCCTCGAGTTGAGTCATTTTTTCCATATGAAAGTTTTGGTGATTGGCCGCTAGACAAACCACTTGAAGTAAGTTTTAACATGCCGATGGACCCAGCTAGCGTGGGGCAAGCGATCAGCCTTGATCCGGCCGTGCCCCTAACATTTGAATGGTCAAATAACAATCGCCAGGTCAAACTGATTCCGTCACAAAATCTAATAATTGGCACCGACTACAAACTCATTGTCGCCCAATCGGCCGCACCTGCCAGTGGACAAGGTGGGTTAGATCAACGTTATGAAATCGACTTTTCAACCGTGCCACTACCGGCCGTAATCCGGACCGAACCAGTCAACGGACAGCCTGACTATCAACCTTATGGTTATGTGAGTTTTGAATTTTCAGCCCCGATCGACTGGTCGACAATTGAAGGGAAAGTTGTCATCGAACCAGAACCCAAACGCATGCAGCTTAACTATAGCGAGGGTTCAAATTGGTTAGGTATTAATTATAGCATGCGTCCCAGCACCGAATATTCGATTACGATCCCTGGTACAGCGGCCGATCCCTATGGCAACATGTTGGGTGATGATTACGTGCTTAACTTCACCACGGCCGAATCAGAGCCTTTTGCCCGTTTGGAGATGCCGTTTAGCGTCAACTTGTTTAGCAGCAGCTTTGCACCACAAATCGATGCTCAATATTTGAATGTGCCACAACTTGATCTACAGCTTCATAAGGTAGATGGGGCACTTGATCAGCTATTTTATGCAAGCTGGTGGGAAGACCAGCCGCAGGGCGAATTAGTGCGAGCCTGGACCCGGCCGGTTGAAGATGTTGAAAATGAAAATGGAATCGTGCGGCTCGACTTAAACGACGGGGAACCACTTCCAACCGGGCTTTACCATCTCTTACTAAATGCACCTGGCTTGCCTTACAGCGAACCCGGCCGTTTTGCCGACAATCGCTTGATCATAATTGCTGATACCAATTTAGTGATTAAAGAAACGGTAAACGGGGTTTACGTTTGGGCAACCGACATGGAAAGCGGCCAGCCTGTTTTGGGCAGAGAAATTACGCTTTACAACTACAAAGGGAAATCGGTTGACTCAGCCGTTACCGGCCAAAATGGGGTCGCCTTCTTTGCAGATGCCATCCCATCAAATCGATACATGGAAGGATTTCTAGCGATCACCGGCAGTGCGGGTGAAGCTGGCTTTGGTATGGCTGGTAGCCAATGGAGCCAAACAATTTCCCCATGGGAATTTGGGGTCAATGTTGATTACTCTAGCGAAGAAGCGCTTAAAACTTATGTTTACACCGATCGGCCGCTGTACCGCCCCGGGGATGTAGTTCAGTTTCGTGGCGTTTTGCGCACGCAGGATTACGGCCGCTATGGGGTTCCGGCCGACCAATCGTTGACAGTTTCTATCTCTGAGCAAGCATATTACGGAGAAAGTGAGCCTTATAATGACGAAATCAAGGTTGCAACTGGGGCAAATGGGCTGTTTTCCGGCGAATTTACCATTCCTGAGGAGGCCAATCCTGGAAACTATGTCATCAGTAGCCACCGAAATAATGCAGGATATGGGCAAGTTTCTATTCAGGTAGCTGAGTTCCGCAAACCTGAGTTTGAAGTGGTTCTAGATGCCTCTGAAAGTGACTTGTTGCGGGGTGACGCGGGGACAGTGACAGTGCAAGCTGATTACTTCTTTGGCGGCTCTGCCAGTGATTTAGAAGTAAGCTACACCGTTTTTGACCAGACGTTTAATTATGGTTATCCAGAACCGTATCGCTTTAGCACTGATGATTATTATTTCTGGGAGCCGTTTGAACCGATCTCAAATGTACCGATCTTTTCGGGCAATGGGGTGACAGATGCGGATGGAAAACTGATCATCGATTTACCGGCCGACATGCTCGACAATGCCGCAGTTGGTAGCCGGAATGTGACGATTGAAGCGACAGTGTTTGATGTGAACTTCCAGCCGTTTTCGGCCCGCGCAAGTTTGACTTACCATGCGGCCGAGGTTTATGTCGGGATTCAATCTGACCAATATATTGTTGAAGTAGGTGACCCGGCCGGATTTAGTATTTTGACCGTTGATTGGGACGGTGCACCGGCCGGAAACACGGCCGTTGAAGCGGCCCTTTATCAGCAAGATTGGGAACAAAACGAGTTTGGTTGGTATGAGCCGGTTGACACCTTAATTGAAGGGACAACGGTTCAACTCACGACCGATTCAGCCGGGCGTTCTAATCTTGAATACATTGTCAAAGAAGGTGGCAATTACAAAGTCATCGTGACAGCAACGGACACAGGCGGCCGGACCCATCAAAGCTCCACGCTAGTTTGGGTGACTGGTGACAATGCTCGCTGGCGAGTGCAACCGCAATCAAAAACGATGCAGTTGATCCCTGACAAAGCGGAATATGCGGTGGGTGAAACAGCCCGAATTTTGGTGCAGTCTCCATTTGAGGGGGCGCAACAGGCGTGGCTCACAATTGAGCGAGGCAAACTGATTGATCAGCGGATCATCACGATCAATGGAACCGGTGACACGATCGAGATACCGATTGAGCTTGCCCATCTGCCAAATGTGCATGTGTCACTCACCACGATTAAGCCTGAAGGTGGCGCTGCTGATGGCCTTGGCCGTTATGCAGATATGCGTTTCGGAATTATTAATCTACCGGTCAAAGTTGATCCGTTTTTATTAAACGTAGAACTGGTGCCACGTTTGCCTGAAGGTGGGCTGTTCGGCCCCGGTGAAACGGCGATATTTGATGTACAGATCACCCATCAAAATGGACAACCGTTGCAAGGGACATTGTCACTGGCGTTGGTTGACAAAGCGATCTTTGCTTTAGCCAGTGATCAGGCCCAACCGATTGAAGAGGCGTTTTACGGGCCGCAATATTTACGGTCACAAACTGGAGCGTCGTTGGCGTACTCGGCCGAAGGGTATGAAGCGCCAGATGAGGTTTTAGGTGGCCGTGGTGGCGGTGGTGAAGTTGAAGTTGCTGAGTCCGCCGCAATTGAGGAAGAGTCGTTTACGGCGGCAGACTCGGCCGATGATGAGGCTGCGAACCGCCAATATGCACCTGAGGCACTGAAGAGCGCCGGTGGAGAAGCTCCTGACGGAATCGACGTGCGCTCTGACTTCCGGGATACCGCCTATTGGCAAGCTGAAGTCACAACTGATGAAAATGGCCAAGCGGTGATTGAAATTGAACTACCCGACAACCTGACGACTTGGCGTTTACATGCCAAAACGATTACGGGCGAGACGCTGGTTAACCAAACTGAAACTGACATTACGGTGCAAAAGCTGATCTTGGTCCGGCCGATTACCCCCCGCTTTTTCACCGTGGGCGACTTGGCCCAAGTTGGCACGGTGGTGAATAACAACACCGATCAAGATGTTGAAGTCAACGTGCAGGTTGAAGTAACTGGCGCGACTCCTGAAGGCGACTTAACCGGAACATTGACCGTTCCCGCCAACGGCAGTGCGGTCTTCCGGGTGCCGGTACGGGTCGATAATCGTGAAACTGAGTTTGTCGATTTTACTTTTACTGTTTGGAACGACGACTTTAATGACGCCAGCAAGCCATCCTTTGGGGTTGGACCAGATCAACTGATTCCGGTTTATCGGTACAACGCTGAAGATATTGTAGGGACCTCTGGCGTTTTGGGCGGAGACGAAACACGCCGGGTTGAAGCGGTTCTGCTCCCAGAAGGGGTTGACACCGATTCAGGCGATATCCGATTTAAATTAAACGGGTCGCTGGCGGCCGTGGTGTTTGAAGGATTAGAGGCGGTTGACCGTGAGGTTTATGATCGAGCGTGTGCCCATTCAGTCGCGTCACGGCTGTTGCCAAATGCAACAACTGATCGCGCAATTAAACAGCTTGATTTAGATAAAGCTGATTTGGCGGCGCAATTGGCCGAATTGATTCCGGCCGATATCCAAGCGTTGGCTGATTCGCAAAAAGCGGACGGTGGCTGGGGCTGGTGTTACAGCTCAGAAAGCTATCCGTGGTTTAGCGCATACGTGTTGCTGGCCCTCGATAGAGCGGCCGATGCCGGTTATGACGTGCCAGAGAAAACGGTCACGAATGGGCTAGCGTATTTGGCTGCGAACACTGAAAATCCAATTCGATTTACGGGTGGTCAATGGCAAGCGAATGCTCAGGCGTTTTACCAGTATGTGCTGGCGGAACATGACCAAGGGGATGCGGCAGCAGCGGCCGAACTTTATGCTGAAAACAAAGAGAATTTAGACAGTTATGCTAAAGCGCTCCTCATCCTAGCGATTAAACGTGCGGGTGGAGACCAGGCTGATATCAACACGATATTGTCTGACCTGAACAGCACCGCATTTGTCAGCGCAACCGGCGCACATTGGGAAGATGATGACTACTCAAATCTGAGTAGCGACGTGCGGGCTACAGCGATTGTGTTGATGGCGTTTTCGAATGCCAGCCCCGATGCGCCGTTTGGGCCACAGGCGGTCAATTGGCTGATGGGAGCACGCAAGGCCCAAGTTTGGCGTTCAACCCATGATACGGCGTGGGTACTTACCGCTCTGACCGATTGGTTGGTTGAAACGGGTGAACTGGATGGGGATTACACCTATTCAGTTGCGCTCAACGGCGAATCTCAGGTCGATGGGGCGTTTGCTCGTGAGAATATGATCGAAACGATTGAGGCTCAGATTCCCGTAGGGAAGATGAGTGCGGCCGATGTGAACTTCTTTGAGTTTACAAAGAATGGTGAC
This sequence comes from Cellvibrionaceae bacterium, assembly GCA_047638855.1. Taxonomy (GTDB): domain Bacteria; phylum Chloroflexota; class Anaerolineae; order Promineifilales; family Promineifilaceae; genus WTJY01. Next base: position 2,091 of record JBLIMP010000129.1, on the reverse strand, counting down.
GGCCGACTGTATTACAACGCTTGGCTTGATACGTTTATTCCGGCCGACCTTGTTGGCCCAATCGATCGTGGTTTGAGCATTGAGCGGAAATATTATGATGCGACGTGTGACTCGTCTGATCCAGAAGCTGAGTGTGAAGAGATTTCGCAGATTGCGGCCGGACAGCAGGTTCGGGTTGAACTGACGATTATCGCGAAACGTGATTTGGTATATGCGACGATCGAGGATTATTTCCCGGCCGGGACCGAAGCGGTTGACCCTAATTTGGGCAATGCGAGTCAATTTGCTGAGCAAGGAATTACGAATACCTCGGCTAATAGTTATTGGTGGTGGGGCTGGTGGTCTTTTGACAAGATCAGCTATCGAGATGAGCGGATTACGTTTACGTCGAACTATCTTTCGTCAGGGACTTATCGGTATACCTATACGCTGAATGCGATTTTGCCTGGTGAATATCAGGTACGGCCGACGTTTGGCTATGAGGAATTTACGCCTGAGGTCAATGGGCGGGCGGCCGGTAAAGTGTTTACCATTGTAGTTGCAGAGGAATAAGGCTATCCCTAGAAGTAATCATCCAGCACTTGGGTGATTATAAGTAACGAGTGAAAAAGGCTTAATCAAGAACGATTAAGCCTTTTTCACTTCTTCAATAATTTTTGCAACGTTAGCCGGTTGCCATCCTTGTGGTTTTAAAACTTTGCCATCAGCCCGCCGCGGCCCATCGAGCTTACGCATATTGGCACTATGTACTTCTTCAAATATCGGATCAGGGTCAACACCGCAAGCCCAAATTGCACCATAAGTCACATACAACAAGTCGGTTAATTCATGGATGAGGCTTGCCATATCGGTACTTTCCGTGTCGATAAGTTTGTTGAATTGTTCAGTTACCTCTTCATACTCTTCCCGAATAAGCGTTAGGCGCAAATTTAACAGTTCTTGGCTTGGCATGGTTGGCTTGTCTGGTGCAATAGCCCCCATCGTCGTGTGAAAGTCTTTGATTTTCTGTGCGTTGGTTTTCATATTGTTGTGCTCGTTGCGTATACTCATTTTAATCAAAAACGGGTGATGATCTTTTTTGCCAAGCTTGGGCTTCTAGGCAGCCTTAATTTAGCGAAGGTCTTGCTGAATATAAAGCGATTGAGATTACAAGGAGTGGCTTGTTGGTTTCTGCCCAAGTGAGTGACGTGCAAGCTCTAGTGCTTCTTCGGCCGTGCTTACGTCTCCAGCCACCTGAGCTTCTTCAATTAAGTCGAGTAATCGGCCGATTTCCGGGCCGCCTTTCATTTTTAGCCCGTCCATCAACTGGCGGCCGGTCAGTAACGGGTTCCGCTTTACGGCCGGATCTTCAATTTCAAACCAATGACTCAAAAGCTGATCAATCGTCTCTTTGAACCGCTCCCAAATTTCCGGCTCACCGGTGCCGTTATAAGTTGCCAAATGATCTGCAATTGAAAGTAGACAAATATCGAGTCCAATGATCCCCATCTTTTTCCAAAACCGATGCTTAGCCTGGGTCGTTAATTCAGGGACATTGGCAAGCAGCAACGGCCGCATATGCCCGCTTACAATGGCTGTCGTATGGGCCGTTGCTTCACCACTGAATCGAAAATACTTTAAACACTTTTCAGTTATTTTCGCTCCTTTGATGTCATGTTTAAAAAAACGAATCCGGCCGCTCGGCTCAATTGATTGGGTACTCGGTTTGCCGACATCGTGATAAAGTGCCGCTAATAAAAGCAGGTCGCGGCCGTGACGTTCTCCCGTTACCGGCCGATTTAGATGAGAGTCTAGCTTTTGAAGAATAGGCCCCACCCACGCCCCTTGCACAGTGCCGTCTAACAGTTGTTTTAACCATGCTAATACGCTGACCGTATGTTCGAACGCAGGTTCATAATGAGGTCCGCTTTGTGTCACACCCACTAATTCATTGATTTCAGGCAAAACGGTGGCAAGTAGCTGGTATTCGTGCAACATTCTTAACCCACCGGCCGCATCGATATTTAGGATGTTTAAGAGTTCATCTCGCACACGTTCGGCCGAAACTTGATCGAGTTGATCGATGGCTGAACGCATCGCTGCAAGTGTCTC
>JBLIMP010000128.1:0-12215 GCA_047638855.1 Cellvibrionaceae bacterium | reverse complement strand
TGCAGCGGTATGCCTTTGGTCGGCCGATCGGCTCCTTTCAGGCGATCAAACACAAATTGGCCCGAATGTATGTCAAAAACACCTTGGCCCGTTCTAACGCCTATTACGGTGCTTGGGCGTTGAATACAAACGCTCCAGAATTACCATTGGCGGCCGCTACAGCTAGGGTCGGCAGTACACAGGCGTATTACTTCTCTTCTAAAGAAAGCGTACACACCCACGGTGGGATGGGCTTTACTTGGGAAGTTGACTGCCAGTTTTACTATCGCCGATCAAAAGTATTGGCAGTTGCAATTGGCAGCGAGCGAGTTTGGTCTGACAAGTTGATTAAGGCTTCTGATTTGGTTGAAGCACAAGGTTAAGAATATGAATTTTGATGATACACAAAAAGAAGCGGCCTTCCGTAGCGAGGCCAGAACTTGGTTAGAAGCTAATGTGCCGGCCGAAACTGAAATGGCTGGGCTAAATGAAGTCGGCCGAGCAAAATTTTGGCAAAAACGTAAATCAGACGGCGGTTGGGCCTGCATCACATGGCCGAAACAATTTGGCGGCCGGGGATCCACAACCATTGAGCAAGTGATCTTTGATCAAGAAGAAGCCAAGCTCGACACCCCCTACATGGGATCTTATTTCAGCATTGGCCAAGGAATGGCTGCGCCGACGATCATGACCTACGGCAATGAAAAGATGATGGGGCGTTTTCTGCCCAAATTGGCCAGTGGCGAAGAAATTTGGTGCCAGCTTTTTAGCGAACCCTCGGCCGGTTCTGACCTAGCCGCCTTGCGTACCAAAGCCGAGCGTGACGGAGACGACTGGATCGTCAACGGACAAAAAGTCTGGACAACTGTGGCTCAATATGCCAGCTGGGCGATTTTGGTCACGCGTACCGATCCCAGCGTTCCTAAACATAAAGGGATGACTTACTTCGTTGTCGATATGAAATCTCCCGGCATTGAAGTGGTGCCGATTAAGCAAATGTCGGGTGGCTCATCTTTTAATGAAGTCTATCTAACCGATGTCCGCATTCCAGACAGCCAACGCTTGGGTGAAATTGGTGCAGGATGGCGTGTTGCCCTGACGACCTTGATGAACGAACGGGCCAGTATCGGTGGTGGTGGGGCTAGTGCCAATTTCAAATCGGTGAAAGAGTTGGCCGAACGCTTAACCATCGATGACAAACCAGCGATTGAAGACAGCACGGTCCGGTCAAAACTCGCCTCTTGGTATGTCGAAGAAGCAGGCTTGAAATTTACCGAATATCGTACACTGAGCGCCCTCTCCCGTGGCGAGACACCGGGGCCGGAAAGCTCGATTGGCAAGTTAGTGGCCGGTGTCAAAGGTCAAGATATGGCATCGTTTGCCATTGATCTGCTAGAGCAACAGGGGATTCAGTGGGACCCGGAACAGGATGAGCTGGAAGACGCGATCTTTGTACAAAACTTTATGTCTTTGCCCGGCTTGCGCATCGCTGGGGGTACGGATGAGATTATGTTGAACATTATCGCAGAGCGGGTGCTAGGCTTGCCGCCGGAACCTCGGGTCGATAAGACGATTCCGTTTTCAGATGTGCCAACCGGCGTTTAAAAGTTAATCTAACTATTCAGCACCTGTTCGTAGGTGTGGCTTTAGCCGTTGTTTTTCCGACTAAAGCGACTAAAGTTGCACCTATAAGCTCGATTTTCTTAGGCTGCTGAACAATTACGTTTTTTCAAGTAAAGATGGTGCGCAACATAATGAACTGGACCCACCTTGAAAAAGTTGGGTCTGTTCTTTCGCATTTGCGGTTATTCATTCTACAAATGTGGACCGGCCGTGAAAAACAATGCGTTTCGTATAAAAGCACCCCTATCCATGTCCTAAAAAATAGACGCCGCCAGGAAAGACCGCAGATTTTCAACTGCTGAACTACTTCATTTATTAGACCTCTTGCATAAGTTACTTTATGGCAAGAGAAAGATTATATAAAAAGGAAACACTGGCTGAATTTTATCGAGTGGTCCGGCCGGGTGGTCTTGTGATCATCAAAGATTGGGATCATCCCTGCTTCGTTTTATCTTCTCCTGGGTCACTGGTTTTAAACCGGCTTTATGAGGCGATGATCAATGGCGGGGATGCCAAATTCCCGCAAATGTACCGGGATACTGAACTGCCTGCATGGCTTAGGGAGGCGGGCTTTAACGATGTGAAAGGGCGCACGCATCTTGTTGAACGGTATCAGCCATTACCGGCCGCAACATTTGAATTCTTAAAGACGGTCATTGCGGTGAGAGTGATTATCCAGAAAGCGAAGTAGTGATTGTGCCCAACATGAGACATGCGCAGGGTTACCAACCTGTCGTTGGCCCTTTAATCAAAATATTTCTGGAACGTCACATTACATTGGATCATAATTAAATCAAAAAGAGGTATTAAATAAAGGAATTTCAAGCTAAAGCGGCCGACAGCTAATCTGAGTCGTCAGCGTATGTGATTCGCCCGGCAGCAAATGCTGACTATCATCGGCCGTGTTGCAAGTTTCTACACACACCATCTCTAAATATTCATCATCCCCAAAATCAGCCATACGGGCCGCCTTTTCAATCCAAGGATTCCAAACAACAGTAGACAAACTCCCCTCTTTTGAAACTTCAATCACTCGCCCATAAACAGGATCGTGAATTTCAACTGTGTCGGCCGTCTCCAAATAGATATTGTCCACTTCTCGATCAATTACAATCGGGCCAGATTGAACTTTGCGCCGGTTGCCATCAAGTTGATCGATATAAGGTCGGCCGTCCAGCCCCTTAATCTTAATTTGGCGAGCATCACCTACTGCAAAATATGAATGTAGAGCGGCCGAATAATCAAAAGGCTTTTCCCCAACGTTTTTAGTCGTCAACGAAACAGCGAGTTGCGCACCCACTGTTACCAAAAGCGTCGTTTGAAAAGTACCATCAACATCGGGATGGGATTGTTCATCCGGCAACAGTTGCAGCTTTGTTTGAGCCGTATTCTCAATCAACTCATCCGCATTAATCGCAATCGATTGCCACACCATTTTTCGGGCGATACCGTGTGAAGATTTACTGCTATCGGCCGGATGGCCCCCAAACCACGGCCAAATCACCGGGATACCGCCGCGAATCGCCTTACTAGGGGCGAACAAGGCTTCGCGACTGGTCCACAAAACCGGCTTTTGCCCAGCCGGGGTATAGCCGGTCACATGGGCGCCATGCCTCAGCACCGTGGCGAAATCACCATCGCTTTTTAGCTGGATGGGTAAAAAATGCCCCGCATTGTTTTCCTGTTTCATACTAAATTCCTCTCTGCTTATATTTGACTACATTCTGACTATGCGCATTTTCTACTGGACTTAAGAGGTTACTCGAATATCATCTCCATCAAGGCTAATTTTAGCCAACGTATGAACAGGGCCTGAAAAAACATCACCTATTAATCGTCGGCCGTCTTCGAAAGTTTTCTCAATCACGCATCCAATCCCAACCAATTCAGCTCCCGATTGTCGAATGATATCGATCATGGCGACAGCGGTTAGCCCTGTGGCTAAAAAGTCATCGATCAACAGCACACGTGCATCAGAGGGCAAGAAATCAGGTGAAACGATAAGCCGGGTCATATCCCCTTTTGTACGGCTAGGCGCTTCCGCAAAGTAAACTTCTTGGGACATGGTAAGTGGGGTTTTCTTGCGAGCATAGACAACGGGAATTCCCATCTCTGCACCGGTCATAAGGGCGGGTGGAATTCCGGAAGATTCGGCCGTTAAGATCATTGTAGGGTGGGTGTCCGAAAAATATTCGGAAAATTCCCGGCCGATCTCAGTCATCAAAACAGAATCGATTTGATGATTTAAAAATGAATCTACTTTGATGATGCCCCCACCTACGTACTTTCCGGCCGTGTTTATCTTATCAACGAGTGCTTTCATATTTCTCCAATAAGTTTAGTCTGTTTGGTTTTGTTTATATCAGGGCCTACGCAAAACAAGTTTATAACATGCATATACTAATCCGTTCGATTATTCACAAATAGGAATATTTGTGTGACGGCTCGAAAGTGCGATACCCCTATCTGTTCAAGATTACTTACTTTACCCTGTCCGAAACGAGTGTGGCAACAACCAAAAAGGCCGTAGTTGTCCAACATCTAAGCAAAGCCACCAACAGATACAGGTCATATCATGGTCATAGTGAATAATTGCCCAAGAACTGCAACTGGTAGTATCATTCTGTCAGTTCACACACAGCTGTATTTAGTAACTTAACAGCGAAATAGAATGATATTCGGGACAACTCTACACCAAGCTATTTTCACCCCACCCAAAACAAATCAACTTACGATCAAGCTCAAAATAGAATACCTACAAATGTCCCGTCATTATCTCCTGCAAAGGGGTTTGGGTAAGTTCTGCTGGCCGCAAATGAACCGTGGCTAACAGTCGGTGCTTTTAATTTTTGAAAAACTGAAAAGCGATTCACATTAGGTTCAAACAAGTCAAAGGAGAAAGAAAGATGAAATTTACAAAATCACTCATATTTGTGATAGGTGTCAGCATGATGCTAATCCTTGCAGCGTGTACCGCTCCTGAAGCGGGTCCTGCAGCCTGTGGTGGCGAAGGGTCTGCTTCTGACGATGGCGGGTTTTCCATCCCTGAAGCGATTGAAGGTTGCTACAACGTTGGGTTTGTCTACATCGGACCCCATGATGATGGCGGTTGGACCCAAGCTCATGATTTCGGCCGTCAATACGTCCAAGAAAATGTTGAAAATGCTCACACCGCATATGTTGAACTTGTACCTGAAGGTGCAGACGCAGAGCAAGTGGTTCGCTCAATGGCCCGTAAAGGGTTCGATGTGATTTTCACCACATCATTCGGCTACATGGATGCCTCAGAATTGGTTGCAGAAGAATTCCCAGATGTAGACATCGTTCATATTTCAGGCTTTAAATCAAACGAAGAGAACTTCGGCAATTTGATGGGTGCTATGGAAACGATGAAATATCTAAACGGAATGATTGCAGGCTCACGCGCAATGGTTGATGGCAATCCGAAACTAGGTTACATGCCTACTTTCCCGATTCCAGAAGAACTTCGTTTAGGAAACGCTTTTGCACTCGGTGCTCAAGTAACTTGCCCAGACTGTACCATCGACATTCGTTGGATCGGCAGTTGGCACGACCCGATTTTAGAGCAAGACGCTGCTAAATCTTTATTTGATTCAGGCGCACAAGTGGTTATGAATGGCGCAGACACACCGGCCGCAGCCCAAGCTGCACCAGATGGCAAATGGGGTATCACTTACAACTATATCAACAGCTGTACCAGTCCAAAATGCTTAACAGCAGGATACTGGAACTGGGGCATCATTTACGCTGACATCGTTGAAAAATCACGAGCTGGCGAATGGAAAGGTGGTTGGGAATACTTCGACGCTGAAACCGGCGGAATGGGCCTTTATGGCTTTGAAGAAGGGCAAGACCTTACCGCAGGTATGGCAGACCTTCCAGAAGAAGACATCGCAATGATTCGCGACATTCATGCACAAGCATTAGCAGGTGAATTTGACCGCTTCGACGTTTTCTCAGGACCAATTACTGACAACCAAGGAAACTTGATTTTGGCTGAAGGTGAAAGCCTAGAGCAGATCGACCTTGACGGCTTTGCTCAATTTGGCAGCCCTTGTGGCACTTGTATGTACTGGTGGAATGAAAACTTCAATGCTGAATTGCCAGAGCTATAGTCAATATTTCAGCAGTTTGATCACTTAACAATGAATCATCATTCAGGGTGCATCATCTAGAAATATAGATAACATATGGCTGACGTGGTTTAAAACTACGTCAGCCATTTTATTTTCACGGCAAAATGCCAAACTTATCTATTTTAAACGGCCGCTTATGATCCAAGACCCAGTACTCGTAAACGATTGGCACGCTGTTGCTGAATTAAAAGAATTAGAGACGAAAAACCCGTTACCGGTTCGTCTTCTAGGAGAGGATTTAGTCCTGTGGGAAAAGGATGGGGCGGTGCTAGTTTGGAAGGATTTATGCATCCACCGAGGGACCAAACTATCCATGGGGTGGATCAAAGATGGCTGTCTCGTTTGCCCTTATCACGGTTGGAATTACGACGAATCAGGTCAATGTGTCAAGATTCCGGCCCATCCTGATCAAGTGCCACCCACAAAAGCCAAGGCCAAAACATATCAAGCCAAAGTTAGATATGGGCTTATATGGGTCACTCAAGGTGAACCGGTTCACGACATCCCCGTTTTTGAAGAGTGGGAAGATGATAGTTACCGAAATATCCCATCTGGCCCCTATCGGTTTCAAGCCGCAGGACCCCGAGCTATCGAAAACTTTTTAGATGTCGCCCATTTCCCATTTGTGCACGAAGGATCATTGGGCGACAGGGATCACCCAGAAATCGGCGATTATGAGGCTGTCATTTCTGATGAAGGCGTCACGGCCGAGGGGATTGAAATCTGGCAACCTAATCCAGATGGAACCGGAGTGGGTTCAACCGTCACGTACACCTACAAAGTTCTACGGCCGATGGTCGCCTATTTTGAAAAAACAAAAGGGCCAAGTTTTGCCGCCATGTACGCTGTCTGCCCTATTGATGAAAAACACTCAAAAGGATGGGTCCTGATGTCGATGAATTATGGTTTCGACACCCCAGAAAAAGAGATCATCGATTTTCAAGATCTTGTTACGGGTGAAGACATTCCAGTGGTAGAATCTCAGCGGCCAGAATTGCTTCCGCTTGATCTACAAGACGAATTACACTTACGCAGTGATCGTACCGCCATCGCTTATCGCAAATATTTAAAAAGATTAGGGCTAACCTTTGGAACGTCTTAGCGTTTAGCGGGCCTGGCTAAAACTGATAACTGATAACTAAATAAAACCTAAAACCTATGAAAGAGAAGAAAAATCTTGCAGTTGACATGCGTGACATTACGATCCGATTTCCCGGCGTGTTGGCCAATGATCGTGTTAATTTAACATTGGGGAAAGGGGAAATCCACGCGCTGCTGGGTGAAAACGGGGCAGGCAAAAGCACCCTCATGAACGCCCTGGCAGGCATTAATCGGCCGAGTAGCGGTCAGATTTTGATCGATGGCGAACCAAAAAGTTTTAGCTCGCCTAAAGATGCGATAAAAGCGGGGATCGGGATGGTGCATCAGCATTTCATGCTGGTTCCTACCCAGACGGTAACCGAAAATATTTTGTTAGGGCTAGATAGCGTGGGCTTTTTCATGAATATGAAGAAGTTTGAGCAGGAAATCAGAGAGCTAGCAGAGCAATACAGTTTGCACGTGGACCCCGAAGCCTATATTTGGCAACTTTCTGTCGGGGAGCAACAGCGTGTCGAGATTCTCAAAATGCTCTATCGTGGGGCCAACATCTTGATTATGGATGAGCCAACGGCCGTACTTGCACCACAGGAAATCGAAGGGCTGATGCTCACGTTGCGCCAAATGACGGAGCGGGGCAAATCGATCATTTTCATTAGCCACAAACTAAATGAGGTTGAGCTGATTGCGGACAGGGTCACTGTTTTGCGCAAAGGGGTGGTCACGGCCGAAGGGATCAGTATGCAAGACATGGACCGACGCAAGCTGGCCCAGCTCATGGTCGGCCGGGACGTTGTTTTTAGCATTTCAAAAACTGCTAGCACAACCGGCGACACCGTACTGGCAGTTAACAAAGTGTCGGCCGTCAACAATCGAGGCCTGATTGCATTACGCGGAATTTCGCTCAATGTACGAGCTGGGGAGATTTTAGGCATTGCAGGAGTCAGCGGCAATGGGCAAAGTGAGCTGGCTGAAGTGATCACCGGATTACGCGTATGTGAGGGGTCAGTTCAAGTCAATGGGGTCGAAGTAGCCAATCATCCGCCGATCAAAGCGATACAACAGCGGGTTTCACATATTCCCGAAGATCGAAACAAAGTTGGCAGTTCTCCAAATCTTTCAATTACCGAAAACACCATTTTAAAAGATTATCGTGAAGAGCCGGTTGGCGAAGGTTGGAAAATTAACTTTAGCCATGCTGAAGATCGGGCAGTGGTGCTAAAAGAAGAATATGATATTTTGGCGCCTAGCGTCAAAGTGATGGCCCGGAAATTAAGCGGGGGAAATCTGCAAAAGGTAATTTTGGCACGTGAAATCACGGCCGAACCCCGGCTGATGATAGCCGTACAGCCCACACGCGGTTTAGACGTTGGGGCTATCGAGGCGATTCAAACACTTTTACTTGAACAAAGAGGGCGAGGGACCGCCATCCTTTTAATTTCAGAAGAGCTAGAAGAGCTCTTGTCCCTAAGTGACCGAATCTCTGTCATCCACGATGGCGAAATTATGGGAACAATTGAAGATGTGGAAAATGCCGATATTGAACAGATCGGCTTGATGATGACGGGGGAAGTCAACATCAGCTAACCCCCTAGAATGTGCCGTTTCTAAAGGCCAAAACTAAAGGCCGAAAATAAGTATCTGGCTTTTAAGCATTAAACACTATGAGAATTGAACTTGAAAAACGAGTTGAAGATTTACCCAAATGGGCACCCGCACTGATCTCTGTAGGGGCGGTTGTGCTGGCATTCATCGTGGGTGGCATTATCTTTAAAATAATCGGTGGAGAGCCGCTACGAGTTTTCTCCTTTTTTATCCGCAACACATTTGGTAGCTGGCCCGCCTTTTCCGACACGCTGGTCAAAGCGACACCACTCATCTTTACCGGATTGGCTTGTACAGTCGCTTTTAAAATGAAGATGTGGAACATCGGGGCTGAAGGGCAGCTTTTTATGGGGGCTTGGTTTGCCAGCTTTGTGGTACTTTTCCCGATTACAGGGCCAGAAACGCCACGTTGGATCGTGATTGGCCTCATGCTAATCTTCGGCATGATTGGTGGCGCAATTTATGGATTTATTCCAGGACTGCTCAAAGCCCGTTACAACGTCAATGAAATCATCACCACACTCATGCTGAATTATGTGGCATTCGAGTGGGTTAACTATTGGATTTTTGATCAGTGGAGCGACGCTGGTTTCCAGATGTCACCCGCTTTTGAAAGAAATGCTTGGCTTCCACGCCTCACAGATTACGCTCGCCAGTTCAGCATTTTCTCCGGCATCACGTTGCATTTAGGGGTTGTATTTGCCCTGATTGCGGTTGCTGTCATCTGGTGGATTTTAACCAAAAGCCAATGGGGGTTTGAGGTGAAAATGATCGGTGACAACCCCGATGCTGCAAAATATGCAGGTATCAATATTCAGCGTAATATTATTTTGGTACTCATGCTTTCGGGTGCACTAGCCGGTTTAGCCGGAACGATTGAAATCAGTGGGGTTGTTCATCGACTTCAACAAAATATATCTCCAGGATATGGGTTTACGGGCATTATTGTGGCTTGGCTTGCCAAGCTAAATCCGGCCGCTGTTATCCTCGTTTCTATTTTATTTGGGGCATTAATCATTGCGAGCCGCGAGGTCCAACCGGCCGGAATCTCGTCGATGCTTCAAGGGCTTATCCTCTTTTTTATCATCAGCAGCGAAGTGCTAATGCGCTATAAAGTCAGCGTCGTTCGAAATAATTCATTCGCCACAGGAGCCGGTTAAGCTATGGATCCAATTATTATTTTTCATGCCGGAATTGCCACCGGAACCGTTCTTCTCTTTGCGTCGATTGGGGCGATATTTAACGAACGAGCCGGAATCCTTAATTTAGGAATAGAGGGGATGATGTTGATCGGGGCGATGGCCGGATATAGCATCACTTTAAAAACGGGAAACCCCTGGATTGGACTGATGGCTGGGTTCGCTGCTGGCGGATTGTTGAGCGTGGCTCACGCACTGGTCACCATTCATTTTCAAGCTGATCAGGTTGTCAGCGGTTTGTCGTTAACTTTTTTGGGAACGGGGCTAGCCACAGTTTTAGGTGAAGGGTTGTCTTCCCAAATCGCGAATACGATTCCAGAAATGACCCTGCCTCTCTTAGGCCAAATTCCAGTGCTAGGTCCAGTCTTTTTTGCCAATCATAGCCCAATGGTTTATGTCGGCTATTTACTCGTTCCGCTAAGCTGGTACTACATTTTCCGCACGCGGCCGGGGATGACACTCCGCGCCATTGGTGAAAAACCAGAAGCGGCCGACGTTTTGGGAATCAGCGTTTATCGTCAACGGTATTACTATGTGATTTTTGGTGGTTGCATGGCCGGTTTGGCCGGTTCAATCATTAGTCTTTCAGTTTCACCGGGTTGGTACAGCGTACAAACAACATCGGGGCAAGGCTGGATTGCGGTTGGACTGGTGATATTCGCCCAATGGAATCCGGTACGGGCGGCCGTTGGCAGTTACCTGTTTGGAGCACTGCGTCGTGGTATTTTAGATTTACAAGGGCCAGCGTTGATATTTGGTTTCGTTAACCCACTCTTCGTGAATGCAAACCTTGGCTTCTTCTTAAAAATGCTCCCGTTTATCTTGATCATTTTAGCCTTGGTTATCGGCTCGAATCAGGCACGGCGAAAACGTTTAGGGGCACCGGCCGCTCTGGGCGTTCCGTATATCCGGGGCGAACGCGGATTATAAGCATCCCAATCAAATAGTTAATCTGGCCTAAAGAAACCAAAGACAAAAGCCATGTTTTCAATTCACTATATTCGTTCGGTTTTCGGCTACCATTTTTGGGCCAATAACCAGCTTCTCAAAAAAGCGGCTCTCGTGGATAAAACTGACTATTTTGAAGATTTAGGGGTTGGGCATGGCAGCCTGCATACGACTTTTTATCACATGCTCAAAACAGAACAATTGTGGTTTGCGTTAATCAAGAACGATGAAAAAGAACCTTCTGTTTTACAAACCAGATGCGACAGTTTAAATTTAATCCAACAGACATGGAAAGCTGTTGAACTTAATTACCTAAGATACCTCGATGCCACGGCCGAATCCGAATATTCAGTTATCATCAAGACAACTGATCAGAATGGTGTAGAAACCCCTATCCAGCGCTGGCGTATGCTTCAGCAGGTTTTATTTCACGGGGCACAACATCGGGCAGAAGCCGCCTTGATTTTGACTCACTTAGGTCAGTCCCCTGGGGATCTCGATTTCATTTTTTACTGATATTTGAAACAATTCATAACATATCGAGTTCTGCAACCAAGCCAACCAAAAAGGAAAACACAATGCACGGAATTACGAAGACAGTCCCAAAGGGCAGAGGAATGGAAGCGATAGATAGTCTTTATGATGGCACTCTGGCCGAATTTGAGTTTCATATGGCGGGAAAAGCCCAGTCACCCCGTTTAAATGTTGGGGACTATGTTTATACGATTTTTGATCATCAAATTCGCGGCCGATGCAAAATAAAAGCGTTTATGGCTGGGCACACCAATCCAAAATCGGGTAAACCCAGGGTTTTGGTGATGGTAGAATGTCCGGGTGAGCGGCTGGCCGTACCTATTCCAAGACGTGGTCACCAGGGAACACGCTATTGGGATGGGGATGAATGGCCGCAGGAATGAGCAGGAGCTAGTCAATAGTTGGGTGTCTTTGTCTCAAGGAAGCACTTCCAATCTATTCGCATATCACCAACGCTTATTTGCAAAAACGGGTATTCAAGCCTCTAAAAGCTAAGATGAAATGTGCTGAAAAGCGGTCAGGCTGATATGATTTACACTTGTCATTCATTTAGCATTTCAGTGGACCTTCTGGGTTCTTGGAAGGAGTAAAATGGAAACGATATCAGAACTTTCCAAACTTCAAGAGCTTCTTGTTTTAAAAAACCGCATCATTGATTTAATCATGGCCATCGATAGCATTCGGGACAATTACCCTGAACCGATAGAGATGATCGACAAAATCGTTGCTCTAGTATCTGAAAACTACCAAACAGACCTATGCCTAATGGCTCTGCTCAATCGGGAAACAGAGCATGTGGAGATACAGGCAATCAGAAAACGGCCGGATGTTGAACTCTCCCTGCTGGAGTCAATGATCGGTCGTGATCTCATCAGCCAAGCGATGGACTTGCAAGGGGTCACTATTTGGAAAGGGGCAAATCGGCCGCAAGAGCTTACTCATCATCTAAACAGTCCAAATATTGAAGTCGCTGTCATTCCTATTATCCTGAAAAAAAATGAACCTTTGGGGGTCATGTTACTCGCCTGCCGTGAACATTCTTTTTCCAGAGACGATATCGAATGCCTAGAAT
>JBLIMP010000127.1:0-12325 GCA_047638855.1 Cellvibrionaceae bacterium | reverse complement strand
TGCAAGATAGCGCGGGCAACGACATCGCGGCCTTTTACTTTGACCCTTACGCCCGGCCGGAAGAAAAACGAGGTGGTGCTTGGGCAAACCCAGCTGTTCAACGCAGTTCGCATCTCACTTCAGCCGATGGTTCAACTCGCTTACCCGTCGCTTACATGTGTTGCAATCAAGCGCCACCTGTCGGAGACACCCCATCGTTGATGACACTGCGTGAAGTCGAAACGCTATTTCACGAGTTTGGACATGACCTTCAACATATGCTCACTTCTGTCGATTATGGCATGTGCTCCGGCTTAGCGATGATTGAGTGGGACGCAATCGAAATCGCCAGTCAGTTTATGGAAAACTGGATCTACCATAAACCGACCCTTGTTGCCCTGTCAGGTCATTATCAAACAGACGAGCCGTTGCCAGAAGCGACGATAGATAAAATCATTGCGGCACGCAGCTTTAGAGCCGGATATGCTACGCTACGTCAGGTCAGCTTCGGCCGCTTTGACATGGAATTGCATGCACGCCATGTTCCTGGCTCTGAGCCAATCTTAAATGTCCAAAAACGGATACTTGAAGACACGCTTATCCTGTCCCCATCGCCTGAAGATAGCTTTTATTGTTCATTCTCCCATATTTTCTCAGGCGGATATTCGGCCGGTTATTACAGTTACAAATGGTCTGAAGTACTCAGTGCGGATGCGTTTGCAGCATTCACTGAAGTAGGGCTAGAAAATGAAGACGCCGTCAAAGAAGTGGGTAAACGCTATCGCAATACGATTCTAGGTCAAGGTGGTAGTCAGCATCCGATGGAAGTTTACAAAGCCTTCCGTGGACGCGAACCATCAATTGAGCCATTGTTAAAACAAGAAGGGCTTATTTAGAAGATATTGATTGGATACTGGATATTAGATGTTAGAGGTGAATCCCACCAACATCTAATATCTAATATCTAGCCTCTAGTTTCCTCATCAATAATCGCCTGCACAATTGCAATCGTCGTTGCATAAGTCGACTCAATTCCATCGTACGACAAATTGCGAGAACCTAAATTTTCCCCTTTGCTAAATGGCGTATCCGAAGCGTAGTGCAATATCCCGATTGGAAAGTCTGCAACATGCAAATTCACCATCTCGTTTTGCGGATATCGACGCGGCCGTACCAGCTCATACACACAGCTTAAGTACGGTCCAGCTTCCATCTCGAGATCTGTATATCCTTCTCGATAAAACACACTCATATACTCATGATTCTGCAAATAGGTACCAGGAACGGTAATGGCTTTTTGATTATCTAGCACTACTGCATGTGTAAGATAAGGAGCGACGTGGTCGGCCGTAAAATAGTTCCTAAACAAATAAGTGTTAGACGAGTGTTCATCATGAACCACGTTGGGAATCATCACATCGCCAATACGGCCGTTAAGTATGGCCGCTTTCCCCATGATAAATACCCCTTTTACTTGCGAGATATTTCGGGAAATTTCAGACAAAATCTGATAGGCCGCCATTCCCAATGGATAGTCAATGTTAATGATCAGGGCATCACTCGCAGCTAGTTTTTCCCGATCGCTAATGCTTATGCGCTTATCAAGGTTCTCAGAAAGTAAATTCCTTACTTCAATGACTTGGGCTTCAAGATCAAGGAACTGCGGATTATTGATACGAAACAAACCCAAATCACGCTCGGTTTTCAATCGAACCTGTTCAGAATCTGGATACTTTGACTCATACTTCTTAAGCGCATAGTAGAGTAGGTTGTCTCTTCGGCCGCGAGGTGCGCCATCGACCTTTTGTTGATGCAGAATTTCCAGCAACTCAGCTGACTCTTGACTTTCGATAAATTGTATCAGGTCCGATTCAACGGCTCGAGTATGCCCGCTCACAAGATTGGCTAAACTATGCGTATTGCTTGAAACAAAGTAAATCGGACGGTCACTAAAATGAATATCACTGCATTGAGCCGCTATCCCTTCCCACCAACGGCGAGTTGCACGCTTGTAGTTTACAAACGATCCCGCTAAAAGCTGGACTGAAAGGGTGCAAGGCACGGTAGCGATGTGAAGTAGATTAGCGGCAGTTTCATCGCCCCAAACACGTTGCAGTTTCTGTAAATCAGCCAATTCTAAACTTGATCTCTTAGCAATCGTAGCCAACATATCAGCGGTTAACTCTTCTGCGACCCCTTGTATCAATAGATCTGTAATTGAAGTATGGCTCAAAACCTCATGTAACTTATCATGCTCAATTTGATAAGCGGTCATCATCGGGATCAAGTCATCAATATCAGATCGACTGGCGATATACACTCCTAATGTACTTTCACCATTAAAAAAGCTTCTTCGCCGCCGGGCTGGGGCTGTTACCTCAGTCCATTTCTCGATCTCAGGATATCCATTTTGTTGAAAAACAGGGCTAGATTGTCCCATTACCACAAGAGTCACATGTCGTAAAAAGCAGTCCGGCAGACGCATGATGCTATAAAAAAAAGCTGACATATCAACATCAGCCTCATTGGCGTGAACATGAAGGGCAGAATTTGAGCGCATATGCGCCTCGGTAACAGCCCTAATTGGCACCTCACGCGAGCTGCGCAAGAGAGAATAATAAGTGCGGATATAGAGGGCGATGTCCTCATTTCCAGATGTGGGTACAGTTCTTTCCATCACAATATTGTGCAACAAGAGTCATTTTGCAACAACTTTTGTCATCGTTTCAGGAGCTAACCATCTCACTAAAAAAACAAATAACGCCATTGCCACCAAATTTCTAAAATCTGTGCACATCCTATAGCAAATTCGATATACTCTTGGTATGAGTAATTCCACCCCCCATTTCCCTCTGCTCGAAAAACCAGTCTCCGAATTGCAGCAAATGATGACCGTAGGCGCTTATACCAGTGCAGCTATCGTACAGCTTTATATCGACCGCATCGAAGCGATTGATCGCTCGGGCCCTTGCCTTAATTCAGTCCTCGAAATCAATCCAGATGCGCTTGATATTGCCCGCGAGTTGGATGAGGAGCGAGCGGCCGGAAATGTGCGTGGCCCTCTGCATGGGGTTCCGATCATGATTAAGGGCAATATCGACACGGGTGATAGAATGTTGACCACTGCGGGGTCCTTGGCTTTGGCCAGTGGCCCGGCTCCGGCCGATGCTTTCATCGTCAAAAAACTACGTGCAGCCGGCGTTGTCATCATGGGTAAGACCAATTTGAGTGAGTGGGCCAACTTTCGCTCAACCCGCTCATCTAGTGGTTGGAGCAGTTGCAACGGCCAAACGCGCAACCCTTATGCACTAGATCGCAATCCTAGCGGATCGAGTTCAGGGTCGAGTGCCGCAGCCGCTGCAAGTTTATGCGCCCTAACCATTGGTACCGAAACAGATGGATCAATTGTCTCGCCATCGGCCGCCAGTGGTTTGGTCGGCATCAAGCCAACTGTTGGGCTTATCAGTCGCACCGGCATCATCCCCATCTCAGAAACCCAAGATACCGCTGGCCCTATGGCTCGTAATGTGGCTGATGCGGCCTCCTTATTGACTGTGCTAGCCGGTACCGACCCCGACGATATATCCACTGCAGGAGTTGATGCTTACTATGCTGACTACACAGATTATTTAAATAAAGATGCTTTTTCTGGAACTAAAATCGGCGTCGTTAGACAATTCTTCGGCCGTCATCCTGAATCCGACCGTCAAATGGAAGAAGCAATTGAGTTAATGCGTTTATTAGGGGCTGAAATCATCGATCCTGTAGAAATGCCCCCTCAGAACAACTGGGGTAGAAATGAGCGCGAAGTGCTACTCTATGAATTTAAAGACGGCTTAAACAAATATTTGGCGACGCGCGGCCCTGACTTCCCAGTTCAATCGTTAACCGATGTGATTGCTTTTAATAAAGAAAACTCAGAAACCGCGATGCCGCTTTTTGGTCAAGAAATTCTTGAGTTAGCTGAAGAGAAAGAAGGATTAGATAGCAAAGAATACCTTGAAGCGTTACTTGCCTGCATTGAAGGAAGTCGCGTCAATGGATTGGACATGGCGTTAGCCGGACTAGACGCACTGATCGCTCCAACCCGTGGCCCCGCTTGGATGACTGACCATGTGAACGGTGACTCTTCAACCGCTGGCTGTTCATCTTATTCTGCCGTGGCTGGCTACCCACACATTACAATGCCGTTGGGCCATACTCAGGGATTACCGCTTAATATCTCGTTTATGGGGCGGCCGTGGGAAGATGCCCAGCTAATCGCCTTAGCATATGCGTTTGAACAGGCGAACCCGGTCCGACAACCGCCGGAATTTAGACCCACAACGGGGATTCTGTAGATAGCGGGGTAAATTTTGGAACCCACCCAAAACCCCTCTCCCCCAACCCCTCTCCCGGTGGGAGAGGGGAGCAAAGTCGCCATTTTTATCAATAATCAACTCGAAAATCTAGGCAGCTAGCAGTCCAATTAATTTAGTCAAAAGCTCATCTCGGTCATCGCCAGCAAGAGCAAGAGCCAACTGCGCTTCAAGTAGACCGTATTTCACCCCTAAATCATATCTCTGATCATTTTTTTCAAGTGCCAAGTATTTTTCACGGCCGCTTAGCTCTGCCAATGCATCAGAAAGCATAACCGTGCCAGACTCACCGGCTTCAGCAACATGCTTACCCAATATGTCCATCACGCTAGGGGTTAAAACATGCATACCGAAAAAACAGAGGTAATGGCCTGCTCGTAATCCTGAAACAATCAGCTTCTGTTCTGCCATCGTAGGAGTGGGCTTCTCTAATACCGCATTAACACGGTATAAATCCGCTTGGTTTTGGATACGATTCCCACCAATTGCTCCATAAAATGGCAACTGGCTTTCACGGATCGCCTGCACGGCCGACATGGTGCACTCTTCCTTTTCGGCTATCGAAACCAAATGTTGGGCGCACCCCTGTTCGCTTCGGCTGACATAAAGATGATCGCCTACAAGATGCAAAAATGGCTCATCATTGATGAACGCTTTTGCACAATAAATAGCGTGCCCATGCCCTAGCTGTACATCTTGTGGGATAAATGTCAGTTTTCCAGCATGATTGCTGACAATTGATCGATATGCTTGACCATCGGCCGGATGAATCACAACGCCAATGTCGGTAATCCCTGCCCGTAACGCTTCCTCGATTAGGATTTCAAGAACCGGTTTTTCAACCCCATCCCGATCGATCAAGGTTTGGAGAGGAAGGTGGCGTTGAAGTTTCCCGGCCGCTGTTATGATCGCTTTTTTAATTTTCATGATTTTTATTATTAATTGTCAAAATATAAGGCCTAATGTCCAGGAAAGTTCCTATTAAGACTTACTTGTATTTTCGATATGCACAATTATCACTTGAAAGAGATAATTGCTCAAATGTCAGACTTTAAATCAAAATTGAAGCGGATGGGGGTTGTAAAAGGCACCCATAATTTAA
The DNA here is from genome assembly GCA_047638855.1 of Cellvibrionaceae bacterium. GTDB lineage: Bacteria > Chloroflexota > Anaerolineae > Promineifilales > Promineifilaceae > WTJY01. The sequence continues at coordinate 6,886 of JBLIMP010000127.1, read as the reverse complement.
GACCTGCTCCTAAACCAACTTCTACCATCCGTGGCCAAAAGCTTGGCTCACTTGAAATACTATTGAAGCTTTTCCCCAACGGCCGAGTGGTTGAAACATTTTCGGAGCCTTACTTTGAGGTTGACGAAGTTTTCCCGCTCCACAGCAAAATCGGGCCATGTAAAGTCGAGGATGTAGCCAATCTTGATTTGTCACCTGTAGCTGAATTTTCCGGCGACTCGCGGTTGCAGGGGTTAAAAGGGCGCGATTTGCTATTTGTGGACATTGAAACGACCGGGTTAGCCGGGGCGGGTGTTCAGCCATTTATGATCGGTTTTGCCTACTTCCAGGCGGGTGCGCTTGTTGTGCGGCAAATGTTTATGCACAAGCCTGGCGCAGAAGAGGGGTTGTTACAGGGGCTTGAAGCATTGTTAGCTGATCGCAAAGCGCTGGTAACCTTTAACGGCCGGTCTTTTGACCTCCCTGTGCTTGACACTCGTTTTATGATGACTGGTCTGGCTGACGGGTCACGGCCAGATTTGAAGCAACTGCCGCATATTGACCTATTACCACCATCTCGAAAAATCTGGTCTTACTTACCATCAAGAGCTTTAAGTTATTTAGACGAGCATGTACTGAAGATGAAACGACCCCCAGGAGAGATTCCCGGCCGATTGGCCCCGTGGCTATACAATCAATTCGCCCAAACTGGCGACCCTCGGCCGTTAGAAGGGATGTTTTTACACAACCAGCTCGATATGCTGGCAATGGTTCCCTTGCTAGAGCAAGTCGTGACTTATTGGTCGGCAGTCAATCCAATTGATAATCCTTATATTGCCCTTTCTGTTGCCCGCTGGAAATTGAGCCAAGAAAAAGGGCAACAAGGGGAGATGCTACTAGCCGACTTTTTATCACGTGGGGCCGAAGTACCTGTGGCACTACGAATCACAGCTCTACGCGAATTAAGCATGTTATGCAAGCGCACTAACCGCCGGGCAGATGCTACTGTGCTATGGCAAGAGATGGCAGAGCTTGACCCAGTTGAAGATGCTTTTCCGCATCTTGAATTAGCAAAACATTTCGAATGGCAGACCCCAGATTTTGAGAAAGCCTCTTTGTGGGCGGCACATGCTTATCAAATTGTGATCTCTCAGCCGGTTTTAAACTATCAACTCAAAGGGGAAATTGAGCATCGATTACGACGCTTGGCCCAAAAGCTAGGCAAGACTTAGAAAATAAAAACTAAGAGAAGAAAGGGGTAAGCACTTTTCCACGTTTGCTCTTTCCCTTTTATAATTCAACTATGGAAATTCAATTTTTTGATAATCGAGAAGATGCCCCTAAAAATCGGGATGATGTACGCATTTTACGCGCCCGAACAGAAATGGCACCAGAAGGCAGACGGGTAGCCGTTGACATGGAGCTAACGCCGTTTATCGAACGGCCGACTATTGAAATCCGATTGGTCAATGATCGGGGCGAACCGGCCGGGCTAACGAATATTATTGAGTCGCTTGATCGAATCATTCGAGTGGTGATGCATATGCGTGACAAAATACCGGCCGAAAAATATCAGGCTCAAATCAGGGTTTATTACGCCCATATCGATAAAGATATGAAACGCGAGCTGGTTGACGAACTGGTTCTTGAATTTACGGCCACTCCCGGCAATGAAGTCAATTGGACTAAAGAGTAAAGTTTTTCGCTTATTTCTTTTCTTCGTCTGAACGATTTATTTCAGAAATAAATAAATTTTCTAGCCCTTGAAAGTTGAAATCGGGGTTTTCTGCAAAGAATTTTTCAGGAATAATATGATCTAGTTGCGTCTGGCCCATATAGTCTGCATGAATGACGTTTTTCAAGTCATGTACTTTGTGAAGGAATCGAATCACTTGGGCAGCTTCCCGAATATCGGCTGAAAAGATAATCAGTGCTTTAAACTGTTCGGTTTTTGACCACAAAAAGTTGATATTTATTTCATCTTCCATAAATAGACTGGTAATGTCGTTGAGTAACCCATCCCGATCATGAGCATAGACGCGCATGGTAATTGCACGGGTCTCCTTATCTGTTTCAACCCCCCAGCGAAGCTGTAGTGCATTCCCTCCTCGCATGGCGTCAGGGGTCAATAAACGACAGCCGTCAGCGTGAATCGTAACAAAATTTTCCTGTAATATCGCCCCTACAATCGGATCCCCTGGACGTGGATTACAAATTTCACAAAGTTGCAACTCGCGATCTCCTGTTTGCTCAATAACAAACATCTCATCGTCAGCTGAAAACACCGCTTGGCTCGAAAGATTTTCGTTTCTGTAATCACAGTCAGTGTAAGCTTCTTCCTCCCAAAGCCATGTAAGCATCCGATTGGAGAATTCTGAAATCGATAGCTCAGTTCTGCCTAAGGCAGTAAAAAGTTCTTTGGAAGTATTGAAATTAAGAATTTTGCAAACCTCTGCAAAAGGCCTTTTGGGTTGATTGAGTATCCACAACTCATTTTCAACCATACTCCGACCGATCTTGCATGCCATTTTTGAAGATAATCTTTTAAACCAATGTTTCGTCCCACGACGGCCAGTACGCGTGCGAATATAGCCCAAATCTTCATCAAGCCATGCCAGTTGCGGATGAGACTTAGACTTTTCTGTTTCTTTTTCGATCAAAACCGAATCTCCATCTTGGAGCTCGTAGGTGAGAGGCTGTCGCTCAGAGTTAACAAGAGCCCCCCGGCAAGCATGCCCCACTTCAGTATGGACTCGATAAGCAAAATCTACAGGGGTCGCTCCACGTGGCAATTCTTTTTCGTCCCCGTTGGGGGTGAACACTGTAATTTGGTTGTTGAAAACATCATCAAGGATAGATTGAACTTTTTCATCAAATTCTCCTTCATCCCCTCCCTCATAAGCTTCCTGAAATTGGTTGAACATTTTGTCAACCTTCTGTTCTGTTTGCCTAGCCCAAATCGGCATGTTGCGTGTGTCTGTCCACCGTGACAAAACTCCATTCTGAGATTCAAGCTGCATCTCTAACGTTCGTATTCTCACTTTAACCCGTCGGCCGTTATAAACGACTGTTGTATGCAGTGATCGATATAAGTTATGGCGGCTTGCACTAATGTAATCATCAAACTTGCCAGAAACCGGCCGCCAAGCCGCATGCAGATGCCCCATCGCAGTATAGCAATCAATTTCATTCTTGAGCAAGATAACAGGCTGTGGGGGTCGGGAGATAATGCGGATTTCTTGTTCCTCTTCCCAAATTCGAAATGCGCCAGAAACATCTTCTGGCGATTCTACGATTTGCACAATCTCCAGCCCCGCCTTAGTAATAACGTGGGTCAAATCCTCAATCAAATCAGGAAAATCTCTGCTATTTCTCTCTGATTTATCTCTTAACGCTTGTTGAAATTGCCTAAACCGGGTAGTAGATATGATTTCATAAGAGAGAGTCTCAAGTTCATTCTTTATTTGCCACATTCCCAATCTATCTGCGAGGGGAGCATAAACGCTGAGTGTCTCGCGTGCTTTCTCTTCTTGTTTGTGAAAAGGCATAAAGCGAATCGTGCGCATGTTGTGCAGCCGATCAAATATTTTAACTATGCCAACCCGTACATCTGACATCATCGTTTCAAACAATTTGTAATGTGTGGCTGTATTGAGTTCTTGTTTGCTCAGCTCCCTTCCAAGTCTGGCTTGCCCTGTTACCTTATCAAACTTAGTAACCCCTTCTACAATGCGGCCAACTTCTGACCCATACTGATGCGTTATGTCTTGAATCGTAACATCTGCATCTTCGGCCACATCATGTAACAGTGCTGCAATTAGCGTTGGAGAATCTGCATAATACTCGGCTAAATAGGAAGCTATAGTCAACGGATGACAGATAAACGGTTCCCCTGACTTGCGGCGTGCATCCCCGTGCTCCTTTCGTGCCAGTTCAAAAGCATCACGAATCTCATCGATATCTTGACGTGGAAGATAGGAAAGCATCGAAAAAAGAGTTTCACCATCTGGCAAGGAGTCCTCAAAGGGAGAACCATCGTTATGTATGGGTATTCTGGTAATCATTTCAGAACGCTAGTAAGGTAGCTATTTATTAAAAGCAAAACACACCAAGAGATTAACTACTATCGCTTTATAGCTATTATAATACCTAGGGGAGCATAATATCCCAATAGTCGATTGTGTAAAAAAAGACGCTCAGCGGCTGCCGAGCGTCTATCTTTAGTATTATTCTAATCCTGTCGTAACTTGTTGTCTAGTTACTCAAAGGTCATCACCCTTGCTTAAAGCAAGGATGAGTATTATTCTGGCTTCTCTTCCAGTTTTTCCCCTGGCTTTCTAAAGTCAAGAAAACGATATCCAACCCCCCGCTCAGTCAAGATATACTTCGGCGTAGCAGGGTCTTCTTCCACCTTCTTACGCAAGTAATTGATGTAAAGTCGCAAGTAATGGGTTTCATCTCGGTACTCATAACCCCAAACTTTTGCCAGCAGTGTTTCGTGAGGCACAACCCAACCTGCATTTTGAATGAGATGATTGAGTAAGCGATATTCTGTCGGCCGAAGATCAACTCTTTCATTATTAACCAGCACTTGATGCCGGTTAAAGTCAACTGACAAACGTTCGTCAATTTTCAACACGGTTCGAGGCGCTGGCGCAGGCCATTCGGCCCTTCGCAACACTGCATGTACCCGGCTGTTCAATTCGCGCGGGCTAAAGGGTTTAGTGACATAATCGTCTGCCCCTAACTCTAAACCACGAATACGATCTTCCTCATCTGCCTTAACTGTTAATAGAATAACTGGAACAGTTGAGATTTCCCGCACCATGCGCAAGGTTTCAAAACCATCTAACTCAGGCATCATCACATCCATAACGACTAAGTCAGGAACATGCTGCCGAAGCTGTTCTAAAGCTTGCAGACCATTACGTGCTTCTACTACTTGGTATCCTTCAAGCTCAAGGTTCATACGTATAAATCGAATCATACGCGGCTCATCATCTACAACGAGTATTAACCTTGGGGCGGTTGGTTCTAGTGTGTCTGGAACTTGTTCTAACATTTTTTGTCCTATAACTAGGGTTTGTTTTAGAGTGAAACATTTCTAGGCCAATCCCAAGAATGCACAATCTATTAAAGACTATTATCTTATTCTCTAACAAACCCAATAACATCATCGGCTTCGGCCGACGGCATAATCTGAATAAAGTTGATTCGATGAAAAGGAAGGATCATCGTCGATGTGTCTTCATCGAGATAATGTACTTCCTGTCCGTCCCGACGACGTGGGTTTTGCAGAGTTATGATCATAGCATCTTCATTCGGAAGTGTTTCGACCTCACCAACCACGGGTTCTTCGTTGTTTACATGTACAATAATTGAATACATACGCTACTTATTACCTTTTACTTCGGAACAGACAAACATCTTTATATTGTCTCTGTTTTTCATTAAAAATCACAGATCATACGATCTGCTTAGAAAGTGCTGTTTTTAGTAGGCAACTGAATTTTCGTTTTAAGGTATTCCCCATGACTCCAGCTTTGTTTGATTGGTTATCTTAAAAAGACATGCACCAAAAGGTTGCCAAATTGAACCTCGTCTCCATTTTTAAGTGGATAGGGCAGTTCAGGTGGAAGTCTATATTGGTTAAGAAAAGTCCCATTCGTCGAATTCAAATCAAGAACAACCATACCTCCCCCTTGTTCATCGGGCTTTAGCATCGCATGGTTTCGAGAAACACCTAAATCACCACCACCATCTAATTCGAGATTGATTTCTGGATTGTGCAGACTACCATCACTACTCCGGCCGACATAAATTTCTTGTGTCGTCTTTAAATAAAGACGTCGCCCACTTGTAGGGATAATAAGGACGATTTCGGATTGGGCTAATTTTGAATTGTCTGATTGCCCCATAAGCGAAGGGGGTTCTGGCTCAGAGGCAACTGCGGCCACAGCCTGCTTTCCTTCTAATTCTATTAAAGATGCACCACACATACTGCAAAACATAGTGCCGGCCATCTCTTCTTGACCACATTCATTGCAATTTGTCATTCTGAGTCCTAACCTTTTTGCTCAATCGTGTTTTGTAGAGTTGTTGTTAATTGCAGACGCGTACCGTATTTAATATTCATCCGGCCACCCTCTGAAAGGGTATCACCAGATTGAAATACACGAGTGTTTTGTCTTACATTTTTTGCAAGCTGATCCATACCAGCCTCTTCAAACCGTTTAGTGAGGAAATCCATCCGTCGGACAACGTTATCTGCTTTACCCTCACCGATATCTTGCCAAATAGCTTCGTTCATACGGTACAAATTAAGCATTCTAACTGATTCTAACATGATGGAAGGCATAGCCAGTGGTCTGGTGAGATGCAAGCTACTGCTATTTATTTGAACATTATGAACAATTTTTATGGAGACACCAGGAGGGTTTCCAGCTGGTATCTCAGCCTGAATAGTTAATGGAATAGATATCTTGACGTCTGGTATAAGCTGAGAAACTTCAATTTCAATCAAAACACCAAGCGAGGTTCTACCTTCAATAGCTCCGGCCGAAATTTGATCTTTGCCAATCTTTAAAGGCTGAAAAAAGGGAGTAAGCTTGAAGGCTTGGAGAATTGACAAATATTCTGGCACATCAAATTTGATCCGCGTGTTATGAGCATAAATAGTACCCAAATCCTGAATATGCTGTCTAAGCAAGTGGATGATTTGTTCAGGTTCTTGGATGTAAGCAGATTGACCACCGGATATACTAACCAAGCTATCTAGAAACGAGTCATTCCATTCATGGCCTATGCCAAAACCGCTAATCCCAATACCTAACTGTGCCGCCTTTTCAGCTAAATCCAAACATAGCTCGCTGTCACCATAGGTATGCCCGTCTGTAAGCAAAATGAT
>JBLIMP010000126.1:0-12427 GCA_047638855.1 Cellvibrionaceae bacterium | reverse complement strand
TTGTGCCTCCAGAGGACCCTGCCGCGTTAGCAATGGCAATTGACCGATTTTACGTCAATTCAGCTGATATTGATTTTCAAAGCCATATCGCAAAATCCCAACAAAGATTTTCATGGGAGATTTTTATACAGCGGCTGAGCCAATTTGTTAATGAATTAGTCAGTTAGCGAATTAGTTCGGCCTGATATTCTTCCGAGTCGCCAACCATAAGGTTGTTTTTAACGAGTAACTCTCTAATCTCAGCTTTGCCCATTAGAACGTCAGCAGAGGAAAATTCTTTCTCCAAGGGGGTATGAATGCTTTCGTCTGGCTGAAGTTCGGCTAAATTCGGCAAAATCGCATAGTATTCTCCACGTTGCACAGTTCTGAATACTTCTTCTTCTGACACCATTATTTCGTGAGTTTTTTCGCCTGGCCTGATGCCGATAACTTCAATTTTGATCGACCGATCTTCGATAAGCACTTCGGCTAAATCGACCATTTTGGCTGAAGGGACAATGGGTATAAATGTTTCACCCGGCCGCCCATGCTCGATTGCTGCAAACACCGTGTCTACCGCCTGATTTAAGCTTAATAAAAAGCGGGTCATGCCGGTAGTTGTAATGGTAACAGGGCCGCCATTTTGAATCTGTTGATGAAAGAGTGGGACAACCGACCCACGCGACGCCAATACGTTTCCATACCGTACACACACAAAGCGGGTTTGTTTACATTCTAAATTTCCTTGTACAAAAATTCTTTCTTGAATCGCTTTTGTCATCCCCATGACATTAACAGGCTTACAAGCCTTGTCGGTAGAGATTCCCACAACGATTTCAACTGGCAGGTTATATTGCTTAATCGATTGCACAATATTTTGCGCCGCATGCACATTGGTCTGAATCGCTTCAAACGGAAACTCTTCACAAGCTGGTACCTGTTTAAGAGCGGCTGCATTAAAGACAATATCAATATCTTTTAGTGCAGAGGCGACAGACTCAAATTGACGAACATTGCCGATTCTAAATCGTACAACCTCTTTAAACCTGTCTCTAATTTTGGGGTCTTTTGTGGCGATCAAGTTGAAATATTCAACACGCAACGTATGTTGTTTCGCTTCATCCCTGGAGAAAATCAGAACACGAGACGGCATGCCTAAGTCACCGTCAAGTAGACGTTTGACCAGAATCTTGCCTAGAGAACCGGTACCTCCCGTGATTAGAACCCGTTTGTCATCAAATAATTTCATCTAATTCTCTCCATGTGTCATAAGGTGTTGGGTCAGAAACCATGTCTTCAATCATCTGGCACCATGTGGGTATTAATATACTTGTCACTTGTGAAAAACATTCACTGTTTAAACTACGATCTATCTTCAATCTATCATCGGGATTGATATGTATATTCAGTTTTGCGAAATCACGAACCTCACTTAACAGGTCAAATTTATTGATGGGTGCTGACGAAACATGGTAGAGACCTTTTAAATTTGGATGTTCTAAAATGATTTTTTGAATCACGTCGCTCAGCGCAATAGTAGTCAATCCAGAATAAAGGGCTAAATGAAAGCCGTTTACCTGCTTGCCCCGTTGACTATAAAACCACTCGATCAGGCCTAATGTTTTATACAGTTCTCGGCCGATTATCGATGTGCGTAATGTCAAGTTATGGCCATCATTAACTTCACCTAGTAGTTTGCTTCGGCCGTATAAATCTACGGGGTCAGGATTGTCGGATTCTTTATACACTCCCTTTAATCCACTAAAGACACAATCGGTACTAATTGTGATAAGCCGTTTGTCGGTTTGCCGACATAGATTAGCCAGCTTATGCGGTAGTATTGAGTTAACTCCAATACTAATCAGTGGATCTTTGGCTTCTTTTAGTTGCTTGATAATACCAATGCAATTAATAATGACATTAGGCTGTATCTTTTCAATCACAGTTTCAACGGTTGCAAAATCGTCAATATCTACCCCTCCCATAATATTTTCACTGCATGCATAAAGAGGGTGCTTTTTTATATGTTTTGTCGGTTGGCGAAAAGTTGCCCAGCAGTCAAAGTCTTTTTGGAATCGCTGAAAAAGTTTGTGGCCGAGCATACCACGGCCGCCTAAAATTAATATTTTCACAGATGAATTATCTCTACGATAGATGTCTTTTCAAAAAGCAAAGCACAAAGCTAAAGTGACTTCCCTAATATTCTAACCCTACAAATTTGAGAATATATTAGCTCCCAGACAAATAAATGGGGTGCAGTTTCATGGTATTCGTCTGGTTTAGAAAAAAGAAATTTATGGAACGATTCATACCCATCTTTACCTCAATATATTATTTTCACATTCAGCACAAACTGTTTATGTTGCTTCTTTTTCTAATCGGCAAAATACCGCACCATATACACCCCAAGCCTAACTTGTACATTTATTGGCGGTTTTTTAAATACCAATCAATCGTCCGGTTCAATCCATCTGCCAATGATGTAGGGGCCTCAAAGCCAAAGAGCTCTTTTGATCTTTGTGTATCCAAGGATCTTCTGGGCTGACCATTTGGACGGGTTGTATCCCAATGAATGCCTCCCTCAAACTCAGTTAGCTCTTTTATTGTTAATACCAAATCTTTAATATCAGTTTCATTGCCACTTCCTAAGTTTATTGGCAAGTCACCGTTATATCTTTCGGCCGCTAATATAATTCCATCAGCCGCATCTTCCACATACAGGAACTCTCGCGATGCAGATCCATCACCCCAAACTTCTACATAATCTTTCCCTTGTTCCTTTGCTTCAATACATTTTCGTATTAAAGCGGGAACTACGTGCGATTTTTCCAAATCAAAATTGTCTCTTGGACCAAATAGATTGACAGGCAACAAGTGGATTGCATTAAAATCATACTGGGAGCGGTAAACTTGTGATTGAACCAGCATCATTTTCTTTGCTAAACCAAATGGTGCGTTCGTCTCTTCAGGATACCCGTTCCACAAATCAGATTCTTGAAAAGGGACAGGTGTAAACTTTGGATATGAGCAAACGGTGCCTATAGAAACGAATTTTTCAATACCAAACTTCCAGCTCTCATGGATTAATTGCGTCCCCATCATTAGGTTTTCATAAAAATACTCTGCTTGGTGGAGAAGGTTCGCCCCGATTCCACCAGCACTAGCTGCTAAATGAAGGATAATGTCGGGCTGTACGTCTTCCAACAAACGAGTAATATCATTTTTATGGATAAGGTTGTAGTCTTTTTTGCGAACAACAAACACTGTATCGGCATTTCTCTGATTAAGTTTTTCAGTTACGAACGAACCTAAAAAACCGCCTCCTCCTGTTACGCAAACGCGACGCCCTTTCCAAAATTCTAGAGATTTTTCATCAATAACCATTATTATAATTTCTCACTTAATATTTCGTAACCGTTTAGGTTTATAAACAAACTAAGTTGTCGGCTGAAGAATTCTCTCGCCTCGGTCAAAAAATGACTAAAAATAAGCAGGTAAATGCTTAAGCCACTATAGGCAGATCAACTTCCAAATTTAGAGATCAGCTTTCGAGACCCCTATGATCCGTTTCTCATTAACATTCCTAACTATAGAGGTCAGGTATTGTTGTAACATACTTGCTTTTATTGATCTCATATACTGGCTATTCTATCTCCCTACGTTTTTCGGGATTTTCAAAAAAGGGGGAAAGACAAAACAGGCTAGTTACAGGCGATTAAAGCAGAATCTCTCGAAAAAACAAAATACCATATCAAGGCTCGATAATCCTCAAAAAAGCACGTCTCCTACCAAATAGGGTAGGGAGCGTAACCACTGCCATTCCCACTCTTTTGCAATATCGCCTTATCTCCACTGGGATAGGATATGGGTGAAATTTATCCACGCACCCTAGAAAACCAATCTGCATGGCTCATGATTTACTCTTCACAAATTTTGCGGCCAACTACATGCGAAGCTAGACTTCCGAAATATGAAAGATAAAAGAAATGGGCACTCTCCCCTAGTTTATGCTGTTGTACTTAATTGGAATGGGGCTAACGATGCAATTGGTTGCTTGCATTCTCTCGTACAACAAGATTGGCCTAACTTAGTTAATGTCTTAGTAGACAATGGCTCGGCCGATGATTCGGTTGTGAGAATTCAAGCCGAGTTCCCTAACCTGAAAATTTTACAGAACGACAAAAACTTAGGCTTTGCGGGTGGGGTCAATGTAGGCATGCACTATGCACTTGAGCAGAATGCAGATCAAATCATCGTTTTAAATAATGACCTAGTGCTTGATCCGAAGTGCATATCAGAAATGATGGCGCATGTGGAGAAAGATGTCTCATTTGTTACCGCCTCGCTCTATTTCCATGATGAACCTAACCGAATTTGGTCAATCGGAGGGGAACTTAACAAATGGAATTTAGAGAAAACGGCCGATGCTCGGGGTATTTTAGATGAAAATCAATTTCCTCAAGTGATGCGTCGAGACTTTGTTCCAGGCGGAGCTACGCTTATGTCTGCAAAAGTGCTTAGGGAGATAGGTTTATTTGATGAAAAGTTTTTCCTCTACTATGAAGATGCAGATTTAAGTCTTCGGGCTTATCGTGCAGGGTATAAGTCTTTGGTAGTTACCACGGCAAAAATGTGGCATGGGGTTTCTAAAAGTAGTGGCGGTGCAGATTCCCCTCGTGAACGGTATTGGATGGCGCGATCTAGCACGATTTATTTTTCAAAAAACGCTAAAGTTTGGCAATGGCCCATCATCTTTTTTTGGCGATCGGGTAGCGCAATTCGAACATCAATTCGTTTGCTAAAAGGTAGGAGACACAAAGCATTATGCTCGTATTGGCGTGGCCTCAAAGACGGCGTGCGGGAAGGGTTTTCAGCATGAGGATTCTAAAAATTCTTTATAATATTGAGGGAAAAGGGACCTATTGGCGGGCGTTAGGATTTGCAGAGGAGCTTGTCGCCAGGGGGCACGAGGTTACACTTGTTGCAACAGCTAAAACATCCAAAAGAGATTTTCACTGTGAAATACGGAATGGAGTTAAGGTTGTTCTTGCTCCTGATATATTGAGTGGCTCATTGCGTTCTGGTTGGGACCCTGTTTCAGTTTTAAAAAGGATCGCTTATTTTAAAACTGACCGTTTTGATTTAATCCATGCTTATGAATCGAGACCTGTTGTCATTTATCCTGCCTTGTATATAGCAAAACAGCAAAAAATTCCGCTTATAACGGATTGGTGCGACTGGTTTGGTCGGGGCGGTTCTGTTGAGCAACGGCCGAATCCAATTATTCGGGGCATACTCCGGCCGATTGAAACTCATTTTGAGAATTACTACCGACCACAAACAGCAGGTATAACAGTCATTAACTCTATTCTAGAACATAAATCAAAAGCCTTGGGCTTTACTCCTGATCAGACCCATCTGCTTCATAATGGTGTTGATCCTAAGGTTATGTATCCTCAAAACAAAGTAGCTGTTCGCAAAAAACTTAACCTTAATCTTGAAGGAACCTATATAGGCTACACGGGTACTATTTTTAAATCAGACGCCAAACTTCTCGGAGAAGCCTTTGATCGGCTCCACACCAAATCGCCTGAAACCCGATTGCTAATGATTGGCTATTTAAACCTTGATATGCGAGACTTTACACGAGCCAAACACCACAATGCGATTATTCAAACAGGGCAGTTACCTTTTGATCAATTGCTTCAATTCGTGTCAGCCTGTGACATTGGCTGCCTACCTTTGGTCAATCACAATGCTAATCGCGGCCGATTTCCTTTGAAACTCTTTGATTTTATGAGCCACGAACGGCCGGTCGTCGTTACAAATACCGGCGATCTCGGCAATATCGTCAGCAAGCATCAAGCAGGTTTTGTAATAGACGACGATACGCCAGAATCGCTAGCTAATCAATTAAGTGAGCTGATGAGCTCACCTCAAAAAATGAGAGAATTGGGTAAAAATGGCCGTTGGGCGATAGAAAATCATTATAGTTGGCCGATTGTTACTGAAGGACTCGAAAGATTTTATCTCTCTATGACACAACAGTAAAGAATAGCACTTTTTGAGTTATTCTTGTCAAAACATCTTTTACCTACCATTTTCCCCGTGATCTTCAAAAACTATCGACAGCCATTTTCGATAAGTCTTAATGCATATGACAAAAATTCGCCCATTTCATGAAGCAGAAGTACGTTTAGAAATTCGCCTTAATCAGACACGTACAAGAGAAGAAAGTCGCCAACGATATGAAAATGTGTATGGGGCTGGCGATATTTCACAATCAGAATCACTCTATATGTGGTTATTAGATCTACTTAACCTTGATTCAAATGAACGTTATTTAGACATATCGTGTGGTTTAGGCGAGCTTCCATACTATGCAAAAAAACAGATTCCCATGGCCCACGGGATGGATTTATCTCACAACGCTTTAGTCAAAGGGCAGGGTAAGTTCCAACTCGATCGATTAGTGACTGCTAATAGCGAGCAACTGCCTTACGCTGATGAAAGCTTTGATGTCATCAGTTCAATTGGAAGCCTAGAGCATTATGTTGACATGGCGGTAGCCGTTCGGGAAAAAGCTCGTGTGCTTAAAATCGATGGGCGAGCACTTATTTTAGTCCCAAACACATTTAGCTTGCTCAGCAACATTTGGATCGCTTTTAGACAAGGGAAAACCGCTGTAGACCCATATCAGCCCATTCAAAGGTATCTTGCTCGCTATGAATGGCAAGCCTTGCTCGAAGACAATGGGCTTGTTGTTGAAAGAACTATTAAATACGAAAGAGAATGGCCCCGAACGCGCAGAGATATGCTTAATTATTTGCGTCGACCGAAAGAGATGATACGCCTCATTCTGACCCCCTTTATTCCCCTTAATCTAGCATGGTCTTTTGTTTTTTTCTGTCGAAAGCAAGGTCCATCTAACATCCTATGATCAGTCAGCTTAAAACTTCTATTCGTCGCTTTATTATCAGGTTACTCCAAGTACTAGGTTACGATTTTGATAAAATTTCGCTCGAAGGTGCGCTAGACCGTTGCCGTCATCGGCATCAAGTTAATTCGGTTATCGATATTGGTGCTTCAAATGGAATGTGGACCAAAAAATGCTTAAAAGCATATCCCAAAGCTCAATATTTGTTAATTGACGCCCAACAACCGCACGAAGATGAATTGAAAGCCTTCACCCAAAAGAATGCAAATCTCTCTTATGTGTTAACAGCGGCCGGTGATCGCGATGGGGAAATCTATTTTGACAACTCTTTATTGCTCGGTGGGCTCGCATCTGAAACACCATTCCCACAAAATAACATTGTCGTACCGGTTTCAAAGATCGATACCCTCGTCGAAAAGAACAAGCTGCCTCCTCCCTATTTGCTCAAGCTAGATACACATGGCTACGAAATTCCGATTTTTAATGGAGCTAAAAATACACTAAAGCAAACGTCTTTAATTGTAGTTGAAACCTATAATTTTACGGTCGCTGAAAACAGCCTTAAATTCCATGAGATGTGCCAATATATGGAAGATATTGGTTTTAGATGCGTCGATATTTGTGATCCTCTTCACCGGCTGCTTGATCGTACTCTCTGGCAGTTTGATCTATTCTTTGCCCGTATTGACGATGCAACATTTTCATCTGATAAGTATGAATAATCAACTTACGTAAAACGTTATGAATTATCCTTCTTTGCAGGTGATTGCGAATAAAATCGAAAAAATAATCGATGCGTTTTATAGTGGAAATCGTCGAAAAATCATTTCAATCTTACTGATTCTATTTTCGATTTATATCATTGGTTATGTTCTTTATTCTAATAGGGACTTTCTTTTAGATTATGATTGGAATTTAAAATATCGATGGATTATTGTGGCCATCATAATTTTTACGGTTGATTTTTTACTTTCGCTCTATGCATGGCACCTACTTGTAAAAAAGCTTACCGGTATTGATAAATTTTTAACGACATCTCGCCTCTATCTAATTTCGAATTTAGCCCGCCGCCTACCGGGATCTGTTTGGTATATCGCAGACCGTGCAATTCTATATAAAGAAGTCGGTTTAAAGCCACGGACGACGACGGCCTTAGCTGGTCTTGAAATCGTAATGTTTGTGATTTCCGGCTTTTTGACCTTCTTAATAACAATCCCTTTTTGGTTAGATCTATTCTTAAGTGAATCAAGCCCTACCCTCATTTGGATCGGTCTAATCCCGGTCGTTATCGGCTTGTTGGCCTTCACTAATCCAAAAGTATTATTCAAAATTTGGACCAACTTAAGTGCCGAAACTCTTGACCGGCCGTTAAGTTACCTTGATACGTTTTGTTTTTTTGTCGTCTATCTTGGAACTTGGATATTGGGCGGCCTTGTAATCTTCGCCTTAGTTTCTGCTTTATACCCACTCTCAAACAATCATATCATGACAGTAATCGGCATTTGGTCGCTTTCAGGGTCAATTGCAATCCTAGGCATTAGTGCCTTACCGATATTTAGTGTGCGTGATATTTCTATGATTTTGTTTTTAAGCCAAATCATTCCCCCACCTATTGCACTACTTGTTGCTATTTTAGCCAGGGTTTTGTGGGCAGCAGGAGAGCTAAGTGCTTCCATGATTGCGTTGAGGACAACTAATCCTGTTTTACGAGAAAACACCCCCAATTAGCCATCTTTTCGACCAAACAACCGTATCTTCTCAAAAAGGGAGGATTGAACATTTGTGCTAGGTCGAGAAAAGTGCTCTACAGCTCACTTAGAGCCGTTGTTTACTTGAAAAAGCACTTTTTGCTCTGACTTTTTGAGAAGATACAAAAAATAACCCCTTAAATAACCCGTATGGGTAATTGAATCAATCTAATAATCCAACTATGATCTAATCGTACTTCAAGTTTTAGCAAATTATTCTAAAGAATTTACGGAGGTAAATTTCATGAAAAAGTTTTATATCACACTTACCCTATTCCTTTTAGTTGCCATGTTTGGCATCCAAGCTGTCGCGGCTAACGAATTTGGCACATACAATGCTGGATTCCAAGTTCAGAATCTCTCTGCAAATGTCGCCACAATTGAAATCACCTATTACAACCAAGATGGTACTACTGCTACCAGTGTTAGCGATACAGTTCCTGCTAATGACAGTAATAACTATGCTACGTTGCCTGTTGGCGCTGGATTCGATGGATCAGTAGTTATTTCATCCAATGAGCCTGTTGCCGCAATTGTCAATGTTAATGCTTCAGCTTCAAGCCTAACTTATGGTGCAAGCTATTCAAGTATTAGCACTGGTAGCGAAACGGTCTCATTACCAATTATTAATCACGACTTCTTCAACATTGATACACAAGTCAGTGTTCAAAATGCAGGTAGCACGGCTGCAAGTGTAACAATTACTTATGCAAATACAGCTTGTACCGAAATAGCTTCAATTCCAGTCGGCGCGGTACATCGCTTCAAACAAGCAAGCAACACTTGCTTGCCTGCTAAATACAACGGTGCAGCTACAGTAACAGCTGGTGAAGGTCAGTCAATTGTGGCAACTGTATTGCAAGAATCCCCGAATGCGTTGCTAGCTTACAACGGTTTCACCAATGGATCAACCGCACCAGCAATGCCATTAATTACACAGAATTTCTTTGGCATTGAAACTGGTGTTCAGATTCAGAATTTAGGTTCTACCGACACAGTTGTTACTGTTAGCTATTCCCCAGCAGATGGTGTTGGTACAGCTTGTACAGAAAGCGCAACGATTCCAGCTGGTTCAGCGGTTAACTTTGCACTTGATGCGTTTGTAGCTGATATTCAAACGAATACGACTAACACATGTACACTTGGTCAGACATTTAATGGTACGGCGTCTGTAACAGCTAACTCTGAGAGCCAGCCATTGGCAGGTATTGTTAACCAAACTATTCCTTCTAAAGGACAAGCGAGTGCTTACAGTGCATTTGATCCATCTGCAGCAGGTCAAACAGTTGTATTGCCTCTGACAATGAATAAATTCAGTATCTGGACCGGCTTCACTGTACAAAATGTTGGAACGGCGTCTGACACAATCACCTGTACATTCTCAGCCATCGATGGAACTGCGCCTTCGGTTAAATCTGGAACAGCAGGAATTGGCGCTGGTGTTAGTTTGAACAACTTTAGTGACAGTGAGTTCATCGGAAGCGCATCTTGTACTTCGACAGGTGGTGAGCCGATCGTAGCGGTTGTTAATCAATCGATTACTGGCGGTACAGGCGATTACACCTATACTTACGAAGCCTTTGGTAAATAATAGTTTGCTTCAAATCTTGAGGTAATAACAGGAGAGGCTTGGCTAATTAGTCAAGCCTCTTTTCTTGTCACTAACTTCTAAGATCAGCCGGAGAAGCTAAGATGAATCACTTGAAAAATTCATATTCCCTTATTTTACTAATTTTATTGTTTTCAATTTTAGCTAGCTGTAATACATCAGAACCCACTCCTCCCACAATTCAAGTTCTGATTGTTACTGAAGAACCATCTTCTACTCAAATTGCTCCAGAAGCGATTGTAGAAAATCAAAAGCCTGAATTAGATGAAAGCACAGGTTACCCAGCTCCCAGATCAGCCGCTGAGCTACAAGCTGGTTATCCTGCACCAGAATCTAATAGCAGTGCTGAAGTGATCATTGACAGTCCTGAATTGCAATTTGATACGGTCGATGCTACAAAAGGATCTGTTGGCGGCATCTTAGCTTTAGAAATCCTTGATGATGGATATATTCCATTAGAGCCAAGTCGCCTTCTACTTGGCGATGTTATCTTCTCAAATCAAGGAGATCCCTTTTTTATCCGTACGAATGGTAGCTCGCAAACTGCAAAGGTTTTTTCCACCGGTATGTTCATCTTTGATAATGTTCCCCCGGGAACATATGGACTAATGGTTGATTTGACCTTTACTGCCTATCCAGTTTTGGATGAAAATGGAAACCCCGTTACTTTTACTATTGAAGCAAATCAAGTCTTCGAACTTGGTGAGTTATTAGCCCCTATTCCAACAGGTTCCTAGAAATATTTTCTTCGAAGGCTAGATGCTTTGTTTATTCAAAGCATCTAGCCTTTTTAGGTGGTAGTGTGAGATTATCTCAGCTCTGATACCTAGCTTAAAAAGCCAGTATTTGTTGCTTTGACCCAGATACAGGTTTAGCAAAGCAGGCTAAATCAAGCGATTTGGCCCGCCCGAACAACCAAAACGGGCAAATTCAAAATTTACAGAACCATTTCTCATGTGCTCTCGAGACTGCTCAGAAGGGGGTATGAGATAATCTCACCTCACTACCCCTTTTTACTCACAAACCTACAAATCTCACTTTCTTTAATCAACCAGTATCCAATCTGAAATTGCCTTACCTACAATCAAGTTTCCTGTCTGGGTCAAATGTCCATCTGTACGAAAATACAGATTAGAGTCATTTGAAGTGGTCTCGATCAATATAGGCAATAAATCTAAGGAATCAATTTGCTCTTCTGCCGCGAATTTAGCCAAACGATCATTTGGTAGCTCCATTTCCCAATGTAATTGATCCATTGCAGGATATAAGGCTTTTCGGGTTTCCCATAAATCTGGGTAAACCTGAACCGCATGTGGAATCATAACAATCTTTAATTCGATTTGATTCTGATCACTCTCAAATTTAATCGCTTTAATAAGAAGTTCAAAAGTATGCCAAGCTCGTTCCCATTCTGCGTCAGCCGCAGGGGTAAATATATCGTAGGAATGATTATAGCTAGATCGACTAGTGGTTTTGCCTACAATTGAGAGTAAATTGCGAAACTGAGATGATTGTTCAAAATTTTTGATTAACCCACTACCGATCGTAAAAAGATAAGAGTTACGCTGTAAGAATCTTCTCAATTGAACAATTGAAAATGAGTTACCTTGTTGATATTGATTATTAGACTGCACGTTAGTGTATCCGATATCAACAATTTCATTATTTTCGATTTTAAAGAAAGGCTTTGAAGGTAACGTAGAAACTCCTAATGATGATAGTTCGAAGTCGACATCAGAAATATCATTACCAAGATAAACAACTAATACAATAATATCTGGTTGATATTTTAAGCCTTCAGACATGAACCAACGATATTGTTGATCGGTCCCAAACCCAGCAAATCCAGCATTGATGAATTCAACTTGGTTGGAAAGTTCTCCACTTGTTCCATTTAATAGAGATTCCGCAACTTTTGAGAATGAATCTTCAAGAGGTACTTGCAGGGCTGCTACGAAAGAATCTCCAAGCATTAAGACACGTTTTGTTCCCAATGCTTTTTTATAATCATGCTCAATATCTGGCAAGCCCTGAGAATTGATGGTCACGAAATTTCTGAACTCTCCTGGCCCAGTAAGCCACTGACTCCCACTAGGGATATAAGACCAACCTAATTGCTCATCAACTTGGATCAAACTTGCCATTCCCCTTTCA
>JBLIMP010000125.1:0-12456 GCA_047638855.1 Cellvibrionaceae bacterium | reverse complement strand
AGAGTACGACGAGGCATTTGGCGAACAGTCATTCCTTCTCAGCCGGCAGCCTACAAATGTTACCTTTGTGGGTTCCAAGCGAATAGCACCAGGTGCTAGTGCTAACTTGAAGGCGCTTCTGTCTGACGGTGAAGGACGTACAGTTCCAGAGCGATTCGTTCAATTCGTTTTGACAAATGTGAAAACAAACCAAATATACAAGACCACCACAACCGATACGAATTTTAGCGGTAAGATAAACTTAGGTCGAGTTTTAGGTCAGGCGTTGCCACTTGGAACGTATACGATCGAAGCTACCTTTGCTGAAGATAATTATTATCTGGGCTCAGATGGCTTGGCCATCATAGAGATTGGGTATTGGATTTACTTGCCATTGATTTCTAAATAAGCTCAGTTTCGCAAAGCATCATACTCTCCTTACTCGACCGATTCAGAAGCCGGTCGAGTAAGGGATAAACTATTAGAATCAGGAAAAAGACGAGTATTTTACGTATCATAGAACCAAAGATTGGGTATTGACATATGAGAATTAAAAAATTAGGATTAAAAGCTTGTAAATTTGTTGACCGTAGACCTCTATCTCATATAATTACATAACGTGAAAATAAAACAGCAAAGTTCAAACTTACTGGGCGTTGGTAGCAATACCTAACGCTTTTTTGTGTGTTTAAGCGTAATACGGTTAAATGCATCAGAGATATGTCCCCTTGCAGGGTAATTTGCAAATTTACAACTGAGATCAAAATCTTAAAGTAAGAATAAATTATTCAAAAAAGCAGGTTTACCCAGATCTGCTCTTTTTCTGTCTCTGTGAATCAATCTGTATCTTCACATGATTTCGACATAAGTAGCAAGCGTTTTTATTTAAACCTTGATATTTAAATTTTGATAGGCACTAACATACTGACTCGCTCAGGGAGGTTCCCAAGTGGAAACAACTGAATTCCGTTCGCTTCGCATCAGTCTCGCTTCACCCGACCATATTCGTGGTTGGTCTTATGGTGAGGTAACCAAACCAGAAACGATTAACTACCGCCGTCTTCGGCCGGAAAAGGATGGCCTTTTCTGTGAGGCCATCTTTGGCCCAACGAAGGATTGGCAATGCTATTGTGGTAAGTACAAAAATATCCGGTATCGGGGCATTGTATGTGACAAGTGTGGCGTTGAAGTCACCCGTTCTTCTGTACGGCGTGAACGGCTTGGCCATCTTGAGCTTGCAGCTCCTGTAGCTCATGTTTGGTACACCCGTCGTGTTCCAAGTTATCTTGGTCTACTTCTCAATATTTCTAGGCGTAATCTTGATCGTGTTCTCTATTTTGCACAGTATGTAATCATTTCCGTTGATGATGAAGCGCGTCAACGGGCTTTAGGTCGTTTGCAAGAAGAGCTAGACGAAGCTGAAATGCGAGCAGACGAAGAACTGCAGCTAAAGATTGATCATGAGAATGGCGAAATTAATCGCCGTTTGACTGACCTTGAAGCTGAAATGAGTAGTTTGAAAGAGACATTTGACGAACGTTTGGCGGCTTCAACCGATGAAGCCGTTCAAGAAGCCAAAGCGGTTGAGCGTCGTCTTGAAAGTATGAGCGAGAAAGCTACGGATGAAGACGTTGCTTTAGATGGCGAAGCGATTGCTGCGGCCGGGGATACGATTGGTTTAGAACATATCACTCGTGTTCAACAAATCACAACGGACCGTCTCGGTAAGATCCAAACTGAGAACAATGCAGATCGCCAGTCTCATGGAGCAGACCTTGAGCGTGAAATTACGCAGTTGCGTGAAGAAGCTGCTAATGTTTCTATCTCAATGCGTGACCAATTGGGAGCGGACCTTGATAAATTACGAGTTCGTGCCCAAACAACAAAAGAACAACTTGAAGGGTTGCTGAAAGGCCAGTTCTTAACTGAAACTGAATTTCGTGACATGAAGAGCAAGTTTGGGAATGTGTTTAACGCCGATATGGGTGCTGAAGCTTTCCTTGAGATATTAAAAGATATTGACCTTGAGACGCTTTCCCGCGAATTGTGGAAAGAAGTGAGGACAAGCCGCTCAAAACAAGCTGCAAAACGTGCTACCCGACGTTTAATGGTTGTTGAAGCGATTCGCAAGAGTGGAAATCGTCCAGAGTGGATGATTCTCGAAGCACTCCCAGTGATTCCACCTGACCTTCGGCCGATGGTTCAGTTAGATGGTGGCCGATTTGCCACCTCTGACCTAAACGACCTTTATCGGCGAGTGATCAACCGTAATAATCGTCTAAAACGCTTGCTTGAGCTGGGCGCACCGGATGTTATTGTCCGCAACGAAAAGCGTATGCTTCAAGAAGCGGTTGATAGTTTGATTGATAATAGCCATCGTGGGAAAGCGTTGAGCCGTCGTGGTCGTCGCGAGCTTAAATCACTTTCAGACATGTTAAAAGGTAAGAAGGGGCGTTTCCGCCGGAACCTTCTTGGTAAACGTGTTGACTATTCTGGCCGTTCTGTAATTGTGGTTGGACCAAAACTTCGCATGGGCGAATGTGGTCTGCCAAAGATTATGGCTCTTGAGTTGTTCCGCCCCTTTGTGATTAGCAAACTGATCAGCTACGGATATGCTAGTAATGTAAAAGGCGCAAAACGAGTTATTGAACGTCAGCCACCTGAAGTTTGGGAAGTGCTCGAAGAGGCAATTCAAGGCCGCCCAATTCTTTTGAACCGGGCACCAACGTTGCATAGACTTGGTATTCAAGCATTCTTGCCTAAACTTGTTGAAGGCAAAGCGATCCAACTTCATCCTCTTGTTTGTTCAGCTTTCAATGCTGACTTTGATGGTGACCAGATGGCGGTACATGTACCGTTATCAGACCGCGCAGTCAAAGAAGCCTTGGAATTGATGCTTTCAACGACCAACTTGCTCAAGCCATCTGACGGCGCCACGATTATTGGCCCTTCTAAAGATATGGTTTTGGGTGTTTATTACTTGACCCAGGTTTTTGATGGACTTAAAGGGGAAGGACGTATCTTTGCTAATATGGATGAAGTTGAGCATGCATTTGCGCTTGATCTAATTCATATCCATGCCAAGATTAAAGTTCAGGTAACAACTTTCTTTGATGATGACGGTAAACGTTTTGAAGACAATCGTGGTCGTCGCAATATCATTGAAACATCGGCCGGCCGAGTGATCTTTAACCGGGCATTACCACGTGAATTCCGCTTCTTTAATGAGCCACTTTCAAAAGGGCCGGTTAATAAGTTACTTGATCGTATCCATCGTCGTTTAGGTGATAAACCAACTGTAAGGACAGCCGACCGTATTAAAGATATCGGTTTTAAATACGCAACGGTTTCTGGAACAACCATGAACCTTTACGACCTTGCTGTGCCAGAAGCACGAGTTGGTATTTTAGATGCAGCTCAATCACGGGTGGATCAGATCGATCGCCAGTATCGTCGTGGTTTGTTAACTGAAGATGAACAATACCAACGTACAATTGAGCAGTGGAATAAAGCCAAAGAAGATGTAGAGATGGCGGTCCGTGATTCAATGGATCTTCGTGGACCAATTGCCATGATGGCATTGTCTGGGTCTACAAAAGGTGGTTTTGGCCCGATTACTCAGTTGGCAGGTATGCGCGGTTTAATGGCTGATCCAAATGGTCGGATTATTCCTGTGCCGATCACTTCGAACTTCCGGATGGGCTTAACGGCTCTTGAATACTTTATTTCTACGCATGGCTCTCGAAAGGGTCTGGCTGACACGGCATTACGCACGGCTGACGCGGGTTACTTAACTCGCCGTTTGGTCGACGTGGCTCAGGACCTGATCATTTCAGGCGATGATTGTGCTACAGAGAAAGGTGTTTGGATCAAAACTGTTGATAATTTTGGTAAACAGACCTTGTCGGATCGTATTTACGGCCGGTCAGCTGCTCACAATGTTATCAATCCAGAAACCGGTGAGATTTTAATTGAAACCGCTCAGATGATCTCAGACGAAATGGCAACGGAAATCCAAAAAGCTGGTGTGCAAGACGTTTATGTCTTCTCAACTATGACGTGTGAACAACGACCAGGCATCTGCGCTAAATGTTATGGTATGGACCTGTCCAATGGGCATCGGGTTGAGTTGGGTGTTGCTGTTGGTATTATTGCGGCTCAATCAATTGGTGAACCGGGTACGCAGTTGACTTTGCGGACGTTCCATACAGGTGGTACGGCATCGGCCGGTGGTGACATTACACAGGGTCTCCCCCGTGTTGAGGAGCTTTTCGAAGCTCGTCAGAAACCAAAAGGTGAAGCTGTCTTGACTGAAATCAGCGGGATTGTCGATATTCAGATGATAGACGGTGCCCGTCATGTGATTGTGACTAACGAAGAAATTATCGATGACATTTACGAAATCCCAGAAGGGTTTAAAGTGACTGTCAAGAAAAACGATGAGATTGAGGTTGGCGCCATTTTGTCAGAAAAGGATGATGAAGTGATTACCGCTCGTCATGCAGGGCGTGTCGTTGGAAAAAGTAAAGAGCAAGTTACTGTTGCTTATGAAAACCGTGAAGAGCATGATTATCAAACTCCGGCCGGAACCATAATGAAAGTTAAGGTTGGCGATCATGTGGAAGCGGGTGATCGTCTAACTGAAGGTTCAAAGAATCCACATAAGATTCTTGAAGTTCAGGGACGTGACAAAGTGACTGAGTATTTATTGCGTGAAGTGCAAGAGGTATACCAGCCACAGGGACAGAATATTAACGACAAGCATTTTGAGGTGATTATTCGTAAAATGCTTAGCCGTGTAACTGTCACACACCCTGGTGATACCGAATTACTTCCAGGCTCGTTAATCGATACGTATGACTTCCAAGTTATCAATGACGAAGTTATTGAAGAAGGTGGTCAACCGGCTCAGGCGAAGCAAGTCATTCTCGGAATTAGTAAAGCTTCTCTTGAAACCAAAAGCTTCTTGTCGGCTAGTTCGTTCCAGCATACGATTAAAGTACTCGCTGGGGCTGCAATGGCTGGTAAAGAAGACAAGTTAGCCGGTTTGAAAGAGAATGTAATCATCGGTAAGCTGATTCCAGCTGGTACCGGTTATATGGTTAATAAAGTAGTTGAAGAGGTTGTTGAAGAAGAACCGGAATTTGATCCAGAAAACTTCGATCCGTCTCGTATTTTGATTGACGATAATACCGATCCAGCTATTCTCGATATGCTTGTAGCAGGTGCTGCTGAAGCTAAAATGCGTAAGGAACAAGAGACAGTATCAGCGATGGAGATGTTTGATCTTGAAATCGATCGGGCATTGGCCGAAGCTGGCCTAGCAGACGATTTAGATGGTATGTCTATAGAAGACCCCGGAGACAAAGAGGATAAAGCAGACAAAGAGTAGGCTTTCTCTTAGTTAACTTGGCAATATCAATCGAGAGGCCACCCATTGGGTGGCCTCTTTTTATGTCGGTCTGACATGAGCGTTTTTGTGTCACAGGATGGCTTGATCGTTATTTTTTGAGTTATTCGGCATTTTGTTAACTCATCTGCGAATTCCCATCGAAACAATAAGTTTTTAATGAAAGGGTTTTAGCCTATGATAGAATCCCTGCTCAGTTTTAGGCCTACCCTTGACTAACTTTTTGACAACTATGTTAAAAAAACTTTTTCCTCAACTTGCATGGCTAGCGGTTTTATTTGTCTTAATCCCTGTCATTTGGCCTTTTATTAGCCGTTCATCGCTTCCAGTGGCAACTGATGCGGAGCTACATATTTTTCGTTTGGCAGAATTAGAGCGGCTTGTACGTGGTGGTGAGTTTTATGCACGTTTATCACCCAATTTTTATTTCGGTTTTGGCTATCCAATTTTTAATTATTATTCTCCTTTGGCTTACTATCTTGGAGTTTTTGTTGCTTTTCTACCGAAGGTTGGTCCGGTTGAAGCTGTTAAAGTGCTGTTTGTTTCGGGGGTATTGGCCGGTGGCATTGGCGTTTTTGGTTTTGTACGTGATCGGTGGGGAGCTGCGGCCGGGATTGTGGCAGCTGCTCTTTACGGCACCGCACCTTATATTCAATATGTAGATCCCCACGCCCGAGGAGTGCTGGCTGAGTCATTTAGTTTGGGGCTGCTACCTTTGTGCTTTTTCTTTTTCGGCCGATTACACCAACGTCAACAAAAACGCTATTTCATTCTGTCGGCTTTGTCATTGGCCGCTTTTGTGCTTAGCCATAACCTAATGGCGATGATCGGGAGTATGCTGCTTGTCTCTTGGTTGGCTGTAACTTGGTTTTTTGATTCTGAATCTGCTCAGCGTTGGGCATTATCTAAAATCACCCCTTTTATTGCGTTTGGCATCGGCATCGGCCTATCGATGTTTTTTTGGATTCCCGTTGTATTTGAACGGAATTTGGTCAACCTTAATACGCTAGTTGGCGAAGAAGGCAGTCATTTTTCATGGTCATCTCATTTTTTAACAGTGCGTGAACTATTTGAACCCTCGGGGAAGATCGATTGGGGGGCTTCTCAATCTGTAATCCAATTCAATTTAGGGGTTGTTCAAGCAACTCTGTTTGTTGCATTGTTTTGTTGGATCGGGTGGGAGTTAATAAAAAACCGCAAGATAGAGGACAGGGAGCAAGTTTTTTGGCTCTTAGCCGGATTTGGGATACTGTTTTTCACTTTGCCAATTTCGGCCCTGTTTTGGCGCACAATCCCCGTTTTGCCTTTTATACAGTTTCCATGGCGTTTCCTAGGCCCAGCCGCTATCGCATTGGCAATTGGCGGTGGGTCTTTGTTTAAAGGCAAAGATTGGCGGCTGGCTGGTGGAGTGGTTGCGTTGACTTTGATTTTCGCTTTGCCATTAATGCAAGTGATCCCTTGGGGGGATTTTGGCCCAACTGATTTGGCGGCCGTGGCTTTTCAAGAGCAAAAAGGGCGTTGGCTGGGCACAACTTCAACAGCCGATTTTATTCCGGCTACCGTTGACACCGTGCCGCTTCCAGCACGCGAAACAATTCAAGCACTTTTTAATAACGAGATTCCAGATCGAGTTAATCGGTATAGTTTGCCGCATTTTGCGACAGCCGAGCAAGAGATCGTCTCGTCTTTGCATTTCCGCTACCATGTAACGGCTGAAAAACCTTTTTCACTGCGTTTGTTTTTATTTGATTTTCCTGGTTGGCGGGTGCATGTAAATGGGGAACCGGTTGAGCATCAGATTGGACACCCGGAAGGGTTTATCGTGATTTCGCTTCAAGAGGGTGATCAGGTGGTTGATGTAGAATTTGGATCAACCCCGGTGCGTACGGCCAGTTGGTTGGTGAGTGGACTGACGCTTATTCTTTTGATAATGGCTACTATTTGGTATCCGTTTGAGCAAACCTTGATAATTCCACTCTCTGCTCGTGATGATATTCCGCCGGTAGCACTTTGGGCATTGGTCATATTTATTGTCGCTTTATTGTTGATCCCCGGCCGGCTTTTTCGATATGAATCAGCTAATGGTCAGGTGGAACCCGCTGAATTTTCTCTGAATGTAAACCTTGATCGACAGATTGAACTGTTGGCTTATGATTTAGACAAACTTGAGGCGGACCCAGGTGATGAAATTAATTTGAGCCTCTATTGGCAGGCGCTGGTTGAGCCGGAGATTGATTTTCAAGTATTCGTCCATCTTATTGATATTGATGGCAAACTTGTGAGCCAATCTGATAAATTAAACCCAGGCGATTTTCCAACTCGACGTTGGGCAATAGATAAATATGTGACTGATACTCATCAGTTAAGCTTGCCAAATGATCTGCCCGTTGGTGAATATACACTTTCGGCCGGTTTATGGGTCATGGATGAAGGTTGGCGATTGCCAGTATTGGCAACTGATGGAACTGTCTCTGGCGATGCGGTCCAGATTGATACAATTATAGTTACTAGATAGCCTGTGGCTGAAAATTGGTAACTGAGAGTTAAAAAGTATGCGTGTAATTAGTGGTAGTGCAAGAGGTCGAAAATTAAAGAGTGTGCCTGGGGATACGACCCGGCCGATTCTTGATCGGGTTAAAGAAAGCCTGTTCAATATTGTAAGCGAAGAAATATCTGGGAGCCGCTGGCTTGATTTATTTGCCGGAACTGGGCAAGTTGGGATTGAAGCATTAAGCCGTGCGGCCGATGAAGTTGTTTTTGTCGATATGACAAAGGCGGCTATTCGCACCATCTATGATAATCTTAAACATTGTCAATTAGAAGAGCGGGCACGGGTATTACAATCTGATTCGTTTGCTTTTCTAGATCGGATCGCTAGTGGGCAAT
This sequence comes from Cellvibrionaceae bacterium, assembly GCA_047638855.1. GTDB lineage: Bacteria > Chloroflexota > Anaerolineae > Promineifilales > Promineifilaceae > WTJY01. The sequence goes on along the minus strand of JBLIMP010000125.1, from coordinate 4,181 downwards.
CGCATCAAGACCCATTTGATTTTATTTTTGTAGCCCCACCTCAGTATTTGGATCTTTGGAAAAAGTCACTTGAAAAAATTGACGCGAATCCGGACAAATTTTTGCTGGAATACGGACAAGTGATTGTGCAAATTGACCCACATGAGTATTTCAAAGATGATGATGGTGGGTGGCGCCCGACAAATCTGAACTTGGTTGATAAGCGTAAATACGGCCGGACCTTGATTTTGTTTTATGAGCTTAGCGAGCAGGAAGATTCTGATGAGCAAGAAGAATTAAATGATTCAATTTAGGCGATCTAAAAGAGGAACCAATCTGAAGAAATTCTCTCACCCGACTCATTGCGTCAGCGCGAATAACATAGCCATTTACGCGAACCGTACCATTGGGCAATTATTTTCTGGGGATGGTCTTATAATTTGTACTCTCTTTCTGTTGTCGGTTCTGTTTGCGGCCGGGTGCTCTTCTGGGCAAAGTCCAGTACCAGAAGAGGTGCCAATACTCGGGAGTGAATCGGCCGCTGTCGATTCAACAGCGCCAGCCCCTATTTCTGAACTTGTGCCGAGCGCGTATCCATCCCCTGAAATTGAAGAACCCGATCTAATTGGCTACCCTCAACCGGCTGAAGTTAATCAAACACTTTCATATCCCGAACCTGAATCGGATGTGGTTATTCAAAACGCAGGTGCAAAACCACTTCAAATCAAGATTATCAATAGCTACCCGCATAGTCGCCAGGTGTTTACGCAAGGGCTTGTCTGGGATAAAGGGTTTCTCTATGAGTCAGGTGGTCTGCGTGGAGAATCTGCACTGTACCGGGTGAACTTGGCTGATGGGCAGGCGGTGCAGCAGGTTGCGATTGACACAGAATTTTTTGCAGAGGGGGTCGCGTTGGTTGACGATAAGATTATTATGCTGACGTGGCAAAGCGAGACTGCGATTGTGTTTGACCGAGAAACATTTGTGGAAACCGGCCGATTTCACTATTCAGGCCAAGGGTGGGGGCTGTGTTACGATGAAAGTAATGGGAAACTATGGATGAGCGATGGATCGGAACACATTGTAAGCCGTCATCCTGACACATTTGAACTAATGGGAGAAATTATGGTGGCGTTAGACGGTGCCCCGGTTACCCAAATAAATGAGCTGGAATGTGTTGACGGGATGATCTACGCTAATTTGTGGAAGTCTGACATGATCCTAGTGATTAACCCAGCGTCAGGAAATGTTGAATATAGGATTGACGCATCAGTCTTGCTGACGGCCGAAGAGCGTGCGACTTTGCAAGCGGGGTCCCAAGTATTAAACGGTATCGCTTATAACCCAGAAAATGGCCACTTTTACCTAACTGGTAAACAGTGGCCCAAATTATTTGAAGTAGAATTTGTTGGAAAATAAATAGTTCGGTTTCTTTTCTTTTGCCACTCCGATAAGATTGCGATATGGAAATAATAAGACCGACCACGATAATATTGATCCGGCACGGACAAACTGATTGGAACCTACAAGGGCGTTGGCAAGGTGATACTGACATCCCTTTGAATGCGACTGGTAAAGCGCAGGCACGGGCGTTAGCGGCAAGACTTGTTTCATGGCCTATTGAAAATATTTATAGCAGTGATCTACAAAGGGCGGCCGAGACCTCGATGACTTTAGCGGATTCTTTAAGCTTAAAACCTATTTTTGATGCAGGTTGGCGTGAGCGGAATTTAGGAGAGTTAGAAGGGTTAACCAGAAAAGAGATTGCTGAGAAGTTTCCGCACCTTACTTTGCCTCGTCAATTTGTAGAGACGCGTGAAGGCGAAACTTATACGATTTTCAGGAAACGTGTTGTCAATGCATTTGATAGGATTATGGAAAAACATGAAGGTCAAACCACCGCTGTTGTTTCCCATAGTGCTTCCTTGCGAGTACTGATTTCTTATATTCTAGAAATTCCAGACCGAATCTATGCACCGTTTTCATTGGGTGGCAACACGGGGTTAAGCAGGGTAGTTATTGAAGACGGCCGAGCGCAGCTTACCTTGTTAAATGACACATCGCATATTGGTGGTTAGAAACCGATTTTAATTTATCAGACAATATAGATGGATAATCACGATTACCCATCTATATTGTGTCAGTCATAACTTCTTAGTTACTTGAGCCATCGATGGTTACCCGGCATAAAATCGTATTATTGGTTTCTAAATCTGGCCCCCAAATGATTTGAGCGCTTGAATCCCAGTTGATTTCGTCATAACCATCTTTTGGCCCAACTTCACTTGATGAGTGAGCAGTTGCAGCCGTCCAGCTACTATCATCATAATCGGCCGCTTTCCACCCATCAGGTTCGCCAAAATCGGTAAAGCCACAAGGTGCTACTCCAACCACTGGGTCAGATGAGTCCTCGCATGCCTTATCAAGTGGTGCTTCATGGATGACCGTACAAGCCCAATCAGAGCTAGAGACCGCTACAACATCGTCTGTGCCAGTGTTGGTAAGCTGCATAATAAAACCGCCATCACCCATCTGCTGATTATTTGCACCGATATATTCGAGACCGGTGTCATTTTCCTTAAAGTCTTTCAATATGAAATTTAGATTCAACGGATAATCACCCTTAAACGTGACAGATTCTGCATTAAAAGAGTGTTCGGTTGTAATTGAAACAGAGTCTTCGAGTAGTAGCTCTTCATCGATATAGACTGCGAACCAATTGTCGGCCCACGCCTCCATTTTAAAGTTAATCGCTCCATCCGTTTCTACTTCTGATACCGTTACTGTTGAACCTGGTCCACCTGCACCACCGCCACAGGCAGCTAAAAGTACCAAGAATATAATTAGGGGGCATAAGATTGATAATTGCTTTTTCATTTTGTTTGTTCCATTAGGTTATATGTTTTTACGAGTATAGTTGTTGTTGGTTTACTTTTGGTTTACCTTATCGGCCTTGTGGTGGCATTTTTAAATGCAGATCTATTCTTTTAGATCGCCTAAGGTGCAGACTCAACCCTTTTCAGGGATGTAGCTTGATCTTGCCGCTCAATCGCTGGTTTTATGCCCCTAGAAAATCTTGCAAATAACTATTGACAAGGTCGGGCTTTTCTAAGTTTGGTAGGTGGGCTGTACTCGGTATTTCATGCCCGATAGCGGCCGGAATTGAGTCTGTCAAATAGCGGCAACGATCTTTTAAGTGGGGAAAGTCAAGATCGCCCCATAAAACAAGCGTCGGCCGTGAGATTTCACTGACACGCTCATAGGCTGAAGCCGATTCGATTTCTTGCAGAAGTTCCGGCATTCTTAATGTAATCCCGTTCATATCTAAGAACAGCTCCCTGATAGGGCCAAACACCCGCCCAGCCTTGCTGAGTGGACCATCTAGCCACATATGAGCTTCAATTTCATTGATACGTTCAATGTCTTCCGCTTCATCCGCCTCGTCTAACTCATTGCCTAAAGCTTCGATTTCGGCCGGAAAATCCTTTAGAGACGGGGCACCGCTAATAGCTGGAGCGATCAAAATCAATTTATCAACATGCTGCGGATAGGCTAGCGCGAAGTCAATAGCGATCTTCCCCCCTTGTGAGCAACCCACCAATGAAACTGTTTCAAATCCCGTTTCACTGATTACGTGTCGCAAATCTTCGATATGTGAAAAAGGTTCATCAGGCGAACTTGTTTCACCAAAACCACGTCGGTCATAAGCGATTGCGTGGTAATTTTTCCGTAGAGCGTTCATTTGGGGTTGCCACATCCGGCGGTCCGCAACGCCGGCATGTAAGAAAATGACTGGCTTGCCTGAGCCAACCTGCTCTACCGCAAATAAGGCGTTGCCAACTTCGGATTTAATTGTTTTTGTCATGGTGAAATGTCTCTATAACAAGTCTAAGAGTCGTCTCTAAATTCTTTGAGGCGTTTACGATCTTTTTGTTGTTTCAATCACTTCGAGCATTTTTTCTAAAACACCTTCGGGCGTGTACAAACCAGTATCAATGATGATTGCATCTTTGGCGGGGCACAATGGAGAGTGCTCGCGGCTGCTATCAATCTTATCACGCCGTTTAATCTCAGTGAGAATTTTTTCAAACTCAACGGAGCTATCTTTTCGGATTAGATTATCCTCTACACGTCGTGCGGCCCGAATTTCGGCAGATGCATCGAGATAAAACTTAACGGGTGCTTGTGGCAAGACAACTGTG
>JBLIMP010000124.1:0-12561 GCA_047638855.1 Cellvibrionaceae bacterium | reverse complement strand
TTACGATTGTTTCCTAATAACTGTTTGAGCCCTTTAAAACGATTTGTATTCGGCCGGTTTTCGACCCATCCACTGGTTTTTGCAGGCTCTAACAATTTGTTTCTTCTACTTTTAAATAAGTTTTAGGGTAACTTCTCAAAAAGGGAGGGAGATATCCTTCGACAAGCTCAGGATACGCACCCTGAGCTTGTCGAAGGGTGTCTTTCCCCGGATTATTGAGAAGATAAGTTTTAGGAAGAAACCAAACCTCGACCTACCCAAATTTTGTAAGTCGTTAGGTACCCCAAAAATTATTTACTTTCTTTGTCTGTTTTGAATAAGGCGAACGTGTTAAAATTTTAATTGTGTTCACAACTCAATAAGTTGCCATTACGATCTATCATTCGAAAGCTTAGTCATACACGGTATTTGTTGTCATCACATACTAAATATCTTTTCGACCGGTGTACCCTATAGATCTGCAGCACCACATTGGCAACAACCTTAATTCATAAAATTGATATACCGTAGCTTAGATTGAAACAATGTTCATTCGACATCTGTCACTGACCGGCTTCCGAAATTATGGCCGCCTTGAGCTTGATCTTCTTCCAGGAACGACGATCTTATATGGGGATAATGCTCAAGGAAAGACCAACCTTCTTGAAGCGGTTTACTATTTAGCAACAACGCGCTCTCCCTATTCTGATTCTGATCAGCAAATTATTAATTGGGACATTAACTTACCGGAAGAACCGATTGTTGTTGCGCGCTTAGTAGCAACGATACAGTACGAAGCGAACAATCAGCAAACATCAAAAAATGGCACTGATACGGATAATCAAAAGACGATTGAGCTGCGCTTAATCCGGGAAAACCGGAATGGCTCAACTGTTTTTCGCCGGGAAGCGGTTATTGATCGGCGAAAAGTAAGATTAATGGATCTTTTGGGACAGCTAAAGGTTGTGTTGTTTTTGCCAAGTGATCTTGAATTGATTACAGGCAATCCATCGGCACGCCGTAGGTACATAGATATTACGCTTTGTCAGACAGATTCTGTTTACTGTCGAACGTTATCTGGCTATAACAAGCTTTTAGAGCAACGAAATGCAGCGTTAAAGAGTTTTGCGGAATCGGGTCGTGGCAAAGATGTGATCAATATTTTGTCGGAGCGATTGGCTCAAACAGCGGCCGAAATTTTCGCTAGGCGGGCGGCGTTCATGCACCATTTGGCTGAAGAGGTGAGTCGAACTCATTATGAAGAGTTAACGGGAAGAACGGAAACTGTCAAACTTAGCTATCTACCCAGGCTTACTGTGACTGGGTCGGGGAGAGGGACTCAAGATCATTCGGCCGAACTGTTAAAACTTGCAGACTGGCTTTTAGAAAATGTAGAGGACCAAAACCTTATTGCTAAGCGTTATTTAGAAGTTTTACACTTGTCCTTTGAGAAAGATGTAGGATCTGGAACCACAAATGCCGGCCCGCATCGAGACGATTGGCGCTTCTTGGTAAACGGCCGACATCTAGGCCATTATGGATCAAGGGGGCAGCAAAGAACCGCCATGCTGGCCTTAAAAATCGCTGAAATTCGCCGAATGGTGCAGGAAACTGGGGAAACCCCGATTCTTTTATTAGATGAGGTTGCTTCTGAGTTAGACGAGCACAGAAGGCAGCTATTGCTCACCCAAGTTACACATTCAGGTCAAGCATTGCTAACTACAACAAGTCTTGACGCCTTACCCGATACTTTTCACAGTCACTGTACAGCGGTCCATGTGATAAACGGATATATTTCACCCACTGCAACACAGGTTAGAAAACAAGACTAATCGTTTACCTAATGAACTATATTAAGACACCATCTCACCTTCCAAATGACGAATCAGACTATATCGGTTTAACAATTCTCATTATCGATGATAATGCTGACAATCGCCTATTACTCGCCTCGCAACTAGGCATGTATGGTTATAAGATCCTCGAAGCAGAAGCACCGCTTATAGGGTTGGATATCGCCCTTAAGCAGCAACCTGATCTCATCTTACTTGATGTAATGATGCCGATAATGAATGGGTTTGAAGTCTGCGAAAGATTGAAGGAAAATCCAGAAACCCAACTCATTCCTGTCATCATGGTGACAGCTTTACGAGATTTAGAGTATCGCATTCAAGGAATCAACGTTGGGGCAGATGAATTTCTTTCCCGGCCGCATAACAAAGAAGAGCTACGGGTTCGAGTGCGAGCTCTTATCCGACTGAGACAAACCCAGCAAAATTTAAAGCAAGAACGCAATCGACTTGGTTTGCTTCATGAAGTAACTCGTGCGATTAGCGACACCGGCTTAGACCTGACGCAAACCTTAAACGAGGTTATGTCAGGTACAAAAGAGGTGTTTGAAGCAACACGGGGCAACCTTTTCTTGCTATCACCTGAGGGTTTGCTGACAGATCGCATTACCATTCAAGAAGACTCAAAAGTTGAACATAGCGTCAATGTCAATTGGGAGGTATTTCACCAAGGATTAGCAGGTCGAGTCATAGAAGAAAAGAAAAGCGTCATTATCAACGATACGAAGACTGATCCTCGTTGGCTAAGGCTTCCAGACGACATAGGTGATATAGGTTCCGCCGTTGCAACCCCACTTATCAATGGAGCTGATATTGAAGGTGTTTTGATCTTAATGCATCAAGATCAGGGGCACTTTAAAAATGAGGATCGAGACTTACTTGAGACTGTGGCTGGGCAAGTCGCCGTGGCTATCCGCAATGCAACACTCTTTCGAGAAATGGATGAGCAACGCAAGCGGATGACCACCATCTTGTCTCAATCATCCGAAGCGATCATATTGCTCTCTGAAAACAAAAAAATCGAACTGATCAACAATGCGGCCTTAGATGTTTTCGGGTCTGATTTATCGAAATATACAAATCAAAGCATAAAAGAAGTTGCTCAATTGCGTATGCTTGACCCTTTGTTTGCAACGGCCGAACATACAACCCATCAAACGCTTGAAATCCAAGTACCACCGCAAAAATATTTTCTTGCAAGCCTGACGCCTGTTTCAAATGTCGGCTATATCTTGTTTATGCAAGATATTACCCTGCGAAAACGAGAAGAGGATTTTAAACTTGAAGAGGCTCGTAGTGAAAACGAACGTGTGATGCAAACCTTTTCAAGGTACATGAGCCCCCGACTGGTCAACCAAGTACTCGCTAATCCAGAGATGATGGCACAGCGAAAAAGCCAGGATGCGATTGTATTATTTGCCGATTTGCGTGGCTCTATTAAGATGATTGTCTCGCTTACCCCTGAAGATTCGATTGAGATCTTAAACGATTTCTTCTCTCAAATGACCGCTATTGTCTATAAGATGGATGGAACAATTTTTGATTTAGCTGGTGATGAACTCATGATTGGGTTTAATGCCCCATTTGAACAGGTTGATGGGACTCAAAAAGCGATTGAAACAGCTATCCAGATGCAACGGTTGTTTAACGACATGCAAAAGAGATGGCTAGACACATATGGGGTTTTACTTGGCCTAGGAATTGGGATTGATCGGGGATTTGTGGTGATGGGGAATGTAGGGGCAGAAAGTCGTCTTAATTTTGCTTTAGTGGGTGAGGCGGTGCATACGGCCCATCGATTGGTTGATATTGCGGCCGATGGCGAAGTTGTCATCTCAGAGTCAATTTATCAAACGGGAAACCTACTTGCCTCAAATGGCGTGCCTGAAGGACACTCATCCCTGTGCTTCGAGTCACAAGGGTACAAACAGTTGAAAGGCAAACCAAACCCAGAGCCTATTTACACGGCGATCATTCACCGTCCATAGTTTGACCAAAGTTTGGGCTGGCCTTCAACAATAAACAGTTTGCCTGCTAATTACCTGTTTTTAATAAGCGGCTTTTTGAGTGGTCTGCCCGGCCGACGTGGATAATCGGTAGGTGTTGGAGCTAACTTGTGATAAATAACCAAATAGTGCAGGCGCTCGTGTTCGGGCAAATCTACCTCAATAAAATCAGGCTCTCCGCCACCTAATATACCCCTGGCAAATTCCCCATCTCCATATTCTGTTTTCGCATTGTCCCCTTTAAAGCAAATGGCCCGGCCGCCGATCTTTGTTAAAGGTAGCAAATACTCAAGCAAAACCGGCATAAAAGCGACGCTTCGCGCCAAAGCGATATCATATTGTTCGCGATGCTCGGCCAGTTGCCCAAGCGTCTCGGCGCGTTCAGCCAATACAGAAACGTGTTGCAAGCCAAGCTCAGCTACAACCGCTTCTAAAAAGCGGGTTTTACGCGCAACGCTGTCCGTTAAAGTCAGTTGAATTTGAGGATAAACGATTTTCAGCGGCAGCCCTGGAAGGCCAGCACCCGTCCCTACATCGATCAGTGAAAGCGAGTTTTGATCGATAGCTGGAATTAAGCCCCCGCTAAGCGAGTCGAGAAAATGACGTAGTTGAATCCCTGCAGAATCTCGTACCGCCGTTAGATTCATACGACTGTTCCACTCAAGCAACAGTCGTTCATATATGGCGAACTGTTCGAGCTGTTCGGCCGTGAGCACAATATTGAAATGTTTTGAATAATCGGACCAATTGGACATGCTTAAAGTATAACTCAGCCGAACCGCATGCGAAAAACCAGCGTGTGTGGATGCTTAAAGTTCTGGATGATCCTTACCCAGCTTCCTATTATCTCGTCTCTAAGTTATCTCGTCTCTAAGGAAAAATTGTCAAATGCCACCACCAATCCACCCTGATCAAAAGTACCTGCGTTTAACCCAAATCCGCCCGAGCTAAATGTTGAATCGTCAATAGAAAAAACTTCGAAGCCGTTGATAGAAAAGCCTAGATTTCCCCCGTTGGCTTCGATCTTAAGCAGGTTCCGATTCTGGTAGCCGGTTAAGAGCAGTGACGTTTCTTGCCATTCATCGGTAAGACGTTCCCAACCGCCAGCGGCCGTGCGTTTCTCTACCATAAATCGGCCGTTGCCAGTGATATCAAAACGATAAAATTGATTGCTGTCCTGAATGCGGAAAACCATTCCATAACCGCTGTTGATACTCCCGCTAATCTGCATGACTTCAACCTCAGCTACAAAATCGCCTATGATCATGTTCTCAACCGCTGCATAGCGGGCCACCCCAGACGCTGGAATTGAAAAAGTAAGTTGTTCATCTTGGATGCTCGTTTGTCCGTTCTCATCACTCTCTAAAAGCCACGTCAGTGACGAACGTCCATCAAATTTATCGACAAGGGCCACTCGCTCTGTACAGCCTGCCAACACGAAAAATGCGAGCACCAAAATGATAGGTGCTTGCTGAAACCAAGATCGATATGAGCGGCCGTCGTCATCAATTGTCATTTATAAATCTCAAATCCTTAAATTTTCAGCTTGCCCGTGGCAACATCTTTGGCCGCTTGGGCGATGAGTGGCACGATTTGCCCCATCGCTGCAAAGCGTTTGTCTTGTGTTTGCCCACGTACATAGCGAATGTAAATTTGCTGAATGATGACAACCAATCGATACAGCCCTAACGCATAATAAAATTTAATATCGTCCATGGGCAGGCCACTCGTTTGAGCATAACGATCCACTAATTCACGCCGGCTGGCAAAGCCATGGTAGTCGCCGGGCATCGGAGTCATGGCTTTGATGTGTGGGGGATCATTTGGCTCGGCCCAATAGGTGAGTAGTGCGCCCAAATCACACAGGGGGTCGCCAAGCGTACACATGTCCCAATCAAAAACGGCGATGAGTTTGGACGGATCATCGGCCGCCAACATGCAATTGTCGAGCTTGAAGTCATTATGAACGAGGGTTGACCGGCCGGTTTTTGGCAGATTGTCTTTTAACCACTCATAAACGGTATCAAAATCGGCCGAATCTGCCTCTTTAGCCTTGTGCCAACGTCGGTTCCATCCTTCGATCTGCCGTATTACAAAACCATCTGGCTTTCCTAATTCACTCAGGCCAATCGCATCGTAGTCAACCGCATGCAATTGCGCTAACGCATCAACGAGAGCAAAGCTCATTTTGCGTCCCACTTCTGGATCATCTCTAAATTTATCTTGATACTTACGTCGAACGACGATCCCATGCCGTCGTTCCATGACGAAGAAATCAGACCCTATCAAATCATGATCATCAGAAAAAACATACGCACGTGGAGCATAAGGAAAAGCCTGATAAAGCTTTGAAAGTACGGCGTACTCACGCTGCATATCGTGTGCGCTTTTAGCGACAGGGCCAAGAGGCGGCCGACGTAGCACGTATTCGTGACTGCCATAGTCGAGCAGGTAGGTTAGATTGGCGGCGCCACCGCCAAACTGTTTAACAGTCAGTGGGTTTTCAGAGCCTGGAAGTTTCCCTTTTAAAAAGGCAGCGACTTTCGCCTCATCAAATTTTTCGTCTGACCGCACGTCGATAACGTCTGTTTGGGGTTCGTTTGTAAACATGATGGGATTATAACAACGAGAATGCGGAAAAGGGAAAGAGTAAAAGATTACATTTCCTAAATAGTTTCTTAACAGTGGCTCGATATGATTCGGCCGTATTTAACAAGTATTCATAATTGACATGCCTCCGCCAAAAACTAGTTTGTTAAATTAAAAGTACTTGTATTTAATCTAGAGAGACAGACTTAGAGACGGATAAAAAATCAAATCATTATTTGAAACAGTACCCACATTAAGCCGATTTATAATGAATAATTGATTTGGTCTTAAATAGAAAAGAAAAATCGAATCCATTAGAGATTAATGCACGTATCTTATATCGGACACCCATTCATATTAAATGGGTGTGTTATAAAAAAATCAAGGAGACAGAAATTATGACTAAAAAAAATGGGATATTAGCAGGAATTGTAGTGATTGTTATCGCCTTAGGAGTTGGCTATTGGTATGTTTTGGGGCCGTCGGCCGCCCCATCGGCCCCTATTGAAGCGATTCCATTGGAACCAGCGCCCACACAAGAGGTCGTCGAAGTGGAGCCAACTGATGAGCCAACTAGCGAACCAACTGAAGCCCCTGTCATTGAGCCAACTGAACCATATGAGGTGGCTGAATTTGTCGTAGAAGTAGCTGAGGCGACTGAGGTTCCTGTTGTTGAACCCACTGTTGAACCAACGCCTGAACCTACAGAAGTAGTCAGTAATCCTATAACTTGGGCCATAGATACAGAACAATCCACAGCCCGCTTTGAACTGGACGAAGACCTTCAAGGGGTACGGACAAAGGTTGTAGGTGTGGCGAACCAACTTGCTGGGCAGATACGGTTTGATCCGGCCGACCTATCAACGGCTCAAATCGGCACCCTTCAAGTCAATGCACGTACATTTGTCACCGATAATAACAATCGTAATAGAGCGATTCAGAATCGTATATTGCAGACTGGCGATCATGAATTTGTGACGTTTGAACCAACTGGCATAAGCGGTATACCCGACAGTGTGGCAGTTGGTGAAACAATCGAGTTTGCCATCGAAGGGAATTTAACCGTTCGAGGGGAAACAAACCCGGTTGTTTTTTCGGCCGTTGTTACTTATGTAGACGAAAACACGATTGAAGGAACAGTTGCGTCGATTGTCACATACGCCGATTTTGGAATTAATATCCCTCAAGTTGATTTCATTGCTAATGTCGAAGAAGAGTTAGAAATCTACATTGATTTCTTAGCGAACCCCGTCGAGTAAATTAAAAAAAAGTGGGAAAAGTCTGCCATAAAAACGGCCGGGCTACTGAACCCGGCCGCGTTTTTTTTTTAAAAAACAAGCAGGCTAAATTAAGATGAAATACAATTGAGGCATGATCCATCCATCTACCCAAAAAGTAATTGACGCAGCCATTGCACTCGGTATTGAAATTGAAGTGGTCACCCATGCGGAACCGACCCGTACAGCTCAAGAAGCAGCTGAGGCTGTTGGTTGTGCCGTTGACCAAATTATCAAAAGCCTTTGTTTTATGGTTGATAACAAGCCGGTCATGGTGCTTGTTTCTGGTAAGAACAGACTTGATGAAAAAAAGCTGGCGGGGCTGCTAAACGTCGGCCGGGGGAAAGTCAAACGGCCGAATGCGGATGAAGTCAAAGCGGCGACCGGCTATTCGATTGGCGGGGTGAACCCGTTTGGGCTTACCACTGAAATGCCGATCCTCATCGATGAGGATTTAATGCGCTTTGATGCGATCTGGACCGCGGCCGGAACACCTAATACCGTTTTTGAAATTAACTCACGAGCATTGGTCATTGCCACAAACGGAACGGTGGTTGATGTCAAAAAAGATGCTTAAATAATTTTCTCAAAGACGCTACTTTGTTTTGAAAATTGCAACAGGATCAGCCAGAGAATCAAGAGGCTGGTATTATAAGAGTCGATTTATTTTGATCGAAGAAGCTGTCATTCACAGAATCAATCTTTCGGATCAAATCATCGTATCTATTCAGTGCCTCGTAGGGGTCGACGCCGTCGGTGTGTCATTTCGCTCGAAGAACTCAAGGTTTATTCCGACAGCGTCGACCCCTGCAGTGAAAATTTCCACTTGCTGAATAATTACAAATCATCTACAAAAATCTTTCGGAGAAAACTTTTCAACATGGAAAAAAACATAACTTTATTACCCGGTGACGGTATTGGCCCGGAAATTATTGACGAAACTGTAAAAGTCTTTGGTGCCATCGGTAGCAAATTTGGTCATACATTTAACTACACCACCCGCTTAATCGGTGGGATCGCTATTGATGAGACGGGCGATCCACTGCCAGAAGAGACACTTGGTGCCTGCTTAGAAGCGGATGCCATCATGATGGGTGCTGTAGGTGGTCCAAAATGGGACGATCCAAAAGCAAGCACTCGGCCGGAAAAAGGGCTACTACGTTTGCGTAAAGAGTTGGCCGTTTTTGCCAATATCCGGCCGGTTAAAGTATTTGACGCATTGGCAGATGCCAGTCCGCTAAAGCCTGAAATCATCAAAGGGGTCGATATTGTTTTTGTACGCGAACTTACAGGTGGCATCTATTTTGGTACGCCACGCGGCCGGGACGTACGCGACGGACAGCGGGTTGGGTATGACACAATGATCTACTCTGAAAGTGAAATCGAACGCATTTTGCGGATCGGGTTTGAGCTAGCGCGCGGCCGTCGTGGCAAGTTAACTTCTGTTGATAAAGCCAACGTGTTGACCACCATGCAAGTTTGGCGCGAAATCGCTCACGAAGTTAAAAACGACTACCCAGATGTTGAGTACGAAGATATTTTGGTCGACGCAATGGCGATGTATTTGGTCAACAATCCACGTGACTATGACGTAGTTGTAACCGGCAATATGTTTGGCGATATTTTGTCAGATGAAGCTTCGATGATTACCGGTTCATTAGGCATGTTGCCATCGGCTTCTATGGGCAAAGCGGGTTCTGTCGGATTATTTGAGCCAAGCCACGGTTCTGCGCCAGACATTGCCGGAACGGGCAAAGCCAATCCGCTTGCGACCATTTTGTCAGGGGCGATGTTAATGCGCTTAAACTTAGGGCTAGAAGCTGAGGCAGCCGCCATCGAAAAGGCGGTTGATGACGTATTAGCGGCCGGATATCGTACCGCCGACATCGGCGGTGGTGACGCGGCCGTAAGCACCACATCAATGGGTGACTTGGTTGTTGAAATGATCGAAAAAGGCTAAATCTAGATTAATTTAGTCAGGTCAATAATTAAATTTCAGAACGGCCGAGTTTAAAAGCTCGGCCGATTTTTGGCATACTCGCGCCAACTGTAAGGCTAACCCCGAAAAATAATTATCTAGCAAACTAGCTCAGGGGTGGCTGTGTCAATCAAGTTGACGAGGTGAGGCGATTTTGTTGATGAGCTTCTTGAAGTTGAGCCAAGCGCTTTGATCTGGGACACAAACGAACTCGGCCGATCAATTGATGGAAGAAACGCTAAACGCGGCCAAACAAATCGCTGGTTACAGCAAAGCAGCAGCAATAGTCGGCCGAGAAGCGGTTAATCAGGCACTCGAAACCGGTTTACATGACGGCATAACCTATGAACGGCGTATTTATTACGCATTATGGGCAACTCAAGATGCTCAAGAAGGGATGAAAGCATTTATCGAAAAGCGTGAACCCACGTTTATCGGCCGGTAAAAAAGACCGGTTTCTTTCATTCAGTACCCAAGCAGTGACCCGAAAAAACAAACCCAAAAAGCCCCAACTTGTGTGATAAACCGAGTCAGGGCTTTTTATTTTGTCCCGTTTGCCCCGTGTGCATTCTGCCTAAACTACGATAATATTCATACGAGAGTTTTTCAACCTTTTAATAATTTTTTTGGGATTTTCCCAGCTTAGGAGTAGACGATGTCAGACAACGGAACGACTGAAAAAGCGGCACTTAACAAATATAGCGCCATCATCACCCAGCAAAAAAAACAGGGTGCATCACAGGCGATGCTTTACGCCACAGGCATGACCGAAGAGGATATGAACAAACCTCAGATCGGTATCGGCAGTGTTTGGTACGAGGGCAATAGCTGCAACATGCATCTGATGGTTTTGGCCAAAAAGGTAAAAGAGAGCGTGACGGCCGCCGGTATGATAGGCATGCGTTTTAATACAATCGGGGTGAGCGATGGGATTTCAATGGGAACCGATGGGATGAGCTACTCGCTTCAGTCGCGTGACCTGATCGCTGACTCAATCGAAACGATTATGGCGGCTCAATGGTACGATGCGTTGATTACCCTGCCCGGTTGTGACAAAAACATGCCAGGCTGCATCATGGCGATGGCCCGTTTAGATCGGCCGTCTATCATGATTTACGGTGGAACAATTCGCGCAGGCGAATTCAACGGCCAAAAGCTAGACATTGTTTCTGCATTCCAAAGTTATGGCGAATACATCTCTGGGCGCATTACTGAAGAAGAACGCCAGGGGATTGTGCGTCACGCTTGCCCAGGTGCCGGAGCGTGTGGCGGTATGTATACGGCTAACACAATGGCGAGTGCAATCGAGGCCTTAGGAATGAGCTTGCCCTATTCATCCTCTATTCCGGCCGAAGAAAAAGAATCTGAGCTAAAAGAAGCGGGCGAAGTCATCAAATATTTGATGGAACACGACATCAAACCATCTGACATTATGACCCGTGCGGCGTTTGAAAATGCAATGGTGGTTGTGATGGCACTGGGTGGCTCAACCAATGCGGTTCTACATCTCATCGCCATGGCTCGTTCAGTCAATATCGATCTAACAATTGCTGATTTCCAAGCGGTCAGTGAAAGAGTCCCATTCTTGGCTGACTTAAAACCATCAGGCAAATATGTTCAAGAAGATTTACACATGATCGGTGGAACACCGGCCGTGATGAAATACTTGCTTGAAAATGGCCTCATCAATGGGGATTGCATGACGGTCACCGGTAAAACGCTGGCTGAAAACCTAGCCATCTTGCCCGGATTGCCAGAAGGACAAGACATTATCCGGCCGATAGACAACCCGATTAAAGCAAGCGGTCATCTACAAATTCTGTTTGGCAATTTGTCACCAGAGGGATCTGTGGCCAAGATCACGGGCAAAGAAGGTGAGGTTTTCACCGGTCCCGCCAATTGCTTTGATTCAGAAGAAGAGATGCTTACAGCCCTAGAAGAAGACAAAATCGCGAAAGGTGATGTGGTTGTGATCCGCTACGAAGGACCAAAAGGGGGTCCTGGTATGCCGGAGATGTTAACCCCGACGAGTGCAATCATGGGGGCTGGATTAGGCAGTGACGTGGCGATGCTCACTGACGGCCGGTTCTCTGGTGGCTCACACGGTTTCATTGTGGGCCACATTACCCCAGAAGCTCAGGAAGGCGGTCCGTTAGCCCTTTTACAAAACGGTGACACCGTCACGATTGATGCGATCAATAACACATTAGATGTTGATTTAACCGATGAAGAGTTGGCCGCACGCCGCGCAAATTGGGTCATGCCACCTTATAAAGCAACGCGAGGCACACTTTACAAATATATTAAAACTGTGAAATCAGCTTCAGAAGGGTGTGTAACAGACGAATAATCAACTTCGAAGTTGAATTTGAGTTATTCCAAATAAATAAAAACCCGGTTTTCCTCCAAGAAGAGAAACCGGGTTTTTATTTACCATTTGAACAAAACGGTTAGTAATTGTTCAGCAGGTGCCAATATTCTAGTAGGCCGTGGGCATTCCCTTCGGTCGGGTCTACGCCACCGGTGTGAGGTTGTCTCCGAAGGGCAAATTTGTCCCCCGGTGGCGTAGACCCCCTACTACACAAGGTGCTGAACAATTACAACGATTATTCTAGGATCGCAATTTATTCACAAATTCGGCCGTCGCCTTGCCAATCTCATCGGGTGAATCTTCTTGGATAAAATGTAACCCCTTGACCGTAATTTCTTCCTGGTTCGGCAACCCTTGCGCCGTTTCACGCAGACTACCGGTCAAAATAATGCCAGGCTCCGCATTGATAAAAAGCTTGGGTGGGCTTGCCTCTGAGCTGAGCCACGCAAAGTAATCGCTAACAAAACCATGCACATCCGCCGGATGGCCATCAAATGGAATTTCGCGCGGC
>JBLIMP010000123.1:0-12655 GCA_047638855.1 Cellvibrionaceae bacterium | reverse complement strand
TCTTCGGGCCACGTTGGTTCCGCCCCCTTCGCCCCGACCAACGGGAATGCCCACGGTCTACGTGAATATGCGGCATTACATCTGTTTTGATCCGCATGCCGGTTACTTCGGCGAGAACGGCCGATAGTAGATGAGATACACCGGTATCATACAAAATTTTTTCACCCGTCTCAAAGTTCAACTCTTTGTTGAGCACGGTGCGGACCGACCCGTCATGACAGCGGTCGCCGGGGCAGGCAACGCCAGAGGTCATGGTGAGTGTCAGGTAGCTCGAAGTTTAGCTTGCTTTGCTTAAGCTAGAACAGCATCTGGCCTGATTTTTGAGAGATTGTGCTTATCAAACGCCTCCAGCAACTTTCTGCAATATACAACATTGTAGAGGAACGATTGGAGCAAATTAGCATCAGTTACTTCGGCGGCAGTTTGGCTGATAATGTCATGAGCAATTTTTAATACCGACCTTTTATCCCCATGTTCTGCAATATCAAAGAGCCTGTAAAGCTCATAGCAAGTTTGGATCGGATTCCCCATTTTCTTAAGATCTGCATGTGCAAAAACCGATAAAGCTAGCTCTAAGCCTGCCTTGTGCTTTCCCATATCCCAATAGATATTTGCAAGCAGAATTTGGGCCGCATATAAATCTTCTTGAATCTCAAACTTCATAAGTATGTCAATGACCTCTAGTGCAAGCTCTAATCCTTCTTCGGAACGACCTGCCATCCACAGACTGCGACTGGCATCAATCCCCTCATCCCGTAAGCGTGTGTAATCTTCTGTTTTTCTGCGGTAATCAACACATTGAAAATAGAGTTCAATCGCCTCGTCCACACTCCCTTCCATCATTGCCGCTTCTCCTAAGGCGCTGATCGCATAATAAACGCCGGTTTCGTGCCCTATTTTTCTATAGCGGTTAAGGGATTGATTGCCGTGCCAACGGGCCCTATCGAAATCTCCCAACAAATTATATGAAAGCGTTATGCCCATATGGGCAACCGCAATCTTTTCTTCGTACCCAAGCTGTTCATATAATTCAACTGCGCGTCGATCATATTCAAGCCCTTTCCAAAAGCTCCCATTTTCGCTGTATGCCGCGGCAAGCGTGTACACCGCCTTGGCCAACCCTTTTAAATCCCCAATAGATTCAAAAATTGAAACCGCTTTGTTCAGTTGTTCTATCGCTTCATCTATCTGACTGTGCCGATAGTATTGAATTGCCCGGTTGACCAATGCTTCTCCTAAATTCTTTGGATCATTGGCTTGGTAAGCCAACTTGAGGGCCATTTCCGCTGATTCACCAGGGCTATACTTGTTTTCTCCTTTGCCAAGCACCTCGCAAAGAAAGCGATAGGCTTTTGATTGAAACAGAAGGTGCTTTTCATTTCCCCAGCTCGCAAGTAATTCGATAAATTCATCGAATAATGGTTCGAAGCGTTGGGCAACCAAATGGCTCGATTTTAGATCTAAAGTGAGTAACTTTAATAGTAGATCAAGATTTTGTGGTATCGCTTTTGGGTGATCTTTGAAGGTTTTGACCGCTTCGTCGATGAGCCCCTCAATTTCAAAGTCGAGGCCAATGTGGGTATAGAATTCAACTGATGGGGGGGCAATGCGCTCTAATTGAGCTAAGTCAAATCGGTTTATGATTGAATGCCAAGCTGCCCGAATATTATCCAGATCACGTTTGAGCCAATTGGCTGTTTCGGCCGCCTTGCTGGTGCTTAACAAAAGGCTTTTTTCAACTACCAATTGGACAAAGATGTCTGCGTGGGCTTTTTCGGTCTTCTGCGCTAAATCGAGCGTTTGCCGCAAACGCTTTGCTGCTAATTGACGCAAAAGCTCATGCATCGAGAATCGGCCGTTCCCTTCAGAACGAATCAAAGATTTGTAGCGCAAATGGGTCAAAATGGTGGCCGAAGAGCCTGTTACTGCACGAGCCGCTTTTAACGTAAAGCCGCCCGCAAAAAGTGAGAGCTGGGCTAGCACTTTTTGCTCTGGCTGGGTGAGCAGTCGCCAAGAATAGTCAAATACCGCCTCAATTTGACGATGACGGGCAGGCATATCACGCTGATCTGTGGCTAACAATTCCGGCTCTTGTTGGAGCGACTCTGCAATCTCAGTGACATCAAAATCACGAATAGAAGTGGCTGCTAGCTCCAGCGCAAGCGGTAAACCTTCAACTTGTTGACAGATGCTTACGACGCTGGGAATGGTGTCTTCATTGAGCCAGAATTGTTTATTCAAACGATGGGCACGGTCGCCGAATAGTCTTACAGCTTCATAGCTGGTGGCATCGGGATCATGTGGCTCTTTTGGCCACGGCAATCCTTTTAATCGAAACAGGTCTTCAACCTGAGCGTTGATGCGTTGGCGTGAGGTAACCAGCAAGACAAGATTTGGTGCTTTCTCAAGCCAGGTAAGCAAGATGTCAGCCCCTTCGATGATGTGTTCCAGGTTGTCAATAACGAGCAGGGTTTCCCGTTGAGCTAAAATTTTCGCCAACTGTTCTTCCGGTTTGATACTATCAGATGTTAGGCTAAATCCTGTAGCTTCAGCCACGGCCGCTGGAATGTCATGATGGCTGCTTAGACCTACTAGCGGGACAAAAAAGACCCCATCCTTAAAATCACCTTGGGCCATTTTAGCAGCCTGTATGGCTAAACGGGTTTTGCCAATGCCACCTGGCCCTACCAATGAGATCAGACGATATTGGGGTGAGGCGAGCCGTCCGGCTAAAAGGTAAAGCTCTTCTTCCCGGCCGATGAATGGGGTGGTGATTTCAGGCAAATGCCCCACAGTAGATGAATTTGAATCAGATTTTTCAGCAACGAATGGTTTTGGTTGCGAACGGAGCCTGTATTCACCTAATTCAATTTGCTGTTTGAGCAGGATAGTTTCTTCTTCTGGCGTGACTCCCAACTCTGCCTCAAGCATATCTGTACAGATTTTGAACTGGCGCAAGGCTTGGGTACGGTCTCCACGTTCGGCCGCAATACGCATCAACAGCCGATGGGCTGATTCTTGTAGCGGGTCGATTTTGATTTGACGTTGGGCAAGTGCTTCTGCTTCAGCCAGACGGCCGTTGGCGATTTCCGCTTCAGCCAATCGGCCCAACTGCCTCAGCCCCATGACGTGATAGCGCTCGCGCCACACAAACAGCCATTCTTCAAAGGCTTCACTGTCGTCGAGAGAGAAGCCGTCTAAAAAACGGCCGCGAAAAAGCTTTGTTGCGGCATGCAGCTTTTCCTGGCAGCTCGTGCAGCTTGCCAGACTTTCGTGATTGTGTTTTTCAGTTTCCTTAATGAAGGCTTCAAAATGACGCACATCGATATTATGCGAGGGAGAACGAAGTAGGGTGACCCCTGAACGGCTCGCCTCAAGTGCGTCGCCATCTGCCAAATGTTTTTTGACCCGTGAAAGGGTGACACGTAGGTTATTCAGACCATCGTCACGGCTCATTTCGGGCCACAAAAGTGCGATCAATTGCTCGCGACTATGAGCTTGATTGTCTTCAAGCAGCAGCCAAATCAGTAGGGCCTGAACCTTACGTCTATTTTCCTTTATTTCACCAGTGACTGAATGGTAAAGTTGTAACGGGCCTAGCAGAGAAATCTTTAGTGTTGTGGCCAAGGTCGTTTGCATAAATCAAAGTTTAGCGAATTTTAGGAGTAAGCCCAATAAATTATTTTGTTTACCCATAGCAGAATGAATATGTCCAAACGAATCTTATATTTACTGTTAGTTTTGAGCGGCACCGCTTTGTTTATGTTTCAAGCCGCAGAGGTTCTTGCGAGTAGAATTAGTCAGCCGGGATTTGATATAACAGTTTCCCAAACTGGTGGAGGAGAAACTTATTCTCCGGGAGATACGATTGAATATATAGTCACGCTCGAAAATATAGGGACTACCTTTGCTGGCCAAGTGTTTTTCAGCGAAACGGTACCAGCGCATACATCTGTAAACCTTGCGGCTAGTACAGCTGGTTGGGGATGTTCACCCCATAACGGGCCCGGCTCAAACTGTACGATTGATATCGGAGATGTAGAAGCGGGCCAAGTGGTGGATGCTGTTTTTGCTGTTGATGTTGACCTGAATCTGCCACCTGAAACGACAAGCACGTTCAATTTTTAATGGGATGATTGTCGGCACCAATACGTGGACCCCTCCGGCCGGAGGGTGTTGTCACCCACATCGATCTCACCATTTTCCTGACCCTGACCCTGACCCACACCCCACAAATCTGACTGTTGCGCTTTACTGACAGCGTTTAAATCGCTCTTCAGTCATTTCCTGCAATATCAAATAGCCAACGAAATTGTTTAACAGAAAGATTTGAATTGACGCAACGGTAGATCGACATCGCTATATCGATATTTTTAGATAATGTTTGCCTCTTGACATACCTAAGAGTTCTAGGCTACCATTGCCTAGAACTCTTAGGTATAAAAGTAAAAATATTAATTATGTCCATTTCAAAAGATCTAATTGCTGCCTCAGCAACCCCTCTAATCCTCTCAATTCTCAGCCACGGCGATAGCTACGGATATGACATTATTCGGAAAGTTGAAAAGCTGTCGGGTGGGGAAATGCAGTGGGCAGAAGGCATGTTGTACCCGATTTTGCACCGACTTGAGAAAAAAGACCTTGTCGAAGCGTACTGGGGTAAAGCCGATACCGGCCGCAGACGAAAATACTACCGGCTACGCAAGTCAGGTTTAGAGGAATTAGGCGAGCTACGTAAAAACTGGAACAATATTTACGGATGGATGCAAAAGCTAGAAGAAGGTGGTGTGTATGTTTAATTTAGACAAAGAAATCAATGCTTGGTGCCGGTCGGTTCATCCGTTTGGTCTGAGGCACAAGGCGCGAATCTCAGAGTTAAAAGACCATCTTTATAGTGCGGTTGAGCAACATCAAAAAGAAGGCATGTCTGAAAAAGAGGCATTTTTTCACGCCATCGGCCGTATGGGTGAGGCCTCTGATTTGGCCGAAGAGCACTCTAAAAACAGCTCGATTTTTTCAACCATAATCAACCGCATGATTCAATTTGAATGTAGACTGTTAAATCGGTGGAGCGCCGTACTAGAAAATAGCAAAATCCCATTTGTGAGCAATGCTTTGTCAAGCAAGTGGAAAATCGGCTTGTTAAACATTGTTGTTTCGCTGTTTTTTGCAGGTGCTATTTTGATCAGCTCGTTTTTTATAAAAGATCCAGACATGTCATCGTCGATTATGTATTTTTGGATTGCAATTTGGTTTATTCCGTATATGTTTTTGTCAACGGTCGGAATGAGGGTGTCCAAAACCGATAAAACGGTTAAGACAGAAGGATAACGACTATTAGAATGGAGAACTAAGCACAACTGTACTTAGTTCTCCATTCCTGCCATAGATGATGCCGCAAATTGAGTATCAGTTTGCTTTAATTCATGATTCAAATAATGATCGCTATCGTCAAAAACCAAATATATTAAGAGAGAGCTGTTTGAGCGATTGAGATCAATCAATTAAATTAGAAGGTACAAATTATATGAGCACACCTTTTCAACTGAATGGCAAAGTTGCCATTGTCACCGGCTCCGGCCAGGGTATTGGCGAGAGCATCGCAAAAGTATTTGCACAAGCGGGTGCAACGGTTGTTGTGGCGACACGCACTGCCAGCAGTGGTCAAGCCACGGTCGATGACATACTTACAGCCGGTGGCCAAGCCTCGCTTTATCAGGTTGATGTGGGGACATCGGCCGCATGCGCGGAGCTTATCGACCACACAATCAAACAGTATGGCAAGCTCGATATCATGGTCCATAACGCGGCCGTTTTCGGCCGTCACAAAATCGAAGAGATGCCTGACGAAGCCTTATCTCACTCGCTAGATGTTAATTTGAAAGCCTGCTTTTGGCTGACTAAATATGCCATCCCGCACATTCGCAAGCAGGGGGGCGGCCGTATCTTGGTCACTTCTTCCGTCACCGGCCCACGTGTTGCTATGGCGGGGAATAGTCATTATGGTGCTGGCAAAGCTGGGGTTAACGGCTTCATTCGTGGAGCGGCCCTTGAATATGCTCAAGAAAATATTACGGTCAACGGGGTCGAACCAGGATTAATTTATACCAGTACGATGGACCCAGAAGCAGACGGACACGGCATTGAAGCGGTAGAAGCCTTTATTCCGATGCGGCGCATGGGTGACCCCGATGACGTCGCTTATGCGATGCTCTATCTTGCTTCAGATCAAGCCAGCTATGTGACGGGGCAGACGATTATTGTGGATGGGGGCGGGCTGCTGCCAGAGCATCCGCTGTACGCGTAAATAGGCAAAAACGGACAATCACCGATCCAATGACGACTTTCATTTATGCAAGAGTTTGTCCTAATTTATCTCAAATAGAGGGTCTATTTGTACGAGCATCCCATGTGGGTTCCTAAAGGCTCATAAAAATTAGCTCAGACCATTTGGTAAATCGATCCACTATGTCAAAATTACCCAATCTTGTTCCAGGAGATATATTTTGAGCGACGAATCATTTTTAGAGTTTAAAAACTCATTTTCATACGGATCACGACCTGATCTAAATTTTAAATTTCTGGCTAGTTTCTCTGAGGAAGAAGCGGCCGATTTTTTCCAAGACTTACTCACAAAGCTGGGAGACACTATCAACGATGGTGATGCGACTCGCTTGATCGACCACGTCATCACAAGCCAAGTCAAAGGATACGCAAAACCATCTACCTTTGCTTACGACAGTGGCCCTTTTACCCCTATATCTAAACCGGTTAGCGATATGCGTATCGGGCTCATAACTTCAACCGGCAACTTTGTAGAAGGCGAAGATCCTGAACCACTGGGCGTCAAAGAAATGTCGCAAGCTGAAGCGGTTGAAAGAATCCAAGATTTTCTCAAAACGGCACCTGAATTCTCAGCCATTCCGCTAGATACACCCCACGAAAAGTTAAACGTTCGACATGGTGGATATGACATTCGCAGCGTCATTGCGGACCACAATGTTGCACTCCCACTTGATCGCATGCTAGAGCTTGAAGCAAATGGGATGATTGGGTCGGCCATGTCTCCGGCTTATTCTTTTGTGGGTGCTACAGCCCAGCGAAGAATGCAAAAAGAAAGCATTCCGGGCCTAATTGAAGCGTTTCGCAAACAAAATACAGAAGGTGCGGTGCTGGTTCCGGTCTGACCGGTTTGTCATGTGTCCGTTGGACACATCGCACGTGCATTTGAAGAAGTTGGTATCCCGACAGTCATTATCGCGGCGGCGACATTCCGGCCGCGAATGGAGCCGATGACCCTTCCCCGACTGGTGCTCACTCCGTACCCAATGGGTCGGCCGCTGGGTGCACCTGGTGATATCGAAGGCCAGCGCACCACTCTGCTTGCCGCCCTTGATCTATTAGCAAACGCCACCGAAGCTGGGACAATTGTTGAACTTGACCACCCGTATCGCACAGGATTGGGTTAATCTAGGGTCGACGGGGTAGAACCGAGATTGATTTATACCAGCACGATGGACATGGGATCGAAGCGGTTGAGGCGTTTATCGCGCCGTATGGGAGATCCCGATAATGTCGCCTACGCGATGCTCTATCTTGCGTCAGATCAAGCCAGCTATGTGACGGGGCAGACGATCATCGTAGATGGGGGCGGCCTTTTGCCAGAGAATCCGCTGTATGCGTAAACCGGATTATTGACGGCCCCATCTACGATCCCGCATCAGGTTTACCCCGTTGTTCCTTCACTCATGCTTCCCCCTGGTTGAGTGAAGTGACTTCCCCGACTTGAATACGTCGCAGGTAGATGTAAAAACTTAGAATAGGTTCTAATCGTCCAAGAGACCGGGCCGCGGAAGAAGTAATTCTCAGGCTCGGCGATCTTGTCGATGTCATCCTTGTATTTCGCGGCCGTCCCTTTCATCAAATGAAATTTCAGTTCGTCACTATTCTTGAATGTTTCGTGGATAATTAGGGCATCCTCGCCGACAACTTGGTACGCCTCAAACCGGAGCAGCCCCTCTTCCATTGTAAAAGCGTCAGTTCCAACCCGTTGCCACCAATATTTGAGTTCTTCAAGGTGAGATACATCGCCCGGTTTGCACGTCCATTTAGCGGTGACCATAATCGCCGTCTCTGGATCAGGGAGCTTATAATCATCCTTTACGTACCCATAAAGGAATTCTCCAAACATCGCAGGCACATTCTTCGCTAATACCGCTTCTCTGGCGGGATCAGGAATGCCGGTTCCACGAATGAGGTGTAACTGAGGATTGGCAACTTTAGTGAGTGCTCCCATGTGTTGTGTTGCAGTTGTGGAAAAATAGTTGACGAGGGCATCAGAATCTTTGAAAACGTGATGAACGAGCACCGCCTCCTCGCCTACAGCATGGTTGATTTCTGTTGATAAGATGCCGCTGTTTGCCTTGGCATCTGCATGGATGTCTTCCCACTCTTTCAGCATCTCTTTTGACTCGGCCGATTTTCTAAATAGCCCCCCTTTTTTAGTGGGGACCCATTTGCCAGTTATACTTATCTCCTGACCGAGCTTGGTCGGTTCAGCAAGATGAGGGGGTAGAGGTTCATTATATTGTGTCATTTGATTACTCCTGTTTTTTGTGATTTGTTTAGTCGTCGTTTGCCCTTTCATCAGAGCCTAATACAGAGCTTTAGTTAATTAACGGTTGAAGCCAGAGGTATGCAATCCAAACTCAGCACCGAGTTGCATCTGTTCAGTTGCAGCCTGCAATTCTTGAGGCACATCGCCTAAGAAAAAGAAAGGACCTGGAGTCGCAATTGACATCAATTGTGGGAAGTGGCCAGCCGCTGTTGTCTGTAGGTGAAATCCCATAGCTTGGGTGTCCTTGAACTCGTCCCGTACATAGAGCGCATTTTCCTTTTCAGAAACGTAACAGTGGACCGCTTCTGTTCCAGGTTCATTTTGCTCCATCGCCTGTGTTACTTTGGCATAAATTGCACTCAACTCGTCTAGCTTTCCTGGGTTTGCTGTCCATTTATAGACGACGGTGATGTGTTGGTTTTCCATTTCATTTACCCCTGAAGTTTGCCCTTTGTGGAGCATATCATTTATAAGTAACCAATCGATTACTTTACTCATAGTAACTGATCGTTTACCATGAGTCAAGATCAACTTCGGAGGAATGTATGAGCAGAATAAAACAATATGATCGGATTGAATTGCTTAACCGAGCCGTTGAATTATTTCGCCGACAGGGTTTTAACGGCACGAGTACGGCTGAACTGGTGGCTGAATTGGGGGTGAATCGAAAAAGTATGTATGCTGAGTTTGGCTCAAAGCAGCAGTTGTTTGAAGCGGTATTGGACCACTACAACAAAAACCATCTAACAAGGGTACTTGCCCCACTTGAGGCACCAGATGCGAGTATCAGCGCAATTAAGCAAGCCTTCTATGGTTATGCGTCAGCCATTGAAGGCTCATTCCGTGGTCTTGGGTGCTTAATGTGTAACACAGCCTCAGAACGTGGTGCATTGGACCCCAGTATTGACCGTTATGTGGGCGCGTACTTAGAGCGAATTTCTAGAGCATTTCGGGATGCGCTCAACAATGCACAAAAAGGTGAAGAAATCGCCCCTACAGTTGACCTCGATGAGATGGCCGGATTCCTAACGACTACGTTGATTGGGGTAGCGGCCAGCGTTCGAGCCGAGGCACCGCCCGCGCAGGTCTGGGCCACCTATGGGGTAGTGACCAAGATGGTCGAGGGGCTTTCTACAACCGGGCGACCACATGCTCCGGCCGGTGTAGACTCTCTATGACGCGTTGATTCTAACTTGTCAGCCGCTTACTAATAGCTAATTTGAATAAAGGCTAGACAACCATGCGCACGCTGTGGCCGGTTTCCAACCGTGCCACAACCGACACGGTGAGACACCGGCCGGAGCATTATCCAATCTCAAATTGAACTATCTATTCGAGACTGAATCAGCCAAACAGATCCTCCAGTTGTCAAAGCAATGAGTAGAAAAAGCATCGTGCGTAATGCATCCCCTTGTTCTGGATTAGTCGCACCAAAAATCATCAAAAAGACAATGTTTAGAACTATATAAATACTGACGGCCGAGTAGCCGGCCGACTTTGAGCGAGCCAACGTGTTGCCGAAAAGAAGCCATCCTAGCCAAACTAAAATGACGATATTTGACCCGATTCGTAGCAGTTCAAGCTGGTCGGTCGCGGCATGGATAACGATGTCGAATAGTTGAACACCAGCGATGGCGTAGCCTAACCCTTTGGTCATGGTGCTTAATTTATCTTTCATTATGGATAGCTTTCTCCTGCAAAGGCGTACTGATGATAACCCTGTCCTAGATTGTCACGCAGTACGTTATGATAGCAATTGCCCCCCCCCCCCGCCAAGGGGGAGCACTTCGGTAGTGGTTAACTGTCAACTGACAATTTTGAGGTGGTACCCATGGATAAATAACCGAAGCGCAACTTTATGATATTCATCTGATTTAGAGAAAGATAAAGTCCTCCGGACAAAGCGTGCCAATCTTTGATGCAATGTATTGTTCCAACGTTCGACATGAGCGGTTTGGCCTGTTTCTTTTCCAACTGATTGATGGTCTGTTCCGAAGAGGCCAAATACCGCCTCGTAAGTATCCCAAAAGTCGCTAAAAGTTTGACATTTTCGGTAGGTATTTGGAATAAAATGCCATAAACGCTGGATTTGGATCGTATTATGCCGACGGACACGCCAAATTGTTTCATATCGAATCAAATCAAAATCTATTTGGCAAAGCTGAAGTTACTCTTAGGGTGGTGGCCCACCCATTGCATCTTGCAAGGCTTCAACCGAGACACCCAACGCTGCCGCCGCTGCCTCAAAATCTGGAGGTGGTGGCCCTAATGCGTCACGCAAAGCATTTTCGCTGACGCCCAAAGTCGCAGCTGCTGCCGCAAAGTCAGGTCCGCCGCCTTGCCTACCATCTTGCTCGCCGCCTTGTGGTGCTGGTCCGCCACCTCCGCCTGGGGGTAACTCAGTAAACTCACCCATTAAGCAGCGTGGAATATAAGGGTAGTCGTTTGTGATCAGATAGAGGTATTGCCCATCAACCGTGATCCCATTGCATTCATCTAATTGACCATAGCTTGCGTTATAGTCCCAATCAGATTTGAGCGATCCGTCTTTCGCTGAACCAAAGGTGATTGTTGTGCCATTAGGGCCACCAGCGGTATAGCTGCAATTCGCTTCTTCGCGTGCATCGGCCCCCAATCTATAGCTAGCTTGGTAAGCATTACTTTTCGAGTAGTAGATGAGGTATCCGTCGGCCGCAAACCCTACATGAACTAGGTCCTGATCGGTGCTATAAAGATCAACTAGCAGGTCTGAAACTCCGTGGTAGTGATACTCACCAGTCGGCTGAACATGTGCCAGATTGAAATCTAGCCCTAGGCTTGTTACATCCTGAATCGCCTCAATATTGTGTACTTTCCCACTTCCACAGGTGGCTCTTTCGGCCGTGTCTGG
This sequence comes from Cellvibrionaceae bacterium, assembly GCA_047638855.1. Taxonomy (GTDB): domain Bacteria; phylum Chloroflexota; class Anaerolineae; order Promineifilales; family Promineifilaceae; genus WTJY01. The sequence continues at coordinate 1,148 of JBLIMP010000123.1, read as the reverse complement.
CTCGAATTTAACCCCATTTATAGCTACCCCTGGCTCTCTTGCAAATACAGCCACCCCATTGAAAGATGGTTCGATTGTGAAAGTCCAGCTCTTACTCTGTGCACTGATCGTGTTTGGATTTCCATCAGTCGGGAATTCACCTGTGTCGTGATTTGGCAACGCATTCGATGTAACCGTGCGCGTTTTCGCTTGGTCATTTACAACCACATTGGTTTGTGTGCCAAATCCGGCGTCTTGGATAGCGTACGTGTTGAGATAATTTGAACTGAGATCGCTCGCTGACACAACGCTTTCGCTTGTATCTGCCACATCGGTTGAGTCAGTTGTATCAGCTTCGTTGATCGCTTCTGCAGGAGCGGTTGTTGGCGTAGGCTTTGCAGGCTCTTGTGGGACCTCGCTGACTGCAGTCGGCCCTGTCTGAGTTTCTGGATTTGCAGCTGGGCCAGGGCCGGGTCTATCCTCTGGTGGGCCGCCACAAGCCACTAAAAAGAGGGCGACGAATAATGCTAAAAAGTGTGAAATTTTCATTTAATATCCTTTGTGTTTTGTCTAAGTTGATTAAGACCTTCGCCAATCGAATTTAAAATGGATACCGATTGGCTTTTAAATACTGATTAATCGATTTAATCATAGAGCCTACTTTTAAACAGTGAATATACTTTTGGTTTAGATTTAGGGTAGATGTTGGCGTTGTTACACAATGGGCTGTTCGATGATTGGGATTTAAAGCGATAGGCTTAACCTTTGCGCTAAAAATCTCAGTCAGAGGTTTGAAAATTTTGGCGAAGTTAACCGGATTCAACCCATGACAGGAAGCTTGCTTGACTTTGGAAAGACCGTGATGACCTGGCAGAATGTAATGCTGTAGATACACTATTGGAGGCTTCTAGCCACTCCCAGAGTAGGGCATCCACAAGGGATGCTATGGCAACAAGGGCACCCACAAGGGATGCCCCTACCAGGTTTATTTTTATGGAAACACTGAATCTTCCCAACGAACAAGAGTTTTATAATCAGGTTTGGACCAATGTACGCCAAGTGCCGTATGGGCAAGTAGCGACCTATGGACAAATTGCAAAATTGATTGGCGTCCCCGAGGGGGTCACGGCCGAAGAGTATAAAATCTACGGCTCCCGCTGGGTGGGCAA
>JBLIMP010000122.1:0-12684 GCA_047638855.1 Cellvibrionaceae bacterium | reverse complement strand
AGTTCGAATGAGTCCAGATGCGGCCGTGCCGTGGTATTTGCGAAAGTAGCGAAGTTTAGCCCGATTAAAATTGATGTGTCGCATCGTTGAGGCTTGATCTGAACTTGCCCCCAAATGATGCACTACTTTGGCCTGGGGAAGCCACCAAATTTTAAAGCCAGTATCTTTAATTCGCCGACACCAGTCTAGCTCTTCTGAGTACATGAAATAATCTTCATCCATTCCGCCCACAGCAAGAATCGCTTCTCGACTGACAAACATTGAAGCCCCCATGACCCAATCTGCTTCACATGGCTCATCATCCCGTTTGTCTGTCATCGAATACTGTTCAAGTATCAGCTTAGGTGTCCATACTTCTAGCCATGTACTTTCAAACAACCCTGTCAGAATCGTAGGAAACCGACGGCGCGAGGATTGGATTTTGCCATCAGGATATTGTAACCAAGAGCCAATTAAGCCAATAGATTTATCAGCCTCGATATGAGTTAACATGACTTGCAGCGCATCTCCAATGATTTCGGTGTCTGGATTGAGAAGGTAGATGTTCCGGCCGACAGCGGCTTGCAACCCGATATTGTTTCCGGCCGGAAACCCTACGTTTTTTTGCATGTCAAACAGGTCGACTTGGGGGAAGGTTTGCCTCACCATCTCGCAGGTATCGTCGGCCGATCCACTATCGACGACAATCACCTGAATGTTTAAACTTTTAGAATTTGCGAAGATAGACTGAAGGCAATTTTTTAAAAGCTTGCTCACATTCCAACTGACGATAATGATCGAAATATCTATTTCGTGATTCACTAGGCCCGGCCGGATCGATTCTCCATTACTGCCCATAGATTTCTTCTCGGCCGAATAAGCATGCTGCATTTTCAGTCGTTATCCCTCTGAAAATCTCGTGTGAAACCCCACGTAAATCAGCGATAAAATCAGAAATGTAATTGACATAGGCTGGTTCGTTCCGCTTGCCCCGTTTGGCTTGGGGGGCCAAAAATGGAGCATCTGTTTCAACTAAAATTCGATCCAGAGGCATTTCTTTGATAATTTCTCGTAACCAGTCGTTCTTTTTGTAGGTAATGGGGCCGGTGAAGCCTAAGAAGCAACCTAGCTCAATCGCACGCCAAGCGATCTCTTTTGTATCGAGAAACGAATGTAGAACCCCAGGTTTTTCAAGGTCTATTAGCGATGACTTTTCAAGAATATCAAGAACATCTTGCCCCGCATCTCGATTGTGCATAATGACAGGCAACGCCAAATCCAGCGCGAGTTCAAGCTGATCTGCAAAAGCTCTGTGCTGAATGTCATGGGGCGAATGGTCCCAGTGATAATCAAGACCTATTTCGCCAATGGCGACGACAGACGGATGCTCGGCAAAATCTTCGATTTGATAGAGCCAATCCTCCGGTAAATTAGCGGTTGAATTTGGGTGGATGCCCACGGCTGTAAAAATAACGCCTTCATACCGGTCAGCTAGTTCGAGAACGGCCGGGATTTTCTCCAAATCAACCGAAGGGATAATAATGTGGGTGACGCCAGAATCGAGCGCTCGCTGAATCGTTGCATCTCGGTCATCGTCATAGCGGTCAAAGTCTAGATGGCAGTGTGTGTCTACAAGCATAAATATATAAAAAAAGCGATAGGCATCTTATTAGGTTGATACTTATCGCTTTATTATCTAAGGGCGGGAAGGTTTATGCCAACCCTGCGATTTTCATCCCATCAGCCAAAATCGCTTGAACTTTGTCTTCGTGTGTTGTTTCACAATAAACACGAATGATTGGCTCTGTGCCACTGAAACGGATCAGCAACCAACCGCCATCTTCCATGATGAACTGATTGCCATCAATCGTAATTTTGTCGATTACCTTTAAACCCCCGATTGAATCTGGCATCGCTTTGCCAACCCGATCAAGAATGGCCGCTTTGTCATCTGCTTCAAAACGGCTATCGATGCGGTCATAATAATGGCCACCCACTTTTTCAAACAGGGTTGCGAGGAGCTCCGATGGCTTTTTACCGGTTTTAACCATCAAATCAAGTAAGAATAGTCCGGCTAGAATACCGTCACGTTCTGGCACATGTTGGCGAAAAGCGTACCCACCACTTTCTTCACCACCAATCATCGCATCCACTTCCATCATTTTAGGTGCGATATATTTGAACCCGACCCCAGTTTCATGAACCGGTACATCGTATGCTTTTGCTAGTTTGTTGAGTATTTTAGTGGTTGAGATCGTTTTGACAATAGGGCCGCGCTCGCCGCGTACTTCGAGGAAGTAATAGCCTAGCAGACCATAAACCCGTAACTGGTCGATAAAGTTGCCGTTTTCGTCACCAAAGCCAACACGATCTGCATCACCATCGTTGATGATGGCGACATCTGCCCCGATTTTTGTAACGTATGACAGGCCGTGATCAACATTGGGGATAATCGGCTCCGGCCGGGACATCATTGGGAACAGTGGGTTTCGTTCGTTGTGAACTTCGGTGATGGTGGTTTTGCCGCCCCCCAACAATCTAGGAAACCAGCCTGCACCGTTCCCCCACATGCAGTCAACCAGCACGTTAAAACCGGCATCTTTAATGGGTTGTAGATCGATTAAGCGGTTAATTTGTTCGATATAAGCAGGCGCCGCATCAAATTTAGTGACCCAGTTTTTGCTGATGGCGTTGTCAAGCTTCATATGCTTAACACCCTGCATGTCGTCGGGGATAAGAGATTCAATTTTCTTAAGCCCGGCCGGGGGGATGGCGCCACCGTTTGGGTCACGAACCTTGAATCCGCAATCATGGGCCGGATTATGGCTAGCGGTGATATTGATCGCTCCACCGGCTTTTTTGTCAACAACTGCGTAAGAAATAGTTGGGGTGGGGGTATTCCGCTCGGTAAGCCAAACATGAATGCCGTTGGCGGCCAAGACTTCGGCCGCAGCAGCCGCGAAATCTTCTGCTTGAAAACGTTGGTCATAGCCAATGACAACGCCTTGGCCTGCTAGCCCTTCTTGCTGTAAATAATCAGCGAAGCCTTGAGAACATCGCTTTAAATTATCAAATGTATAGTCATCTGCAATACGACCTCGCCAGCCGTCTGTTCCAAATTTTATTTTATGCATTTTATGCATTGAAGTTACCTCTTTTTCTGTTTTGTTACACGATTTTGACTTAAGGCGATTCCCGAAAATAAATCATCTATTTGCACAACCAAAATCGCCCACAGCCAACCCATGAGCTATCTGGTTGAACGGTTATTTTTCAGGGTTGGCCTAAATTGGTGTAGTGCCGTTTTTGAGCATTGCTAAATCTGCATCTACCATCATGGCTACAAGCTCTTTGAATGCAACTTTTGGTTCCCAGCCAAGTTTTCTGCCTGCTTTTTCCGGGCTACCGACGAGAAGGTCAACTTCAGACGGCCGCATGAATTTCTCGTCTTGTACAACATATTCTTTCCAGTCTAAATCGATGTGGCTAAATGCTTCATTTAAAAATTCTTCAACTGAGAAGGTTTCGCCAGTCGCCAAAATATAATCGTCTGGGCTATCTTGTTGCAATATACGCCACATACCTTCTACATAATCCCCTGCAAAGCCCCAGTCTCGACGGGCATCAAGATTGCCTAAGCGTAGCTCGTTTGCCAAGCCCAGTTTGATCATAGCTGCATGATAAGTGATTTTTCGGGTTACAAATTCTAACCCACGGCGAGGGGATTCATGATTAAAAAGGATCCCTGATGTGGCATATAGGTTGTAGCTTTCGCGATAGTTGATCGTGATCCAATGGCCGTAAAGTTTCGCAACGCCATATGGACTACGAGGGTAGAAGGGAGTGGTTTCTCTTTGAGGGACTTCCTGCACTTTACCAAACATTTCACTGGTACTGGCTTGGTAAAAGCGAATATTACGATCGACGATTCTGATTGCGTCTAAGATGCGGGTGACACCCAGGCCGGTTACATCCCCTGTAAAAACGGGTTGATTAAACGATGTCCCGACAAAAGATTGAGCGGCTAGATTATAAACCTCATCCGGCCGATGCTCTTCCAAAATATGGATAAGCGAGATTTGGTCACATAGGTCACCCGGAACAAGGGTTAATCTGTGTTGGATTTTTGAGATGCGATGAAAATTGATTGTACTTGTACGGCGAACCATACCGATGACTTCATAGCCTTTTTCCAGCAGCAGTTCTGCTAGATAAGATCCATCTTGACCTGTTATCCCTGTAATTAATGCTTTTGGCATAATTTCTCCATGTTTTCTAAGATATTTTATTTTTTAAATCGATTTTTTGGCGCAAGAAAATAATGAAATCGATTAAATTCGGCCGACCGATCGATTAGTAAAAGAGTGATTGAAACGCTGCTAATGATCGCTTTAATAGCTGAGATGCTATAGGTCTGAAATCTTAATCATTAGACACAATCTAAATATGATTGGGTCTAATAAAATTTCGCTCCCGGCACATTCAATAATTAATTATAGCCTTTCGGCTTGTGGGGGTAAACAAAATTTGATTAGGATAGGGGTAACAGTGGTGAAATGAATGAGAAAGGCCAAGTGTTCGTAAGGAATTGAGTATAATCCTGTGGTTTTGAGCTAGAAAATTAGAGTTGTGGCGCATAGAGTCTAATATTTTGCTCTTGATTTCGTAAACTGGCCCATCAATTTTATAACTTATCTAAGCACCACTCTTATTTTGGTATAGGGTTTTATTATTCATTATGGAAGAACAAACATTAGGCGATTCTCGGCCGATTGTTATTCAACAATCGAGCCGACAAGGGCTTTGGATATTGCTGGCTGTTGTGACCGGCTTTAGTTTGCCAATGCTGGCTTGTATTATTGGCATTGTCGTCATTATTTTTGCGGGCGGATTAGGGAGTGCTTTAAACGGACCCGCATCTACTTCCTCTGGGGGTAGCGGTCCAGCGATTGCTATTGTACGTATAGAGGGTGTGATCGTCGGGACAGACGACACGAATTATTTAACTGGGGCCGGCAGTGGAACGGTCATTGCTGACTTAAAAGCGGCCGAAGCTGACGAGGATGTCAAGGCGATTATTTTACGCGTAGATAGCCCAGGTGGAACTGTCACCGGTTCAGCGCAAATTCATGAAGTCATTCGGGATGAGATATCAAAACCAATCGTTGTAAGTATGGCGTCGGTGGCAGCGTCTGGCGGGTATTATGTGTCAGCCTCGGCTGACTATATTTTTGCGCGTGCCGACACAACCACTGGTAGTTTAGGCGTTATTATGAGTTTGTTTAATGTGTCTGGCTTGTTAGAAGAATGGGGCGTGGACGTACTTAATGTGACTAGCGGTCCAAACAAGGCGATTGGTAGCCCTTATGATGCTGTTTCCCCAGCTCACATTGAAATATTAGAGACGTTGATTAGCGAAAGTTACGACGAATTTGTGAAGGTTATCGTAGATGGACGTGGTTTAGAGGATGCTGTTGTTCGAGAGTTAGCGGACGGCCGGATTTATTCAGGTCGGCAGGCGGTTAAAAACGGTCTAATCGATGAGATTGGGAACTTTTCAGACGCTATTGCACACGCGGCTACTCTTGGCGGTATCGTCGATGAGCCAAGGCTGATCGAATTTGAACGTACTCCCGATTATTCAAACTTGCTCTCAATGTTTAGCCAGTTGCAAAATCGGACTGCGGCCGATGAAGTGCGTGTCGCTATCGAAGAATATAGTTTGCCCAAACTAGAATATCGATATATGGGCCAGTAACATAAAACAGGAAAAGATTTTTTGAAAAAAAACAGTTTATCGATCTATAAACTTGTCGGAATGCTACTATTGGCACTGGGTTTGCTGATTGCAGGGTTGTGGCCGGCCGACGAGCCGGTTTCTGCTCAAGGCAAAACCGGTTTGGTTTTGGCCCACTATTATGCATGGTTTGATCCATCTTCTTTTGAGGCGGGTAAAACACCTTTTACCAACCCATCCCCTTATTTTTCAACTGATGCAAATGTGATGACCCGCCATGTACAGCAGGCAAAAGGAGCGGGTATCGATGGATTTGTGCAATCGTGGTACGGGCCTAATTCTGCTCAACAAACAGAGCCTAACTTTGCTCAACTTTTAAACGTGGCGTCAGCCAATGGTTTTACGGCCGCTGTTACTTTTGAACCGATTAATCCATTTTTGCCAGATAATGCTTCTCGAATCGCCGCTTTACAGACGCTGTTAGCCACTCATGCCCAACATCCAGCATATTTGCGCATAGATGGACGGCCGGTTATCTTTTTCTGGGCATCTTGGGCACTGACACCTGGCGAATGGCGCGCCATTCGCGATGCGGCCGATCCCGGAGGCACAGCCATTTGGATGGCAGAAGGTGGAAACGCTGAATATCTTTCCGTCTTTGATGGGATGTATATGTACAACGTGGCGTGGTCGGCCGCACCCGGTGATGTCAATGTGGGGATCGGAGGAAATACACGCGCCGCATCAAATACCTACGGCGGTTATAAATATTGGGCCGCTGTGGCGATGCCAGGTTTTGATAATTCACGATTAGGTGGAGGAAGCCCAACCGTCCGCGGCCGGGGAGACGGGTCTTATCTGCAAAACAGTTTTAGTGGGGCGGTGCGCAGTAATCCAGATTTGATCGTGATTACATCATTCAATGAGTGGCCAGAAGGCAGTCATATCGAGCCAAGTACTGAATTTGGGGACTTTTATCTAAATCTGACTCGCGATCTCATCGCCACTTATAAGGCGGGCGGTGTTCCGGCTTCATCTAATATTGCTGCGGAGCCAGAGCAACCGGTTCAAGAAGCAGCTACCGCTACAATCTCTCTTGGAGAATCTGGAGAACCGGCACCCACTCAGGTTGTCCCAGTGCAAGTGGCTCAAAGCTTTCCGACCCCTACACCGCGTGCAGATGGACTGATTATTCACATCATTTCGGCCGGTGACACATTGTATGGCATTGCCACACGTTATGATTTGACGTTAGACGAATTAGTTGCTTTGAACCAAAGCACAATCGAAGCGACATCCCTTTTGTCTATTGGACAAGAGTTGGTTGTGGGGCAAGTTGTTTCTCAATCTGCTTCTAACTCTGAACCTAATTCTGAAGAGAGTGGCCCGGAACCAACGGCCGAAGAGGCAATTGAGTTAAGTGAAGTTACAGCGACACCTGAAACTGATGCCGAAGCGGTTTTGCCACAGCCACCAGATGTTGAAGAGTTGGAATTTCTGCTCGATGGCTACCCCGACACCATGGTGCGAGATGAAGACGGGGCGATTTTATACGCTGTTAAAGATGGAAATACAATCATCGAAATCGCATTGATCTATGGGCTGACGTTAGAAGAAATTTATGCATTAAACGGACTCAATGAAAACAGCTTGTTATCGGTAGGACAAGAGATGATAGTTGCTTATATCCCGACCCCCTCCTCTGATCTAGTCGGCGGATCGGCCGACCTGCCTATTCAACCTGAAACGCCAACCCCGGTGCCAACGGTGCCTGCACCGACTTTGGTGCCGACAATCGTACCCCCTGTTGTGCCCACATTGCCTCCTCCCACACCCACAGCGGCCGTTATTTCGGCTTTACCCACGGCCGGGCTAACCGCTACCCCATTTAGTACCGATGCTGTTTTTTCTAATGGGCAATCTGATGAGATTAACGGCCGATTTCTTGGGTTGCTGGTCGGATCGGTGGTTATTTTATTAATTGCCATAGGGTTGTTTTTTATCTATATCGGCCGGAGAACCCAATAAATGTTAGATTCGATGACTCGGGTCGCTAAAGAAATGGTGTTGAGCCCGTTTGCGCGTGTGCTCAAACCCGTTCATCCAAATGTCGTGACATTAATGTCTGCGGTCCCTGGTTTGCTAGCTGCATGGTTTGCAACCCAAGGGTTAATGGGATGGGCGATCACTATGTGGGCCGCTAATCGTATTCTGGATGGCTTAGATGGGACAATGGCTCGTGATCAAGCCAGCCAAAGTGATTTTGGCGGCTACCTTGATATTTTGATCGACTTTGTTGTGTATGCCATCATCCCAATCGGGATTGTTTTAGGGCAGCCAACCCAATCGAATTGGATGGCCCTGGCCACTTTGCTAGCGGTCTATTACGTTAACTCAGCGTCTTGGATATATCTGTCTTCAATTTTAGAAAAGCGTGGCAGTGGAATGCTTAATAACGGAGAGATGACGTCAGTGACAATGCCAACCGGTGTTGTTGAAGGGACAGAGACGGTAATCGCCTATTTTCTATTTTTGATTTTTCCAAATTATGCGGCGGTTTTGTTTTTAATATTTGCCGCGCTAATTCTTATTACGATTGCTCAAAGGTTGATTTGGGCAAGAAAACATCTGTAATTGACGAGTTCTATTTTGAGCAACTGCTTAAATATCCGGCCGACAGGTTGTTATAAAGATATAACTCAGCTCTTCAAAAACTCTTTACAAAGCTAGGTTTACTCTTTCAGATCGCCTTAATGATCGATTTATATAAAAATGACAAAGCCTAATTCACGAATCGTAACCTTTATCGCGACGGGTGTTTTAATAATCGGGCTGTTCCAATTTTGGCAGGCTGCTGCCATCAGTACTCGTTCTTTGATAGCGACCAGCTATGGTATAAATTCAACCCCAATCCAAGTTCGAACCATTTTTACAATTGTATGGGGCTGCATTTGGATTTGGAACGCTTTCCAACTTTACCGACATCGACAATCATCACGGACAATGCTGCTATTCGTTAGCAGCATTATTATGTACACCCTGTTTCAATTGATTCTAGCGTTATTGTCACCTTCAATCATTGACCAGCAACGGTGGGTAACATTGTTGATTCCAGCTTTTTTTGCCATTGTTGGAGGGGTGATTTATCAGAAACACACACAGACACAGACAAAGTAGTTTGTTGACAATAGTTAAAACTGCGATGCTCTAGGAATTTGAAAGATGGTACTCTAAGTTGAAGTAGCATCATCGCTTGGTTAACTTAAACTCGCAATTGAATCCACACAGAGCCAATAAAATTAGTAATTGTTTAGCCGCCTAAGAAAATCGAGTTTGTAGGTGCGACTTTAGTCGCTTTAACTGGAAAAAAAACGGCTGAATCCACACCTACGAACAGGTGCTGAATAGTTACTAAAATTAAAACAAAAATCAGACAATTATTTAAAAAGAGGCATGACAAAAAATGAGTGATCCGAAAGCGGAAAAACTACAAGAGATGCGAGCTTTATCACAGGTAGGTGGTGGTGAAGCACGTATGGAAAAGCAACGGAAGCAAGGAAAAATGGCCGCACGAGAGCGGATTGAAGTTTTGCTAGACCGTGGCTCGTTTCATGAAATCGATTCGTTTATTGAGCATCGTGAAACAAACTTTGGCATGGACAAGAAAAAGTTCTTAGGCGATAGTGTGGTTACAGGATGGGGAACGATTGATAGCCGCCTTGTTTATGTTTACAGCCAAGATTTCACCGTTTTGGGTGGTAGCTTAAGTGAAGTCCATGCGCAGAAGATATGCAAAATCATGGATATGGCCGTCAAGAATGGTGCTCCTTTGATCGGCATTAATGACTCTGGTGGGGCACGCATTCAAGAAGGGGTTGTTAGTTTAGGCGGTTTTGCTGACATCTTTTTACGCAACACACTTGCATCGGGTGTTGTTCCGCAAATTAGTGCGATTGTAGGACCATGTGCCGGTGGGGCGGTCTACTCTCCAGCCCTGACCGACTTTATCTTCATGGTTAAAAAGACCAGCCATATGTTTATCACTGGTCCAGATGTGGTAAAAGCGGTCACTGGCGAAGAAGTAACTTTTGAAGAGCTAGGTGGGGCGATGACTCATAATCAGATCAGTGGTGTCGCCCATATGGCGGCCGAGTCTGAAGAGGATTGTCTCTACTTGATCCGGGAAATGATGAGCTATTTGCCATCTAATAATATGGAAGATGCGCCCTATGTCGCTACAATGGATGACCCTTTGCGGGCTGACATGGAGCTGGATACGCTTATTCCGGATAACCCGAACAAACCATATGATATTCGCGAAGTGATTAACCACATCTTTGACGATGGAAAGTTTTATGAAACTCAAGAACTTTTTGCTCAAAACATTGTTGTTGGTTTTGCTCGATTGGGCGGCCATAGTGTTGGGATTGTTGCGAATCAGCCGATGGTATTAGCGGGTGTACTCGATATTGATGCAAGTGAAAAAGCGGCTCGTTTTGTCCGTTTTTGCGACTGTTTCAATATTCCATTGATTGTGTTTGAAGATGTTCCTGGCTTTTTACCTGGAATTCATCAAGAACACGGCGGCATCATTCGCAAAGGGGCGAAGCTGCTCTTCGCATTTTGCGAAGCGACAGTCCCTAAAATGACCGTTATTACCCGTAAAGCTTATGGTGGCGCTTATTGTGTCATGAATTCAAAACATATCCGGTCAGATTTAAACTTTGCATGGCCCACGTCTGAAATCGCAGTGATGGGACCCGATGGTGCGGTTAATATCATCTTCCGAAAAGAATTGGCAGATGCAGATGATCCGGTTGCCAAAAAAGCGGAGCTTGTTGATGATTACCGCGAGCGTTTTGCTAACCCATATGTGGCGGCCCGAATGGGATTTGTTGATGATGTGATTATGCCGCACGAGACGCGGGCACGTTTGATTAATGGGTTGAACATGCTGCAAAACAAACGGGATACTAACCCGCCTAAGAAACACGGGAATATTCCGTTGTAAAAAGTGATTAGTGACTAGTGGGCAGTAGTTAGTTTCTAGTCACTACCCACTAATCACTACCTGCTTAAAAAAGACTATGGTTGAAAATTTACACACACGTCGATTTAATAAATTATTGATAGCCAATCGTGGTGAGATTGCGGTTCGCATCATCCGGGCTTGCCAAGAATTGGGTATTAAGACGGTTGCCATTTATTCTGATGCTGATCGGAATGCGCCGCATGTTCGACTCGCTAACGAGGCGTTTTATATCGGGCCATCAGCCGCTCGTGAGAGCTATCTGGTAGCTGAGAAGATTATTGAGGTAGCTAAGAAATCGGGTGCTGGGGCGATTCATCCCGGTTATGGTTTTTTGGCTGAACGGGCTGACTTTGCTCAAGCTTGTTACGATAATGACATCGTTTTTGTGGGGCCAGCCCCCCACGCTATTACGACAATGGGGGACAAGCTGTCTGCCCGTGAAGCGGTTAAAAAAGCTGGGGTGCCGTTGGTTCCTGGTACTTCCCCCGGGCTAACAGACGAAGAATTGGTTGATGCTGCGGCCGAAATCGGCTATCCGGTGCTTGTCAAAGCGTCGGCCGGTGGGGGTGGTAAAGGAATGCGCCCCGTTCATAACCCGGATCACTTGCTTGATTCATTGGCTAGCGCACGGCGTGAAGCACTATCTGCCTTTGGGGATGGAACTGTTTATCTCGAAAAATTGATTACCAGCGGCCGGCATATTGAAATCCAGGTATTGGCTGACTCTCATGGGAATGTGATTCATCTGGGTGAGCGTGAATGTTCATTGCAACGGCGTCATCAAAAACTGATTGAAGAATGCCCGTCAATTTTTGTTGATGAAAACATGCGTGCTGCGATGGGAGCTGTAGCCGTGGCTGCCGCCAAAGCGGTTGACTATGTTTCGGCCGGAACCATCGAATTCTTGGCCGACCGCGACAAAAATTTCTACTTTTTAGAGATGAACACCCGACTCCAGGTTGAGCATCCGGTTACTGAATTAGTCACTGGGGTCGATATCGTACAAGAAATGTTACGAGTTGCGCGCGGCCGTGAATTACGCTTTCGGCAAGAAGATATCAGCATGGAAGGGTGGGCGATTGAATGTCGTATCAACGCAGAAGATCCGTTTATGAACTTTCTTCCAGCGACAGGCACCATTACAACAATCAACTCACCTACCGGTCCTGGCGTTCGGATTGATACCGGCGTTTATGCTGGCGCTGAAATAACCCCCTATTATGATTCGATGATTTCTAAGCTGATTTGCTATGGAAATAATCGGGGTGAAGCGATTTTACGTATGCGCCGTGCTCTGCGTGAATATCATATTATGGGTGTCACCACCAGTATCCCCTTTCATTCCCACATGATGGAAAATGTACCGTTCATGGGGGGGAATTTCGATACTAACTTTGTTGAGAATGAATTCAACATGAAAGATCGTGCAGCACCGGATGAGATGGAAGCGGCTGTTATCGCTACCATTTTGTCACATCGGCAGGGTCAGGTATTGGCCCAATTTGTGGCCCCCGGTTCGCGGGATACGACAAACTGGAAGTGGCTCAGCCGTTGGGAACGACTCAAAAGGTAGGGTATAAAGCATATGAAATACATCACGACAGTCAATGGAAATGAGTATGAAATCATTTGGAACGAGCAAGGGCAGGTCACCGTTAATGGGGAAGCGTATAGCGTTGACTTAAATTCTCTGGGAAACGGGGACCTTATCTCGATGCTTTTGAATAATCACTCTTTTGAAGCGGTGGTTGATTCGGCCGAACGCGATCGTTGGGAAATCCTCATGAACGGCGAAAACTATGACATTACAGTCAAAGACGAACGGGCTTATCGTTTGGCTCGCGCACGAGGCGAATTAGACAATGACACTGGGATGGTGCCGACGAAATCACCTATGCCAGGGGTCATTGTCAATGTCTTGGTCGAGGTGGGGCAG